>DWWE01000074.1 GCA_019119835.1 Candidatus Gemmiger stercoravium | reverse complement strand
TGGCCCGGCCGGGCCGGGCGGGTTCCCGCCAAGGGCGGGCGTGTCTATTCGGCATCATCGGGTCCCCGGTGCTGCCGGGTCCGGGTCGGCCAGCACCGCCAGGGTGCCGGGGGTGCGGGCGACGGTGTGGTGCAGGCGGGTGCCGGCGGCTTCCAGCCCGGCGGCGGCCGCGGCAAAAGCCGGGGTGATCCGCTCGCCGGGGGCCAGCAGCGGCACCCCGGGCGGGTAGGCCCAGACATACTCGGCCGCAACGGCGCCCACGGCCCGGTCGGCCGGGCAGAGCCGCCGCGGCCGGGCAAGGGCTTCGGCCGGGGGGCACACCGCCGGGCCGGGGGGCGGCAGCGGGGGCAGCGGCGGGGCCGGGCAGGCCGGGGCGGCCCGGTCGATGGCCGCCAGGGCTTCGGCCAGGCGGTCAAGGGCGTCGGGGGCGTCGGCCACGCTGGTCATGGCCAGCAGGTTGGCCCCGCAGGCCATCTCGGTCTCAAAGCCCCAGTCCCGGCGCAGGGTCTCGGCCAGGGCGGCGCCGGTCAGGCCGGCCGCCCCGCCGTTTACCAGGATCTTGCCGCTGTCATGGGCAAAGACCGCCGGGTGGCGGGCCGGGGCGTCGGCCCCCAGGCAGAACACCCGCAGCCGGCCCAGCCCGGCCACGGCGGCCGAAAACCGGTCCAGCCGCTGCCGCCAGGCCGCAAACAGGGCGTCGCCGCCGTCGGCCAGGGCGGCGGTGCAGCCGTCCAGGCTGACCAGCAGCGGGTAGGAGGGGGAGCTGGTCTCGAACACATCCAGCTGGCGCTCCACCTCGTCGGGGTCGATGCGCCCGCCGTTCAGGTGCAGCAGGGCGGTCTGGGTCAGGCTGGGCAGGGTCTTGTGGGGGCTCTGCACCACCAGGTCGGCCCCGGCCGCCACCGCCCCGCCCCGCCAGCCGTGGGCTTCGGCCAGGGGCAGGTAGTGGGCGCCGTGGGCTTCATCCACCAGCAGCGGCACCCCCCGGGCATGGCAGAGCGCCGCAATGGCCGCCAGATCGCTGAGCACCCCTTCATAGGTGGGGCTGGTCAGAATCACGCAGGCGGCGTCGGGGCAGGCATCCAGCGCGGCGGCCACGGCGGCGGGCGGCAAACTGCCGTAGACCCCGAACGCCGGGTCGGTCGGCGGGGTGACCCAGGTCACCGACAGCCGGCCCAGCTCGATGGCATGGTAGACCGATTTGTGGCAGTTGCGGGCGCAGATCACCCGGCTGCCGAAGGGGGCGGCGGCGCGCACGGCGGCCAGGATGCCGCAGGTGCTGCCCCCCACCAGATACCAGCTGCGCCCGGCCCCCCACAGCGCGGCGGTGCGGGCCATGGCCGCCGCCAGGATGCCCCCGGCGTCGTGGAGGTCGTCGGTGCCGGGGACCTCGGTGGTGTCCCAGGCATAGCAGCCAAGCCCCGGCGCCGGGGGCATCCGGCGTTTGTGGCCCGGCATGTGCAGCGGGTAGCTACGGCCGGCGCAGCTTTCCAGCGCCTGCTGCAAAGGGGAACGGACGGACATGGGCGCCTCCTTGGCGGGGTGGGGCGGGTCAGGCTTCCCGCTCGGTCAGGATGCCGCTGGCGGCAATGGCCGCCACGGCCCGGCGGATGGTCTCTTCGGGCAGGGTCAGGGCGAAGCGGACATACCCTTCCCCCGAAGGGCCGAAGCTGCCCCCCGGCGTGCAGATGACGCCGGCGGATTCGATCAGCCGCAGGCAGAAGGCCATGCTGTGGCGCCAGCCCGCGGGCAGCGGCGCCCAGACGAACATGCTGCCGTGGCTGTCCGGCACCGGCCAGCCGATGGACCGCAGCCCGCCGCAAAGGGCGTCCCGCCGGGCCTGGTAGACCCGGCACTGGGCCCGGACGCTGTCCAGCGGGCCGGTGAGGGCCGCGATGGCGGCTTTCTGGATGGGGTAGAACATGCCGAAGTCGATCTGGGTGCGCAGCTTTTTGCAGGCGGCCACCACGTCCGGCCGGCCCACCAGGAAGCTGATGCGCGCCCCGGTGACGTTGAAGCTCTTGGACAGGGAGAAGAACTCCACCGCCACCTCCTCGGCGCCGGGGGTGTTGAAGACGCTGCCGCCCCGGGCGCCGTCAAAGATGATGTCGCTGTAGGCGTTGTCGTGGACCAGCAGGATGCCGTATTGCCGGCAGAAGGCCACGATCTCGGCGTAGAGTTCCGGCGTGCCGACGCTGCCCACCGGGTTGGCCGGCAGCGAGACCAGCATGACCTTGGCCTTGCGGGCCACCGCCTCGGGGATGGAGCGCACGTCCGGCAGGAAGTTGTTTTCCCGGGTCAGGGGGTAGAAATACGGCACGCCGCCGCCCAGGCGCATCCCGGTCATGAACACCGGGTAGCAGGGGTCGGGCAGCAGCACGGTGTCCCCTTCGTTGAGCAGGGCCAGCCCCAGGTGGCCGATGCCGTCCTGGCTGCCGGAAAAGCTCATGACCCGGTCGGGGGTGATGCCCTCCACCCCGAAGCGGCGGCGGTAGTAGGCCCCCACGGCTTCCAGCAGTTCGGGGATGTCCCGCAGGGTGTACTTCCAGCTTTCGTCGTCGCCGGCGGCGTCGATGAGCGCCTGTTTGATGTGGGGCGCGGGCGGGAAGTCCGGCGTGCCCACCGAAAGGTTGTAGAGGATGCGGCCCTGGGCTTCCAGGGCGATCTTTTTGTCGTTGAGCGCGGCGAAAATTTCCGGGCCGAAAAGGTCCAGCCGCTTGGAAAAGGTCATTTCCATTACCATTGCCCCCTGTTTCGGGCCGGCAGCCGGGTCCCGGCCGCCTTTGCAGCCCGGGCAGCCCCGCCGCCGGCCCATAAAAATCCGTTTTTTATTGTAGCACCCCCGCCGCCGCCCTGCAAGCCTTTGGGCCGCGGCGGGTTGCAGAATCCGCCAGAATGCGGTATGATGGAGAAAATCCCGCCCCCGCCTCCGCGGGGCGGGGCGTACGATTTTCCCCCATCCGGTCAAAGCCCGAGAAAGGAGCCTGTCCCTTGTCCCATTCCATTGCAGCCGCCGTGCGGCAGACCCCCTTTGTGCGGTTTCTGGGGTCCTCCCTCTCTTCCAGCCTGGTGGACCTGGCGGCCTTCGCCCTGCTCTGCCGGGCGCTGGAGCCGGCGCTGGGCGCCACGGTGTCCATCCTGGCCGCCACGGTGCTGGCGCGGGTCCTGTCCTCGCTGTGCAATTACCTGATCAACTACTTCCTTGTCTTCCACAGCCGCAGCCACCACGGGCGGTCGGCCACCCTGTACACCACCGTGACCGTCATCAAGACCGGCTGCAGCGCCCTGCTGGTGGCCGGGCTGGCCGGGCTGCTGCCCGCCGCCGTGCCCGAGCTGGCCATCAAGATCCCGGTGGACTGCGCCCTGTTCTTTGTGAACTACCTGGCCCAGAAGCGCTTTGTCTACGCGAAAGGGCAGGCGGCGGAAAATAAATGAACATTTTTCCAGTAAGATAAACCGAAAGCTATGGACCTTTCGCCCCGCCGCGGTATACTGATTCAAGAGGGTGTCCCGGCCTCCGGCCGGGGATTGTCCGCCGACGGCGACGGGTTTGGACTTTTCCGGCAGTCTGGCGGGGTCATTCCCCCGGTTCGGGCCCGGGCGCGGCGGCCAGCGTGCCGGGCAGCCGGGCGCGGGTCAGATCGCCCCGGCGGGCGGCTTCCCGGTATTTTTTCGGGGTGAGGCCGGTGAACTTGCGGAACACCCGGAAAAAGTAGTTCACGTCCTGGATGCCCACCGCCGCCGCCACCTCGGCGTTGGAAAGGCCGGTGGTGTTGAGCAGGGTGACCGCCCGGCGGATGCGCAGCTTGGCGATGTGCTCCGAAATGCCGCAGCCGTACTGGTCCCGGGCGAACTGGTACAGGGCGGTGCGGCTCATGGAAAATTCCCGGCACAGCCGCGGGCCGGACAGGTCTTCGGCCAGGTGCTCGTCCAGAAAGGTGCTCATCCGCTCGCTGAGGCTGCCGGGCACCAGCCCGGCCATCCGCTCCTGATACAAGGCGCGGGCGGCCAGCCCCAGCAGGTGGGAGGCGCTCTGCAGCTTCTCGTAGGGGGTGCCGGGCAAAGCGTCAAAGGCCCGGCGCTGGCGGTCCAGCGGCAGGCCGTACTTTTCGCAGCAGCGGGCCGCGAACTGCCATTCGGCTTCCCGGTCGGCCCCCTGCACGATGTGGCTGAGCAGCATGTACCCCACCACCGTGTCGTCCACAAGGATCGGGGTGATGATCTCCAGCAGCCCCGCGTGGCAGGGGTAAAGCAGCGCCCGGCGCTGTTCCCTGGCCTGGCGGCAGGCGTTCTGGTCGCACTGCAGGCAGGCGGTGCGGCCGGCCTCGGTCTGGCGGACCAGCCGGCAATACTCGGGCAGATGGTCCGGGTAGGACAGCATATCAATCCCCCAGGCGTCCAGCATGGCGGCGCGGATCCCGGTGAGAACGTGGAAATCCCGCAGCAGTTTGAGCAGTTCCTTGCGGTCGAACACAGCCGGCATGGGCACGGCACTCCCTTTCCTGATTCCTGTTATTTTTCTATTGTACCCCATCCGCGGGCCAAACGCAAACCCACCGGCCCGGTTTTCAACCATTTTCTAAAGGAGGAACCTTCGATGCAATCCACAAACATCCCGCAAGTCAGACTGGGCCTGGTGGCAGTCAGCCGCGACTGCTTCCCCATCGCGCTGAGCGAACAGCGCCGCGCCGCCATTGCGGCGGCCTGCCAGGCCAAGGGCCTGGAGATCTACGAGGCCAAGACCACCGTGGAGAACGAGAAGGACATGCTGGCCGCCGTCAAGGAAGTCACCAACGCCGGCTGCAACGCCCTGACCGTCTTTTTGGGGAACTTCGGCCCCGAGACCCCCGAAACGCTGATCGCCAAGTACTTTGACGGCCCCTGCATGTTTGTGGCGGCCGCCGAGGGGGACGGTGACCTGATCAACGGCCGGGGCGACGCCTACTGCGGCATGCTGAACTGCAGCTACAACCTGGGGATGCGCCGCCTGAAGGGCTACATTCCCGAATACCCGGTGGGCACCGCCGCCGAGCTGGCCGACAAGATGGCCGACTTCGTCCCCATCGCCCGGACCATCCTGGGGCTGCGGGACCTGAAGATCATCACCTTCGGCCCCCGCCCGCAGGACTTCTTTGCCTGCAACGCCCCCATCAAAGGGCTGTACGAGCTGGGCGTGGAGATCGAGGAGAACAGCGAGCTGGACCTGCTGGTGGCCTACAGGGAGCATGCGGGCGACGCCCGCATCCCCGCCGTCTGCGAGGACATGAAGGCCGAGATGGGCGAGGGCAAGTATTACCCCGACCTGCTGGCCCGGATGGCCCAGTTCGAACTGACCCTGCTGGACTGGGCCGAGGCCCACAAGGGCAGCCGGAAGTATGTGGCCTTTGCGGACAAGTGCTGGCCGGCCTTCCCCAGCCAGTTCGGGTTTGAGCCCTGCTATGTGAACTCCCGCCTGGCGTCCCGGGGGATCCCGGTGTCCTGCGAGGTGGACATCTACGGCGCGCTGAGCGAGTACATCGGCCTGTGCGTGACGGACGACGCCGTGACCTTGCTCGACATCAACA
>DWWE01000073.1 GCA_019119835.1 Candidatus Gemmiger stercoravium | reverse complement strand
GGACTTCCGTCGGAGCCGCCGTCGGCGCCGGGGTGGGCGCCTGGGTGGGGACCGGGGTGGGGGCTGCCGTCGGCGCCGGGGTGGCGGTGGCCGGTGCCTCGGTGGGGGCGGGGGTCGCGGTCGGGGCCTGGGTGGGCTCCACATACTCGCTCTGGGACTCCTCCTCTTCCGTCTCGCTGCTGGAGGAAGCGGGCGCCGAGGTAGCCGGGCTGCTGGTGATGACCGAAGCCGCGGTGCTGGCGCTCACGTCCTTGTCGCTGACATGCTCCGGGATGGAGGTGAGGGTCGGGCGGTCATCCTCGGTGATATAGCTGTGGGTGCGGATATAGTCGAACAGCACGCCCACCGCCTCTTCGGTCAGGTGGATGCCGTCGCTGGAGATCACATAGCCGCTCTTGGCATAGCCGGTGGAGGAATCCTTGAGCACTTCGGCGCTGTTGAGGAACTTCCAGCCCTGTTCCTGGCACATCTGCACCAGCGCCTGGTTGTACTGGTCCACCTGGGTCTGGGTCAGGTTCTCGTTGGAATGCTGCTGCCCCAGCGGCGGAATGGCGTTGATGATGATGTCCACACTGGGGTAGGCTTCCTCCACGGCCTCGATGCCCTCCTGGTAGTTGGCGATGAAGTCCTCGGTGCTGTAGCCGGGGCTCAGGTCGTTGGTGCCAAAGGTGATGATGACCCGCCGGGGCTGCATGATCCCCACCGCTTCGGGCATCGTCACATACCCCGAGATGCCGGAAAACTTGACGCACTCATAGCTGGCAAGCGACCGGGCCGACATGCCCACCGAAGCCAACGAGTTTTCCAGCGTGCAGTAGCCGAACATCCGCATCCGGGCGGTGTTGGAATCGCCCAGGAAGAGGGTCTCGTCCACATACTCCTGCCCGGCGTCCTCGCTCTCTTCCAGAATGGTGGAACTGTACTGGGAGGCGTCGATGGTATTCTCGTCCTTGTTGTAGCCCTGCTCCTCCACCAGCTCCGTGCCGGCGGTGTCCCGGGTGTCGGTGCCGCCGCTGCTGAGCCCGTGGACCGCCACAAAGGCAATGATCACTGTGACCAGCACCAGCGCACAGCATACAGCCAGCACAAAGTACATGCGGCCCTTGCTGTTCAAACCAGACCAAAAGCCGGTGTTTCTCTTCTTCTTCCGTTTGCTTGCCATGGCGTTTCCTTCCTGTTGCCGTATACGACGGTGGTCTTGCCCGTTACAACCGTATATTTTACACCATTTTCCCCCATTGTACCAGTGGTTTTTCTCTTTTTACATATTTTGCACAAAAAAAGCCCCGTCCGGGCCGTCGGGCCGGACAGGGCGCAGATCATCCTCAGCCTTCGCCGCGCTGCAGTTCGGCGCAGATCGGGTAATGGTCGGACAGGAAGACGCCGTTCTCCTCATCGGTCCAGCAGCGCACCCGCTCCGGGCGCAGGCCGCCGCCCGCAAACAGGTAGTCGATCTTGCCGGAGGGTTCCTGCCCCAGCCCGAAGTTGTGGAAGCTGAGGGGAATGTCCGCCGTGATGTCCCGCAGCGGGAAGGACGAGGGCTCCCGGAGGGGGGCCAGCTCGGGGGCGCCGGGGGTGGCGTTGAAGTCGCCCATCAGCACGGCGGGCATCGGCAGTTCGGCCCGGTCTCGCCGGATGCGGGCCAGGATCTGGCGCAGGCCCTGTTCCCGGGCCGGGGCGCCCTCATGGTCCAGATGGGTGTTGTACACCCGGATGGGGGTTTCCCATTCCCGCAGGTAGATCACCGCCGCCGCGCAGGTGCGGGGGCAGATGCTCTGCACCGGATACCGGGACCCGGGCAGACGCGGGGTGGGCGACAGCCAGAAGGTGTCCAGCGACAGGATTTCGGCCGTGTCGTTGCGGACGGCCAGGGTCACGGCCTCGTCGGCGTAGTCCCGGCTGCGGCCGCAGCCCAGCACCGTGTAGCCGGGCAGGGCCGTGCGCAGCCAGCGCTGCACATGGGGCAGCACTTCCTGGAAGCCGATGATGTCCGGCTGTTCGGCCGCCAGACGGCGCAGGATCAGCGGCTGGCGGCAGCTGAAGTTGTTGGGGCCGTCCTGGCCGTAGTCACAGCGGATGTTAAAGGTTGCGATCTTCATGACAGTTTTCCCCTTTGTCTTCCTCGTTTTCGGTCTGCCTCAGTGCTGCGGGCGGCGCACCGGGGCGGCGGGCAGCAGGTGGGCCCTGTCCAGCGCCGGGCGCAGCGCCAGGTACAGCACCACCGCGCACGCCGCCGACAGCAGCGAGTTCACCAGCGTGACGCCGCTGGCCACCTTGGCCACCAGGCCGGCCAGATCCTCGGCCTGGCCGAAGAGGTAGCGGTTGCGGAAGTAGCCGATGAGCGGGTCGGTCAGCACATTGACCAGCAGGCCGCTGAGCGCACTGGCGCTGACCCGCAGCAGGTACCCGCCCCGGGCCGCCCCATGGCCGGGGCGGTTTTCCAGGTGGCAGAGCCGGTGGGCCACCCCGCCGCAGACCAGACCGATGATCATTTTCAGCAGGAAGGTGGTCAGCGCATAGCCCGGGTCGCCGGCCACCAGGTCGGCCAGCGACAGGCCGATGGCCCCGGCCAGCCCGCCCGAAACGCCGTCCAGCAGCATGGCGGTCAGGGCCGTGAAGGTATTTCCCAGGTGAAAGGAAGACCCGGTCCCCAGGATGTTGGGGATGCGGAAAAACTCATAGGCCACAAAGCTCAAGGCGGCCATCACGCCGATCATGGCGATCTTCTGCACCGTAAAGCGGGTACGGGACAGCGAGACCCCCAGCAGGATCACCGCCGCCGCGCAGAACACCAGAAAACAGATCAGTTCCGATTGCATGGTATACACTCTCCTCTCCCTCCATCCGCTTGACAACCGTCGCCAGATGGGGTATGCTCCCATTATAAGAGAATCTGGCCTTGTGTAAATATCCAGTAGTTGATTATTTTATGGGGCCAGTTTCCGAAAGGAGGCGGACGTATGATCGAATTGGACCCCCGCGCCGGCAAACCGTTGTACGAGCAGCTGTATGAAGCGCTGGCCAACGAGATCCGGACCGAGCAGCGCCCCGCCGGCACGCCGCTGCCCGGCCGCCGGACGATGGCCGGCGAGCTGGGGGTGAGCGTGAACACGGTGGATGCGGCCTACCAGATGCTGGCGGCCGAGGGGCTGGCCCGGGCCCGGCCCCGCAGCGGGTTTTATGTACAGGAGACCGGCGGGATGCTGCGCCCGGCCCCGCCGCCGGCCCCGGAACCGGCCGCAGCCCCTGCCGCGCCGGCGGCCCGGTACGACCTGTCCACCGGCAGCATCGACACCGCGCTGTTCCCGGCCCGCAGCTGGGGGCGCATCCAGCGGGAGCTGCTGTACCAGGCGCCGGAGCTGCTGCAGCGGGGCGAAGCCCAGGGCGACGCCGACCTGCGCACCCAGATCGCGGCCTATCTGGCCGCCTACCGCGGGGTGGCCTGCACCCCCGACCAGGTGGTGGTGGGCGCCGGCATCGAGTATCTGCTGGGCTGCCTGGCCCATCTGTTCCAGGGGGCGGTGGCGGCAGTGGAAAACCCCGGCTACGCCCGCAGCCGGATGGTGCTGGAAAACAACGGCATTCCCTGCCGGCTGGTGGACATCGACGCCCAGGGCCTGCCGCCGGCCGGTCTGGCGGCCAGCGGGGCCGGGCTGTGTTACCTGACCCCCAGCCACCACTTTCCCACCGGCGTGACGATGCCCGCCCCACGCCGGGCCCAGCTGCTGGCCTGGGCGGCCGAGGCGGACGGGCGGTACATCCTGGAGGATGATTATGACTCCGAATTCCGCTTCACCACCCGGCCGCTGCCCAGCCTGCAGGGCATGGCGGGGCCGGACGGCCCGGTGGTCTACCTGACCACCTTTTCCAAAAGCCTGGCGCCGGGTATCCGGATCGCCTGCATGGTGCTGCCCCGGCCGCTGCTGGCCCGCTACCGGCGGGATTTTGCGCTGTACTCCAACACGGTCAGCCGGTTTGAGCAGCAGACCCTCTGCCGGTTTATGGCAGGCGGCACCTTCACCCGGCACATCAACCGGATGCGGCTGACCTACAAGCGGCGGATGGAAAGTTTTGCGGCGGCGCTGCGCCGGGAACTGGGGCCCCGCCTTTCGTTGGGGGGCACCCACTCGGGGCTGCATTTTCTGCTGACGCTGCCCGGCGCCGGCGGCGAGACGGCCATGGTGCAGGCGGCGGCCGCCGAGAGTGTCCATCTGCGCGGGCTTTCCGACTACTACATGGCCCACCGGGACGCCTGCCCGCCCGACACGGTGGTGGCCGGCTATGCGGCGCTGCGCAGCGAGGACATTCCGGCGGTGGCCCGGGCGCTGGGCCGCGCCTGGGCGGCGCACTGAGGGGTCAGCGGGCGGTCTCGGGCGTGGTCTCGGCGGGCCGGCCGCCGGCCAGCAGGGTCTGCACCGTCTGCATACCGGTCCCGGTCAGCTGCCAGCTGCCGGCAGCGGGCTGCAGGTCGGCGGTCTCGTAGTCCACCGTCAGCCCCGACGCACCGGACAGCCAGGTCAGCGTCTCCTCCAGGCGATAGAGGTCCTGGGCGGTCAGGTCGGTGAGCAGCCGGGCCGACGCCCCCCGCACCGCCTCCGCCAGTCCGGGCAGGACTTCCTTGCCCTGGCGGAAAAAGGCCGCCCACACCGCCCCGCGTACCCGCGCCAGCGCCGGCGGGTCCACGCCGGGCTGCCCGGCCGCCCCGGCCAGGAAGTCCGGCACCCCGCCGGCTTCCAGCTGGGCCACCGGATCGTCGCCGTAACCGAGCGGGCCGCGGGCTTCTTCGGGCAGCACCGAGCTGGTGTCGAACCGCACGCCGGAGCCCCCGCCCCACAGGTCGGCAAAGCCGTCGGCGGTGGCCGCCAGGTAGGCGTCCGGCGCGATCCCCACCGTGTTCATCAGCAGTTCGGCGGCCCGGGCCGGCCCGGCGCTGAGGTAGCAGGCCGCCAGCGTTGTGGTGCCGGCGGGCGCCTGCAGCGTCAGCTCCCCGGGCAGGGCGCAGAAGCGGATCTGCTGGGCCGGGCCGTCCAGCCGGAGCAGCAGGAAGGCCGGGGCTTCCCCCTGCACGGCCAGCAGCAGCCGGTGGGTGTTGCGGGCCCCGGCCGGTTCGGCCAGGGTGGATTGGCCGGCCGCCGCCTGGGCCGCCTGCCGCTCGCTGCGCTGGCCGGCCAGGTAGACCACCGCCCCCGCCATGGGAAGGATGAGTAAAAGGGTCAAAAGCAGGCTTTGGAAAAAAAGTCCGCGCCGTTTGTGCATAAAGCTCACCTCGTTGTTCCAAACTACAGGTACAGCTTGGGCCAAAGAGCCCGGCCTTATGCACAAAGGAGGAAACCAAAATGGAGTACAGACCCTATGGTCCCCGCGGTGCGGAAAGCGAGCGGGAGGATTTCTGGACCGACATTCCCGAGGGCAGCGACATGGTGCCCGACGTGCTGCCGAACATGCCCGATGAGATGGAGACAGACGGGTCGGTGCCGTATTGCCCCGCCTGCCCCAACGCCGACGACCCGGCTTTGGGCGACGAACTGGAGAGCGGCAACGAAACCGACACGGACACCGAACTGAACTGAGCCCCACGCAAACGCCCCCGGCCGCAGACTGCGGCCGGGGGCGTTTGGGTTTGGGGGTCAATCCGACAGGCGGCGGTAGACAAGGAAGCGGAAGCCGATCTCGGTGGTCAGGGAGGGCAGCCCAGCCAGACGCCGGACCCCTTCCGCCGGGGTCTTGAAGGCATAGGGCGTCATGGCGAACAGCTGGCCGGCCGCCGCGGCGTCCAGCGTCAGCGTGCCGGTGACGGTGCGTTCCCGGTCCGGCAGCGGCGCAAAGCCCGGGTAGGCAGTGGATTGGACAGGGTTTTCATAGGGGGCGTCGTAGAGCACCTGTTTGAGCCCGAACAGATGGCGCGGGGTGGGCACCGCATAGATCAGCACCCCGCCCGGGCGCAGCATCCGGGCAAATTCGGCGGCGGCAAAGGGGGAAAAGATGTTGAGCAGCAGGTCCGCCCAGCCGTCCCGCACCGGAGCGCAGAAACTGCCCCCCACCGCAAACATCGCCCCGGGCACCAGCCGGGCGGCCAGCTGGACCGCCGGTTTGGCCAGGTCAAAGCCGATGAGCTGCGGGTCCCGGCCGGCCGCCGTCAGCGCAGCCAGCACGGTCTGGTCGTAACTGCCCTCGCCGCAGCCGGCGTCCACAATATGGGCGCCGGGGGGTGCCAGCTCGGTGCAGAGTTCGGCCAGCGCCTGGCGGAACCGATCATAATGGCCCGCCTGCAGGAAAGCCCGCCGGGCCGCCACCATTTCCTTGCCGTCGCCGGGGTCAGCGGCATGCTTTTTGCGGATGGGCAGCAGGTTCACATACCCTTCCCTGGCCAGGTCAAAGCAATGGCCGCGGGCGCAGCGCAGCGTGCGGCCGAACAGGGCCAGCGCCCCGCCGCACACCGGGCAGCGCAGCCCGCTCGCACAGGCCGGGTTCACCGTTCCGGTTCGGGGTCGGCCGGCAGGTCGTCGGCTTCCTCCCCCTCCACCGGGGCGCTCACTCCGCCATGGGCGGCGATGTACTCCTCAAAATTGGCAAACTTCTGCTTGGGCGGGCGGCGGGTGATGAGCAGCAGACCCGCGTCCTCCTCGGCTTCCTGGGCCGGCCGGCGGCCTTTTCCGCCGCGGCGGCCGGTGTGGGGCTGGGGGGCGGGATGCCGCCCGGCCGCCGTGCGGGGCGCCGGCGCCGGGGCGCGGGATGCCTTTCCACCCTTGGGCTCCGCCTGGTTCTGGGGCTGGGCCCGGTTCGGGGCGGGGGCCTGACCGCCGTGACCGCGGCGGCCGCGGCCGCCGGAGGCGCGCTCCCCCTGGGCGGGGGTCGGTGCGGTCTGGGTGTTGGGGGTGGTTTGCTGGCTGGCCGCGGTGTGCTGCCCCCCGCGGGAGCGGCGGCGGCGACGGCGGCCGCCCCCTTCCCCGGACGGCTTGGCGCCGCCGTTGGCGGCAGGCTTCTGATTCGGCATGGCAGGTCCCTCCTGGTCAGCGCAGTCACAGCAGACTGCGGCATTCATTGTAATATCTCTTTTCCTCGGCATGGCCCATACTGAAGGTCTTGCGCGGCAGCACGCCGCCCAGCACCACCCCACGGAACAGGTCCGCCTTGGCAAAGGGCGGCAGCAGCACCGCGGTGGCCGGGCGGGCCGGATCGGCGGCCAGGGCCCTGGCCGCGTCCGCCCCGTGGATGTAATCGACGGTCCATTGCGGGTTTTCCGGCAGAATGTCGGACAAAAACCGTTCCAGTGTGCCGACGGCCAGCGGTTCCAGCCGGCCGGCCAGTGCCAGCGTCTGTTCCTGCCCGCCGCCGGCCAGCGTCAGCCGCTGGGGCCCCTGCGCCCCCGGCGTGATGCCGTTGGCGGCGGCCCAGTTCAGCAGCCGGTCGGTCAGTTCCGGCAGCGCCGCACCGAAGACCACCCGGTGGATCGGCTCGATCTCGATGGCCGGGCTCTGCACATTGCAGACTTCGGCCAGGCAATACCGGGCCGGGTGGCAGGCCCGCTCGGCCGGCGCCAGGGTGGGCTTGAGCTCCTCCCAGCAGGCTTTGGCGGTGGCCAGGGAATGGTTGCCGTCCCCCACCGCCAGCACCAGCGGCGACTGGCCGGCTGCCTGAGGCCAGCGGGCCGCAAAGGCTTCCGGGTCACCCAGCGCCCGCAGCGCCGCGTCGATCCCGGCCAGCAGGTCGGGGTCCTCCACCGCCCAGCCGGCCAGGCGGCCGCCGCCCAGCATCAGCTCCCCGTTATACAGGCAGGGCAGCCGGTCCTTGCAGCGGCCGATCGGCTCGATCAGCGTCCGGGCCGGGTCGTCGGCAAGCATCATCACATGGGGGGTCTCCAGCTCCGCCCCGCGGCGGATCCGCAGCCGGGGCGGGATGCGCTCCACCACCGTGTTTTCGCTGGGGCGGATGGCGGTGCCGGCGCCGGCTGCATAGCTGTAGGCTTCCAGGTCCACCATTCCCACCAGCCCCTGCCGGACCGTTCCGTCCAGCTGGGTGCGCTCCACATAGACATAGCCGTTCACCTGCCGCGTCAGCACCGTGCGGCGGTAGCGGGTCATCGTCTGCCGGATCTCCGCCAGCCGCGCCGCCTCCTGCGCTGTGCCCAGGTAGGCTTCCGGCAGTACGATGTGCAGCGTGCTGGGCCGGCCGGCCGCCAGCCGCTCCGCCTGCTGCCAGTATTCCGGCTGTGAGGTGAACTGGTCCACCGCGATGCAGGCCCAGGGGTCCAGCGGGACCTCGGCCCCGGGCAGCAGGATGCGGGCGGGCAGAAAACAATTCGACATCTCCATCAACTCCGTTTTTCCCAAGCAACTCCGTTTTTCCCAAGAAGGGGGGGCACTCAGCGCCCCACCAGGGCGTACAGGGCCAGGGACAGCACCCCAATGTAGATCAGCGAGCTGGGCAGGCCGCGGAAGATCGCGGGCACATCCTTGCTGCCCAGCCGGCGGCGGCCTTCATCCACCACCAGCACGGCAAACAGATACCCCAGCCCGCTGCCCAGCCCGAAGCCGGTGGACTGCAGCAGCGTATAGTTCTGGTTGGCGCACAGCAGCATGGTGCCCAGCACGCTGCAGGTGCAGGTAGCCATGGGCAGCTGTTCCCGGCAGGGCACCCGCCAGGCGGACGGCATCAGCCCCAGGAACAGCCAGACCACCGCCATGGCCACCGCGGCCATGGTCAGGTAGATCAGCGGGCGCAGCGCGGCCACCGGCATCCAGTCCGGCAGCGCCTGCCGCAGCACCGGCTGCAGATAGGTGGCTGCCAGCCAGCCCAGCGGGGCGCTGCAAAGCTGTACAAAGATGACGGGGGTGCAGTACTGCCAGGTGTGGATCTCGGGGTCGTTGACCAGCTTGATCAGCCGGGAGACGCCCATCGAACGGGAAAAGACCACGTTCTCGGCAAAGACGGCCAGCACGGCGTAGAAGACGAACTCCGCCACCCCCTGCAGCACGGTCAGCTCAGTGCTTGCGGTTAACATACAGGTGACGCACCTCCTCCTGCTTGTAGTGGACATAGGCCCCGCCCACCGCGGTCCACACCGCCGCCAGGAAGCCCAGCAGCAGGAAACCGCCCGCCGGCTGGGACGCCAGCGGCAGCGGAGCGAAGGAGAAGACGGTGCGGCCGAAGACGGTACCGCTGCCCAGCAGCTCCCGCAGGGCCCCCACCAGCAGGATGGCGATGCACAGCCCCACCGTGTTGTTGATGCCGCGGCGGAAAGCCTCCCCCACCGATTCCAGTTCGGTGGCCTCCATCCGCTTGATGATCACCGGTTCCACCACCATCATCGGCAGGTAGACGCCCAGCAGCGCCAGGTCCGAACCGAACCACTGGTAGAGGATCAGGTAGGCCGGGATGTACACCAGCGCCGCCGAAAAGGCGTACACCAGTGCCCGGAACCGGTTGCCGGTCAGATGGCAGACGGCCACGGCCAGCACCCGGGTGGCGGTGAGCAGCAGCACGGCCGCCGCGCAGAGCATCATCGCATAGCTGCCGTTGATGGCCGTGGCCACGATGGGCGCCAGCCCCAGCCCCCGCACCATGACCGGGTTGTTGAGCCAGAGATGATCGTCGTGGATGCTTTGGTAGAGTTCCTCCTCCGCTTCCTGCCGGGTCTTGCGGGCCGGTTTCTTCTGTGCCGGCTGCGCGGGCTTTGCGGCGGGGGGCGTTTGCTGGGCGGCCCGTTCCCGGGCGGCCTGTTCGGCCGCCGCCACCGTCTCCTGTTCCACCTGCTGGGGGGTCTTGCCCTCCGCAGCGGCGCGGCGGGCCTTTTCCAGCACTTCGGGGGAAAGCTGGGGGATGATGACGGTCTGGGACTGTTCCTGGCCGGGTTTGCGGCGGGGACTGCGCCCGCCCGGCTGCGGGGTCACCTTAGATGGCCTCCGGTTTTGCTCGTTGGGCACGGCGCTTCTCCTCCTTCTTCATAAACTTCATGCGTTCGGTGCGGCGTGCCACCCGGTCCAGCCATTCGGGGAAGGCGCCCACGATGAGCAGCGCAAAGCAGATCCCCGTTTCATAGACCGTGTTGTAGCGGAAGGCCGTGGTGGCCACGCCCAGCAACAGCCCATAGATGATGCGGCTGGACAGACGCACCGGCTGGGTGACCGGCTCGCAGGCCAGGAAGATGCCGCCGAACAGCATGCTGCCGCTGAGGATGATATACTTTTCCAGATAGACCCGCTGGCGCACATACTCCCACGGGAAGCTGAGCACCGGCAGGTCGTTGAGCTGGGGCAGCAGCCAGGGCACCGCGATGCAGACGATCAGGTACGGCAGCAGGGTGGACAGCTGCAGATGCCCGCGGCAGAGCAAAAACAGCCCGCAGGCCAGGATGACCAGGATGGCGCCGGTCCCCAGCGGCCCTGCCACCGAACCGGTGAGCAGGTTCATGGTGGTGTCGCTGGGCAGACCGCCGCTGGACAGGGTGGTGTTCATGCCGGCGCTGAGGGTGTCGGCGGGCACATGCCACAAGGGCAGTTCGGTGCCCGGCACCGGGTAGCGGAACACCTGGTCCGGCCAGGACAGCGCCGCCACCGCCATACCCACCGCGGCGGGATGGAAGGGGTAGTGTCCCTCGCCGCCGAAGGTCTCCTTGAGCAGAACGGCCATGATGACCGCGGCCACCACGATGCCGTAGGGCACCGAGGCGGGCATCATCAGGACGATCAGCGCCGCGAAGGCTTCGCTGGAAGGTTCGTGGGAACGGTACTGGGGCCCGTGGAGCGGGGTGACCAGGCAGTCGCAGATGTAGGCGGTGAACAACCCCACCAGCATCAGCAGCAGCGGCCGCGGGCCGTAGTAGAACCAGGCCATGACCATCAAAGGCACACAGCACCAGAGGATGTCGGCATAATAATCGTAGTTGGCACTACGCTCAATGGGTTTTGGCATGGTAGCTCCTCATGATCGCCGCCGCTTCAGGGGCAGACAGCATGGGTAAGGTTGTGCAGGTGGTTGGTGAGGGCGGCCGGGTCGGCGGCGTGGTACAGGGCGCTGCCCACCACCAGCACGTTGGCCCCGGCCTTGACGCACAGCGGCGCGGTGTCGTCGTTGACGCCGCCGTCCACCTGCAGGTCGGTGGTCAGGCCGCGGCGGTCCAGCTCCCGGCGGACGGCGGCCAGGCGGGACGGGGTTTCGGGCAGGAACGCCTGCCCGCCGAAACCGGGTTCCACGCTCATGACCAGAACCATATCCACCTCCCCCAGATAGGGGAAGACCTTTTCCACCGGGGTGGCCGGGCGGATGCTGATTCCCACCCGGCAGCCCGCCATCCGGATGGCGGCGATGGTGGCGCTGGGATCGACGGGGGCTTCCAGATGGAAGGTGATGAGGTCGGCCCCGGCCTTGGCAAAATCCAGCGCGTAGCGGTCGGGGTCGTCGATCATCAGGTGGACATCGTAGCAGGCGTCCGGCAGGGCCCGGTGCAGGCAGGACAGCACCGGCGCCCCGTAGGTCAGGTTGGGGACAAAGTGACCGTCCATCACATCAATGTGCAGCATATCCACCCCGGCATCCAGGGCGAGCTGGCACTGGTCGGCCAGGTGGGCGAGGTCGGCCGAAAGGACCGACGCGCTGATCTTGGTTTGCATACAATCTTCCTTTACCAAATACTTTCCCTTTCCGCGCAGCCGGGCAGACCGGTCCGCCCGGCCCCGCCGGAGCCGGCCGCCGAAGACGGCGGCGGACCGCTTGACCGGGGGCCGGCTTCCCGAAGGCGCGCGGTTTTTCCCTCTTCTGCGCCCCCCGGCACAGAAGGATACAGTTTTTATTGTACCGTAACCGGGCGTAAAAATCAAGGAAAGCGGGAGGAAATCTGCGCCAGAGCGAAACAGAGGCGGCTGCAGCCGGCCGCAGCCGCGCAATCGGTAACATCTCCTGCTTTTGAAGAAAAACCGACTGCAAAGCGGCAGCCCGCAAAAAAGCAGGCTGCCGCAGGTGCCGGGTCACGGGTTGTATTGGTTGATCTTGTCCAGCTGGACATCCACGCAGGCCAGGGCGCTCTCGATGACCTTGTCCATATCGTAGTAGCGGTACTCGCCCAGGCGGCCGCCGAACACCACATGAGGCTCGGCGTCGGCCAGCGCCTTGTAGCGGGCGTAGAGCTCGTTGTTGGCCTCGTCGTTGACCGGGTAGTAGGGTTCGTCCCCGGGGCGCCACTCGGCCGAGTACTCCCGGCTGATGACCGTCTTGGTGCCGGGGGCGGTGGAGCCGAACTCAAAATGCTTGTGCTCGATGATGCGGGTGTAGGGGGTCTCGGCGTCGGTGTAGTTGATGACCGCGTTGCCCTGGTAGTTGGGGCAGTCCAGCGTCTCGGTCTCAAACCGGACGCTGCGGTACTGCAGCGCCCCCAGCTGATAGTTGAAGTAGGCGTCGATGGGGCCGGTGTAGATCACCCGGCCGGCCAGGGCGTCCAGCTCGGCCTTGTCCTTGAGGTAGTTGACGCCCAGGCGCACCTCGATGCCCTCCAGCATCTTCTCCACCATCCGGGTGTAGCCGCCGGTGGGGATGCCCTGGTAGAGCGCATTGAAGTAGTTGTTGTCAAAGGTCAGCCGCACCGGCAGCCGTTTGATGATGAAGGCCGGCAGCTCGCTGCAGGGGCGGCCCCACTGCTTTTCGGTGTAGCCCTTGATGAGCTTTTCATAGATGTCGGTGCCCACCAGGTTGATGGCCTGCTCTTCCAGGTTTTTGGGCTCGGCGGTGTAGTGGGCGGCCCGCTGCTCCTCGATCTTGGCGGCGGCTTCGGCCGGAGTGACCACCCCCCACATCTTGTTGAAGGTGTTCATGTTGAAGGGCAGGTTGTACAGCTCGCCGTGGTAGTTGGCCACCGGAGAGTTGGTATAGCGGTTGAACACGGCAAAGCTGTTCACATAGTCCCACACCGGCTTGTTGTTGGTGTGGAAGATGTGGGCCCCGTAGCGGTGGACATGGATGCCCTCCACCTCTTCGGTGTAGATGTTGCCGGCAATGTGGTCCCGCTTGTCGATGACGAGACACTTGCGGCCGGCCTTTGCGGCCTCGTGGGCGAACACCGCGCCGAACAGCCCGGCGCCGACGATCAGGTAATCATACGCTTTTGCCATACAGGATGTTTACCTCCCTTTGCAAGATGGATACAGTCAGGCGGCGGGGCCGCCTGCGGGACCATGTTGGATGTTACTGTCCCCCGGCCTGCTTCTTCCAGCGTTCGGCCTGCTGGAGCTTGAACTCGAAGTTGCGGCCGTCCTGGGCCAGCAGGCTGGACAGGATGATGCCCGAGATGAACAGCAGCAGCGCCGCCACCATGACGCAGGCGCAGACGATCAGGGTCGGGAACCGGGGCACCAGGCCGGTGCGCAGATACTCGGCCACCACCGGCACCATAAAGCCGGCGCTGACCAGGGCCAGCACCGCGGCCAGCACGCCGAAAAAGCCGAAGGGGCGATAGTCTTTGTACAGGCGCAGGATGGTGCGCAGCACCTTGAAACCGTCCGTGTAGGTGTTGAGCTTGCTCTCGCTGCCCTCGGGGCGGTCCCGGTATTCGATGACCACATTCTCGATGCGCATGTTGCGCTCCACCGCATGGATGGACATTTCGGTCTCGATCTCAAAGCCGCGGGCCAGCACCGGGTAGGTCTTGACGAACTGGAAGCTGAAGGCCCGGTAGCCGGTCATGATGTCCTTGATCTGGCTGCCGAACATCCGGTTGATGCAGGCCCGGACCAGGCTGTTGCCGAAGTTGTGGAAGGGGCGCTTGTTCTCGGTGAAATAGGTGGAGGAAAGCCGGTCACCCACCACCATGTCCGCCCCCCGCTCCCGCACGGCACGGACCATGGCGGGGGCGGCCTCGGCCGGGTAGGTGTCGTCGCCGTCCACCAGCAGGTAGCATTCGGCGTCGATCTCCCGGAACATCCGGCGCATCACATTGCCCTTGCCCTGCTGGTACTCGTGGCGGACCACCGCGCCGGCCGCGGCAGCCAGGGCCGCGGTCTCGTCGGTGGAGTTGTTGTCGTAGACATAGATCGTGGCTTCGGGCAGCACCGTGCGGTAATCCTGCACCACCTTGGCCACCGTGCGCGCTTCATTATAACAGGGAATCAGCACTGCGATCGCGTCCATTGCCTTCTCTTCCTTTCCTTCGTTCAGGTCTCCGCAAACCGGCGGATCTCCGCCAGCCACTGGGCGGCGGTGACCGGCCAGCTGTACTTTTTCAGCACCTTGTCCGGCGGGGCCACCGGCTGGGCCAGCAGCGCATCCAGGTCCACGCTGTAGTCCGCCGGGTCAAAGTAGCGCACGGTGTCGCCGTAGAGTTCCGGCAGGCAGGACGCCCGGGACACCGCCACCGGCGCGCCCAGGCTGAGGGCCTCCAGCGGGGGGATGCCGAAGCCTTCGAACACCGCCGGGTGCAAAAACATCCTGCAGTGCTGCATCAGCGCCTTGTTTTCGCCGTCGCTCACATAGCCGGGGTAGAACAGGTTGCCGGCGCTGACGGCGTCGGCGTCGTCCCCGAAGGCGGCCAGGTCCTTGCCGCCGGCCACCACGAAGGTCTTGTCCGGGTTGCGGGCGGCCACCTCGCGGATCCAGCGGTAGTTTTTGTGTTTGGCCAGGCTGCCGAGGGCGTAGAAATACGCCCCCTTCTGCACGCCGGGCAGCTTGTCAAAAACCGATTCGTCCGCCTTGACCGGCTGCAGATGCTCCCAGCCGTTATAGCTCAGGCTGATCTTGTCCAGCGGGATATCCAGCCGTTCATGGATCAGCCGGCGCTGGTCGTCGCTGACCGTGTAGACCCGCCGGGCAAAAGCCTGGACGCTCAGGCAGTGTACCCAGAACTTGAAGCGGAAAAAGCCCCGGTCGGTGTCCAGCACCAGCGGGCGGATGTCGTGCAGGACCACCGCGCTGCGGCGGGTCATGAGCATATCGCTGGCCAGGCCGAGGAAAAACGCCTTGTGCCGGCGCAGGTAATGGGGCAGCACCACCAGATTGTAGCTGTATTTGACGGCCTTGAGCGGAACGACGCGGATGTTTTTCAGTTCCGGCAGGTGCAGCGGGCGGCCGTCGTCCCGATAGCAGAGGCGGACATCCAGCCCGGTGCCGGTGAGCAGCGGGTCCAGCCGGGTGATGACCTCGTACACATACCGGGGGATGCCGGTGATCGGGTCGCACAGGACCGTGCCGTTGATAACAATGGGTCTCACTTTGATTCCTCCAAAGGCGACCGGACCACATGGGCGCAGTCGTGCAGTTCTTGGTCCCAGTCGGCCAGGCGGCGCTCGCAGTAAGCCCGCAGTTCCTCCTCGAACCGCTGTTCGCTGAACCGGCGGCTGTGGGCGCGGATCTCCTCCGGCGTGCCGCTCACCCCGCCGGCCTCAAACCGGCGGATACACTCGGTCAGGCTTTCCACCGTCTGGGCGTCGAAGAGAAGGCCGGTGCGCCCGTCCTCCACCGTCTCGCAGGCGCCGCCCCGGCCGTAGGCCAGCACCGGGGTGCCGGCGCTCTGGGCCTCCACCGGGGTGATGCCGAAGTCCTCCTCCCCGGGGAAGAGGAAGGCCCGGGCCCGCAGATAGTAGCCGCGGACCTCCTCATCCGTAAGGCCGCCGCCCAGGAAGGTGACGGTGGGGCCGGCCAGCGCTTTGAGGCGGGCTTCCTCCCCGCCGCCGCCGATGACCACCAGGCGCCGGCCCAGTTTGGTGCAGGCCGCCACCGCCAGGTCCACCCGCTTGTACCAGGTCAGGCGGCCCACCGTAAGGTAGAAGTCCTCTTTGGGGACAAAGGAGCTTTCGTTGATGTGGACGCAGGGGTAGATCACATCGCTGTCCCGCCGGTAATACTTTTTGATGCGGCGGGCAATGTAGCGGGAATTGGCAATGAAGTAGTCCACCCGGTCCGCGGCGCATTTGTCCCACTGGCGCAGCTTGTACATCTGGTGGGGCATGACCGCCCGCACCAGCCAGTTGGCGTTGGCGCGGTAGGTGTAGTAAAAGTCCCACACATAGCGGATGGGGGTGTGGCAGTAGCAGATGTGTACGGCGTCCGGCCGGGTGATGACCCCCTTGCTGCAGGAAGAGCAGGAGGAAAGCACCAGATCATACTCCGAAAGGTCCAGCGCTTCGAAGGCGGCGGGCATCCAGGGCAGCAGCGACCGGTAGATCTTGGTGGCAAAGGGCAGTTTCTGGATGTAGGTGGTGCGGATGTCATAGTCCCGGAACCAGGCGGGCATGTTGTCTTTGTCATAGACAAGGGTATAGATGGGCGCGTCGGGAAAGACGTGGTGCATACAGTCCACCACCCGGTCTCCGCCCGCGTAGCCCACCAGCCAGTCGTGTACGATGGCGACCTTCGGCTTTTTGTTTCCCATACCCTGCCTCCTTTGGGGGTGCTGCGTCAGTTCAGTTTTTCATCGTTGATCATCTTGCCGCCGAACACCGTGCGGAACAGGATCTTGATATCCAGCGCCAGGGTCCAGTTTTCGATATACCAGATGTCATAGCGGATGCGCTCCGCAATGTCGGTGTCCCCCCGCAGGCCGTTGATCTGGGCCCAGCCGGTCAGGCCGGGGCGCACCTGCTGGCGCACCAGGTAGCGGGGGATCTCCTCCTTGAAGTGCTCCACATGGAAAGGCACTTCCGGCCGCGGGCCCACCAGGCTCATATCCCCCTTGAGCACGTTGAAGAACTGGGGCAGCTCGTCCAGGCTGAATTTGCGGATCAGGCTGCCGAAGCGGGTCTTGCGGGGGTCGGTGTCGGTGCTCCAGCCGGTCTGTTCGCCGGCGTTGACCCGCATGGAGCGGAACTTGTACATCATAAAGGTCTTTTTGTTCAGCCCCACCCGCTGCTGGCGGAAGATCACCGGCCCCGGGCTGGACAGCTTGACCCCGATGGCCACCGCCGCCATGATGGGGCTGCTGACCAGGATCAGCGCCAGGCTGCCGAGGATGTCGAACAGCCGCTTGACAAAGGCGTTGAAGATGTTGTCGAAGGGGGTTTGCCGCACATTGATGAGCTTGCAGCTGCCCAGCGTGTCGATGGTGGGGCGGGCGGGCAGATAGTCGTTGTAGAAGGGCACCATCGTGATGCGCACCCCCTGCTTGTCGCAGGCGGCGATGGTGCGGGAGATGCGGCCGGTCTCGTCCGCATCCAGCGCCACCACCACCTCGTCGATGCCGGGGGTGTCCAGCACCACGTCCAGCTTGTCGTAACGGCCGAGGTAGGCCGGCGCAAAGTCCGGATTGGGGCGGGACGCCAGATAGCCGTCCACCCGGAACCCGTAGTAGGGGTTCTGTTCCAGCGCCTTGAGGTACTGCCCGGCCACCTTGCCGCCGCCCACCAGCAGGATGTGGCGGAAGCCTTCGCCCCGGCGGTGGCGCCAGCGGTCGTACCAGCGGCGCAGCATCCGCTTGAAGATCAGGAACCCGGTGCCGAACAGGTAGAACAGCACCACCACCAGGCGGGAGAAGTTGACGATGCGGAACTGGTACAGCAGTGCTTCCAGCACCAGGATGCCCAGGGCGTTGCCCACCAGGATGATGCGGCTGCGCTGCCACAGCCCCCGCAGGCGGGAGGCGTCGTAGAGATGCAGTAGCCAGAACACCAGCACCATGACCACCGCATACAGCGCGCCCACATAGATGGTGTCCCGCGCGATGTCCAGCGCCGGGCCCGCCCCGCCGGGCTGGTAGTAGCGCAGATAGTTGAAGCGCAGGTAGTTTGCCAGCACATAGGCCAAAAACAGGAGCGCCATGTCTGCCAGGCTGTCGATCATCGCACGGATGCGCTGATTTTTTTCCAGCATGGTCGTCTCTCCTTTCCTGTTTTCTGCCTTGCCGGGCCTTGGCACAGGCCCATATTACTATAGGATACCACACTCCCGCCCGTCTTTCAAGCCGGGCGAAGGCGGGGGCGCCCCACAGGCGAAGGCGGGGTGCGCCCGGTCATTCAAAGAAGTATTCCCAGTCCTGGTAGGTGGCCTCCACCTCGGCGGCCTCCACCGTGACGGTGGCAGCGTCGGCCGGCAGGGCTTCCAGCCGGACGGTCCCCACCCCGTCTGCGATCGTGACCGGGATCTGGCAGGTCCGCCGGTCGGTGGGGATCTGGAAGTCCGCCATCATGGCGGTGTCCGGGTCCCGCTCGGCCCACAGCTCGCTTTCGGTCACGGCGCGGCAGGTCAGGTAGCTGTGCAGCCCGCCCCGCAGCCGGTAGCCCTCGGCCACCGCGAAGCCGTAGTGCAGCGTCACATCCGCCACCCCGTTGAAGGTCGGGTCCTCGGTGGTGACGGTGAGGGTGACGGTGTTGTCCTGCGCTTCCCAATCGACCCGGGCGGGCTGCTGCAGGTCGTTGCAGACGCCGGTGCGCTGCCAGAACAGGTGCATCCCGCCGCTGTTGAAGGTGTTGGCCACCGGGGCGTACCAGCGGTACAGTTCCCGGTAGAACCACCAGTTGACATTGCGGCTCCACCGCTCATAGACCGCCACCTTGGGGCTGGGGGTGACCACCAGATCAAACTCCCCCTGCTGGAAGGTGGTCAGGTAGGCAAGGCGCTGCCGGTCCCCCAGGGCGTGGATGATGTAATCGGTGCCGGTGGGCTGCAGCTGGCCGTTCATCGCCTCCAGCGCGCTGGAGTAGGTGCCGAACAGCCGGGCTTCCCCCACAAGGGCCTGCTCGGCCGCGAGCTTTTCGGCCTGGTCGCCCAGCCAGCCCCGCAGGGCCGGCACATAGGTCAGACCTTCGTGGCCGCCCAGTCGGCTCTGGATCTGGCCCGCCGCCCCCACGGCCAGCAGGGCGCAGCCAAACAGGGCGCACGCCGGGGGCAGGGCCCGGCGCAGCCCCCGCCGCAGCGGCGCCAGCGCCGCCGGCAGGCAGGCGCCCAGCCGCATCAGGCCCCGCACAGCCAGGGCGGGGATCAGCACCGCCAGCAGCACCTGGGCGCCGCCGATGGGCCCGCCGCCCTTGGCGCCGGACAGCAGGCAGTACAGCAGGTTCCACAGCTGCATCCCCAGGCAGAGCGCAAAGCCGCCGGCGGCCAGCGCCGCGCTGCGGGCGCTGCGGCACAGCAGGATGCCCGCCGCAAAGGCCACGGCCAGCGCCAGACAGATCCCGCCCGCCGGCTGGGGGACATATTCGCTGAGATAGCAGAGTTTGTCGGTATCGCCGGAGCCGAAATACCAGGTCTGGAAGGAGCTGACCCCCCGGGTCTGCTGCAGCCAGGCGATGGGGTGGAACCGGCTGATGAGCAGCACCGACACCCCCAGCGCCCCGCAGCTGACCAGGATGTACTGCCCCACCCGCAGCAGCACCCGCTTCCAGTCGGTGCGGTAGCGGCGCAGCAGGAACAGCCCGTAGCCCAGCGACACCGCCAGATACATGGCGGCGCCCATATCATTGCTCCAGGGCACCAGGGCGCCGGCCGCCGCCGGCACCACCGAAGCCGGCAGCCACCGGGCCAGGGCCGGGCGCAGCGGCCGGCCTTCCAGCAGGCGGAGCAACGCCAGGCTGACCAGCACCGCCAGCGGCAGCGCGGCCGACCGGATCATGCGGGCGCTGTTGCCGCTGTCGGCGGCAAAGGTGAGCACATCCCCCAGCCAGGGCAGCTGCAGCCAGCCCTGGACCTGCAAAAAGCAGACGCCGCACAGTGCCAGCGTCAGCGCACGGGCGCTGCGGGCGCGGCCCATGACCACCACGCAGACCGCCAGCACCAGCACCTCGAAGTAGAACCAGGTGCAGAAGCCGGCGGCAAACATGCTGCGGCCGAAGCTGTTGCCCAGCACCAGCAGCAGCGCGCCGACGCTGTACAGTTCCCCGGCCCCCAGGTAGACGGTGAAGTCCCGGTAGGGGACCTGGCCGGCCAGCAGGTGCCGCACCGGGTTGTAGTTCTGGAAATCCCCGTTGGTGATCTCGTATTGGATGTTATAGCAGGCTGCCAGCCCGCGCACGGCCGCCAGGCCGGCCAGCAGGACCAGCAGCACCAGCCAGGGGGCCGCTTTGCGCAGCCTTGGACTCCCTTGTTTCACAAAACGAACTCCTTTGGATGGGAAGGGTCAGGTCAGCGGTAGATGGTCTCCAGTGTGTCCAGGGTCTTGCGCATCTCGGCGCGGACCTCCGGCGGGGACTGGATCTCGATGCCGGCGCCGAAGCCGGCCACCCAGCCGTAAAACTGCGGGCTGACCTGCACATCCACCGTGATGCAGAAGCACTCGCCCCCGGCATAGGGCACCAGCGTGGGGCCGGTGCCGAACCGGTCGATCATGGCGCCGGCCAGCCGGTTTTCGCACTTGAGGGTGACCTTTTTCACCGGGCCGTTGAACATGCCGAACATCTGCTGGGTGTAGGTGTTGACGTTGAAGCCGGCGTACTCCTCGGCGCCTTCGCGGGCGGTGTCCTCCAGCGGGGCGACCTGCTGCATCTTGTCCACCCGGTAGTGGCGCAGGTGGCCGTCGGTGTAGGCGATCAGGTAGTAGTACCCGTTTTCCCACACCAGCGCCCAGGGGCTGACCTGATACCGTTTGCCGCCGTGGCGGGGCACCATCTGTTTCTGCAGGTTCCAGTCGCAGTAGGTGAACTGGACCTGCCAGCCCCGGGTGATGGCCGTGTGCAGCGCGTCCACACTGTAGAGGATGCGCTCCTCATGGCTTTTGACCCGGCCGGAGACCAGCACGGTGCGGTCCAGTTCGGCCTGGCGGTAGCGGGAGGTGAACCGCCCCAGCTTGTCGATGAGGGTCCGGGACTTGCTGGCGGTGATGAACTTGCTGGTGTACACCGCGTCCACCAGCAGCTTGAGTTCGGCCAGCTCAAAGGGGCATTCGGTCATGTAATATCCGCCGCCCCGGCCGCGCTGCTGCACGATCTCAAAGGGGGCGTTCGGGATGGCGTTGAGCGTTTCGATGTCGTCATAGACGCTTTTGCGCTCGGCATTGATGCCGCGCTCCCGCAGCATCTCCACCAGGCGCGGCACGCTGAGCGGATGGTTTTCATCCGTCTCCCGGGCCAGGATGGTCAAAAGCGCCAACAGCTTGAGTTTTTGTCCTTCTTTGCGGGGCATAAGCGGGTCCCTCCTCGCCTTTATTTCTTGTCAAACGCCTGCCGGCGGCGGGTGGAAAGGCGGAACATCTCCTCAAGCCCCTCCCGGTCGTCGGCGGCCAGCTTCTCCCGCAGGGAGCCCAGCGCCGCGCTGAACATGTCGATCTCCCCGATCAGGTTGTCCTTGTTCCACAAAAAAAGTTCGGCCCACATCTTGTCGTTGATCCGTGCGATGCGGGTCAGATCCCGGAAGGAATCGCCGGTGTAGCGGGCCAGTTCGGTATTGTCCGAAGCGCACATCAGGCTGACGGCGATGGCGTGGCAGAGCTGGCTGACATAGCCGATCATTCGGTCGTGTTCGGCGGGGCTGAGCACGCTGATGCGGGCAAACCCCAGGGTCTCGGCCAGATCGCGGCACCAGTCCACCGCCGCCGGGGTGTTGCGGGCCGTGGGGGTGATGATGAAGTTGGCCGGGGCGAAGTCCACCTCGGCGCTGTGGGTGATGCCGCTGGTTTCCCGGCCGGCCATCGGGTGACTGGCGATGAACTCCACCCCTTGGGGCAGGCGGTCCTGCACCGGCTCCACCACGCCCCGCTTGACGCCGGACACGTCGGTGACCAGCGTGCCGGGGCGCAGCAGATGACCACAGGCTTCCACCCACTGCAGCAGCGCGGTGGGATACAGCCCGAAGATCACATAGTCGGCCTGAGCCAGCAGGGGGGCCGGGTCGCCGCCGGCCAGCCCTTCCACGATGTAGTCCCGCCGGCGGGCATAGGCCACGGCGTCGGGGTCGGTGTCGATGCCCAGCACCCGGTAGCCCTTGCCCGAAAGGACCTGGGCGTATTTGCCGCCCAGCAGCCCCAGGCCCACGATAAGGAATGTTTTGGAACGATCCATGCCGCTTTGTCCCCCTTACGCCGTCGGTTCGGTGTCAATCTTTGCGCCCAGAGCCCGGAGCACCTCGAAGAAATCCGGCCAGCTTTTGTTCACGGCCTCGGCCCCGCGGATGACCGCCGGCTGCCCGGCCGCCAGCGCCGTGACCGCCAGCGCCATGACGATGCGGTGGTCGTTATGGCCCTGCAGCGGCACTTCGGGCCTGTGCAGCGCCCCGCCCCGGATGGAGACGGTATCCCCCTCCGCCGTCACCTGTGCGCCGAACTTGGCCAGTTCTTCCTGCATGGCGGCGATGCGGTCCGACTCCTTCAGCCGCAGCCGCCCCGCATTGCGGATGACGGTGGTGCCGTTGCAGAAGCACCCCAGCGCAAAGAGCGCCGGCCCCAGGTCGGGGCAGTCGGCCAGGTCGATCTCGGTGGCTTTGAGCAGGCTGCGGGCAAAGCGCAGCGTGCCGCCGGTGCCGGTGATCTTGCCGCCGCAGCGTTTGAGGATGTCCAGGATCACCCGGTCCCCCTGGCGGCTGGCGGCCTGCAGGCCGGTGACCGAAATGCCGCCCGCAAGCACCCCCAGTACGGCCAGGAAGGCCGCCTGGCTGTAGTCCCCTTCCACCTGCAGGTCGCAGGGGGTGTAGCGCTGGGGCGCCGGGATGCGGTACAGCACGCTGCCATCCTTGCGCTGGCGCTGGGTCACCTTGACCCCGAACTTCTGCATGGCGTCCAGCGTCATATCCACATAGCTGCGGCTCTCATAGGGGGCCAGCACCTCGATGGTGCTCACAGATTCCATCAGCGGCGCGGCAAAAAGCAGCCCGCTGATGAACTGGCTGGACACATCCCCGGGCAGCGTGAAGCCGCCGGGGCTCAGCCGGCCGAAGATGGTGATGCCGTCCTCCCGATGTTCAAAGCGCAGCCCCTGGCGGGAGAACAGCAGGTGGTAGACCTCCTGCGGGCGGGCGAAGAGCCGCCCCGCCCCGGTGAAGCGCACCTTCTGGGCCGTAAGGCTGAACAGCGGGATCAGGAACCGCAGGGTGCTGCCGCTTTCGTTGCAGAAGACCGGCCGGGTCACGGTGGGGAACCCTTCGGTGCCGCGGCCGGTGACGGTCACGGCGTCGGGTTCCTCCGCCACCCGGGCGCCCAGCTGCTGCACGGCGCCCAGCGTGGCGCGGATGTCCTGGGAATAGGCGATGTTTTCGATCCGGCTGGTGCCGCCGGCCAGCGCCGCGCAGAGCACCGCCCGGTGGGCGGCGCTTTTGCTGGGCGGCACGGCCGCCGTGCCGCCCAGGCGGCTGACTGAGATCTTTGCGTCCAACTTGTTGTCCTTTCCGGCCAGGGGTGGCAGACCCGGCTCATTCTTCCGGGTCAAAGGTCTGTTCAAAGGCGGCGGCCGCGGCGCGCACGGCCTCCTGCAGGCTGGCGGTGTTGTCCACCACCGCGTCGGCGGCCGCCCGGTAGGCGGGTTCCCGCTCGGCTTCCATGCGGCGCAGCGCCTCCCGCCCGGTGGAAAGCGGGCGGCCGCTGGTGGCCAGGAACTGCACCGGCCGGCGCACCCACAGCACCGGGCCGTTCTGGTGCAGCCGCCGGGCATTGCCGGGGGTCTTGATGACCCCGCCGCCGCAGGCGATCACCTGGCCGTGCTCCTTGCTGACGGCGGCCACGGCCTGGGCTTCGTAGCTGCGGAAGGCCGCCTCGCCCTCCCGCTCAAAGATGTCGGGGATCGGCATACCGGCGCGGCGTTCCACCCACTCGTCCAGGTCCACATAGGTCTTGCCCAGTTCCCTGGCCAGGCTTTCGCCCACCGTGCTCTTGCCGCACCCGGGCATCCCCACGATGGAGACGTTGCACAGGTCCCGCTTGAGGGTGCGGTGGATCCGGCGGATCCAGTTGTTTTTGTCCAGGCTGCGATGGGTGAAGATCTCGGCCGCATACACCCCCTGGGCCACCAGCATCTCAAAGCCGCAGTAGGCCGGGATGCCCCGCGCCCGGGCGCGCAGCAGCAGCTCGGTGCGGAAGGGGTTGTACACCACATCCAGCACGGCTTCCAGGTTGGGGAAATCCTCCAGATCCACCAGGCAGCTGCCCACATCGGGGTACATGCCGGCGGGGCTGGTGTTGATGAGGATTTCGACCTCCGGGTGGCAGGCGGCCCGCTCATAGGTCAAGGCGCCGTCCCGCCCCGAACGGCTGACCTTGTACACCGCCCGGGCCCCGGCCCCGCGGCAGACCGCCGCCACCGTGTTGCTGGTGCCGCCGGTGCCAAGGATCATCACCGTCTTGCCGGTGAACCGCACGTCATGGCGGCGGGCCAGCCAGCCGAACCCGGCGTAGTCGGTGTTGTAGCCGTACAGCCGGCCGTCCCGGTTGACCACGGTGTTCACCGCGCCGATGGCCCGGGCGGCCGGGTCCAGCTCGTCGCAGTATTCCATGACCAGCCGCTTGTAGGGGATGGTCACATTGATGGCCTTGAAGTTCCGCTGCTGCAAGAATGCGCGGGCTTCCGCTTCGGTGGGCAGCGGGTTCAGTTCATAGGAATACCCGCCGACCATCTCATGGATCTGGCGGGAATAGCTGTGCCCCAGCTGCCCGCCGATCAAACCGTATTCCATGGGGGGTCCTCCCTTCCCTTTCGGATCAATACAAGGCCCCGGCGCCCGGGGTCACTCTGCTTCCGGCCGCGGCAGACCGTGCTTCTGCGCCAGCGTGCCGTAGCGCACGCTCAGCAGGTCCAGAATGCCGAAGGCGGCCAGGCTGTTCTGTACCACCGCGGCCCGGGGAACGATGCAGGGGTCGTGGCGGCCCTTGATCTGCAGTTCGGCGTCGGCGCGGGCGGTGTAATCCACCGTGTCCTGGGTGCGGTAGATGCTGGGGGTGGGCTTGACCACGGTGCGGAAAACAATGGGCATCCCGTTGGCAATGCCCCCGTTGACCCCGCCGTTGTGGTTGGTGGCGGTGACGATCTGCCCGCCGCGCATCCGGAAGGCATCGTTGGCCCGGCTGCCCCGCCAATCCGCCAGGGCGAAACCGGCGCCGAACTCGATGCCCTTGACCGCCGGCATCGCAAAGAGCAGGTGGGCCAGCTCGCTTTCCACACTGTCAAACCAGGGTTCCCCCACCCCGGCCGGCACGCCGGTGATGACGGTCTCCAGAATGCCGCCCACGCTGTCCCCCTCGGCGCCGGCGGCGCGGATGGCCGCCTGCATCGGGGCTTCCCTGGCCGGGTCCAGCAGGGCGAAATGGCCGGGCTCGGGTTCGGGCAGCACCAGCCCCGCCGCGCTGGAAAGCGGGGCGTCCTGCACGCCGGCACAGGCGGCGATGTGGGTGTAGACACGCACGCCCAGGCCGCGCAGCGTCAGTTCGCACAGCGCCCCCGCCGCCACCGCCGCGGCGGTGATGCGGCCGGAAAAATGCCCGCCGCCCCGGGCGTCCTGGAAGCCTTCATACTTGGCGAAGGCGGTGTAGTCCGCGTGGCCGGGGCGCAGCAGCGCCGCGGTTTTGGCATAGTCGCCGCTGCGGGTGTTGGTGTTGCGCAGCAGCATCGTGACGGGGGTGCCGGTGGTGTGGCCGTCCAGCACGCCGGACAGGAACTCCACCTCATCCGGCTCGGTGCGGGCGGTGGAAAGCCCGTCGCCCCGGGCGCGGCGGCGGTCCATCTGCCGGGCCAGGAAATCGGCGTCCACCGGCAGGCCGGCGGCCAGGCCGTCCAGCACCGCCCCCACCGCCGGGCCGTGGCTTTCCCCGAAGATGGTCAGCGACACCGCGCTGCCAAACGTGTTTTTCATCGGCAGGCTCCTTATTCTTCGTCCAGTCCCAGCAGGGCGGGCAGGCCGGACATCGGGATGGCATCCGCCCGCCAGCAGCCCAGCCCGGGCACCCGGATCACCGTGATCGTGCTGCCGGCGCCCTTCTTGTCATGCTGCATATAGCCCAGCACCTTGCGCTTGTCCACCCCGGTGCGCACCGGCAGCCCCAATTTGCGCAGCACGGCGCGGGTGCGCTTTTGCAGTTTGCGGTCCTCGATCATCGGCAGCATCCCCAGCGCCACGCATTCGCCGTGGTACAGCCCGTTGGTGCGCCGGCCCCGCACCCCCTTGACCGCTTCGATGCCATGGCCGATGGTGTGGCCGAAGTTCAGCGCCCGGCGGGCGCCGCCCTCCCGCTCGTCCTGCTCGACGATCTTCTTTTTCACCTGCAGGCTGCGGTAGATGATGGTCTCGATGTCGGCGTCCACATCGCCGGTCTCAAACAGTTCGAAGAGTTCCGGGTCCGCGATGAGGCCGGCCTTGACCGCCTCGGCCAGACCGTTGACGAAGTGGCGGCGGGGCAGCGTGGCCAGGGTGTCCGGGTCGATGAGCACCGCCCGGGGCTGCCAGAAGGCGCCCACGATGTTTTTGGTGGCGCCCAGGTCCAGGCCGGTCTTGCCGCCGATGGAGGAGTCGATCTGGGACAGGGTGGTGGTGGGGCAGTTCACAAAGTCGATGCCGCGCATGTAGCTGGCGGCGCAAAAACCGCCCAGGTCGCCCACGACGCCGCCGCCCACCGCCACCAGCAGGTCGCGGCGGCCCATGCCGAAAGCGAGCATGGCGCCCAGCACCTCGCCGTAAACCTTCAGGCTTTTGCTGCCCTCGCCCTGGGGCACCGTGCAGAGGGTGCCGTCGGCACACTGATCCAGCACGGTCCGGGCGTAGTCGGCGGGCACGCCGCTGTCGGTCAGCACAAAGACCTTGCGGTGGGCCAGGTCGGTGAATTGGTGCAGGTTGGCCAGGCAGCCGCGTTTCAGGATGATGTCGTAGCTGCGGGAACCCAGGTGCATGGTCAGTTTCATGGGGGTGCCTCCTATAAAATAGTATGGAATCGGGCGTAGTATGGGATCGGGCGGCCGCCCGGTTCAGAGCGGTGCTTCCTCCGCCGGGCCGGTCTCAAAGACGCCCAGCAGCCGGACGGTGCGGCAGACTTCCTCCAGGCTCTGCAGCAAAGCCCCGCACCGGGCCGGCGTGCCCTGTTCCGGGCAGATCAGCTGCACATAGAAATAGTACTCGAAGGGGACGTGGGGCAGCGGCCGGCTTTTGATGTTTTCCATATTGAAGCCCTGCTCGCCGATCAGGCGGATCACGGTGGCCAGCTTGCCGGGCTTGTGATCCACCGTGAAGAGCAGTGCCAGCCGGCGGCCGGGGGCCGGGGGCAGCGGCGCCGCCGCGTCGGTGCGGGTGACCACCAGAAAGCGGGTGGTGTTGTCCCCGTCCTCATTGACGCCTTTGACAAGGATCTGCAGCCCATAGAGCTCGGCGGTCTGGGCCGAGGCGATGGCCGCCAGCGTCCTGTCGCCGCTTTCGGCCACATGGCGGGCCGCATCGGCGGTGTTGCCCCAGGGGCGGGCGGCCAGGTCGTGGGATTTCAGGAACGGGCTGCTCTGGGCCAGCGCCTGCTGATGGCTGATGACGGTGCGGATGCCCGCCAGGGTCGCGCCGGGCAGGGCCAGCAGGTCCTGGCGGATGGGCAGGTCGGCCATGCGGGCGACGCTCAGGCCGGGGCGGGCATAGAGCAGGTCCATCACGGTGGACACATCCCCGGCGTTGGAGTTTTCAAAGGGGAGCACGCCGTACTGGGCGTCCCCTGCCTCCACCGCGTCGCAGACATCCGCCCAGGTGGCATAGGCCCGGGCTTTGGCAAAGGGCAGAAGCCGGCACAGCGCGATGTGGCTCCAGGCCCCCTGCACCCCCTGGTAGGCAGCCACGTCCCGCCCCAGCAGCTGCCGCTGGTACGCCCGGGAGACCGCCATGGCCTGCTGCAAAAAGCGGCGGTAGTACGGGCGCAGGGCTTCGTCCTGCAGGCGGGCGGTGTTTTTGTCCAGCACGGCGTCCTCCCGCGCCGGGTCAAACACCGGCTTGCCGGTGGCCGCCTTGTACCGGGCCACCTGCCCCACCGCCTGCATCCGCTGTTCAAACAGCGCCGCCATTTGGGCGTCGATGGCGTCGATCTGCGCCCGCGCCTGCTGCAGTTGATCCATAGGTTTCCTCCTTCCCCGCCCCCGGGGCGCCCCCGGGACCGGTCTGTTTTTACTATACCATAAAACGGTCTGCAGAACAAGGAAAAAGACGAAAAAAGCCGGTGAATTTTTTGGGCAGGAAAAGCAAAATGCCCGGCGCGAAAATACGCACCGGGACAAACCGAATACCGTGGAAAAAGCGCCCGCCCCCGCCCTTTCCCCGCCCTGCGGGGCCTTTGAGGGCGGGGCCGGCCCGGGGCACGGCGCCCGTCTGCCGGCGGGCCGGGGCGTCAGGGCCGATGCGCCGGCGGCCGGGGCGGGTCGGCCGGAGCTTCGGGACCGGCGGGCCCTTGCGCGGAGCGGGCCCGGCGGACAAGGTCGGAGAAGGTGGGCGTCGGGGTGTACAGGCGGCGGTAGGGGTTGTCGGGCAGCCGGGTCCCCGGCCGGTCGGGCGCCGGCCGACCGGGCCCGGCAGAACGCCGCCCGGCCCCCGCCGGGCAGCCCCGGCCTTTGGGGCGCCAGCGCATCAGGACGCCGACGCGGTGGATTCCGCCCCGGCCGTCAGCTTCTGCCAGAGCTGCCAGGCGCCGTCCCGGGTGGGGTTTTCCTCCCCGCTCCAGTCCCCACGGAAACCCAGGTAGAGATTCTTGAGCACGTCCTGGTTGCTGCCCTGCGCCTCATCCACCGAGGTGTAGCCGGTATAGCTACCCAGGTCCAGTCCGGTCAGCACCGGGCAGTCGGTCCAGCGGTAAACCATCCGGGTCCAGTCCAGGCTGGCCGAGTCGTCGGTATCCGCCGGGATGGTGCCGTCCAGGTAGGACAGTGCCCCGGTATAGGATTCAAAGAGGGCCGGGTCCTCCAGCAGATAGATGAAGCTGCCGTCCCGGCTGGAGACATCGGCGCTCAGCCGGGTCAGGCCGGCCATCTGCATGTAGGGGTCCACCTCGGTGGTGTCGGAGAGTTTGTCCATGTCCAGCACATACTGGTTGACCAGCACCGCCACCTGCCCGTCGCCGTTCAGGTCCTCCCCAAAGGACTGCAGCGCTTCGGTAAGGGCGGAAACGGTGTCGTCCGGCAGGTCCTGGATCCCCACAAAGGCGACCTGATAATCCGGCTTGGTGCTGAACACCGTCTCCTTGATGAAGGAAGCCACCAGCACCAGGGCGACGATGACGGCGACCACCTGCCATTTGTGGTAGTGCCACCAGTTGCCGGCCTTCTCGGTTTTTGTATATTCACGCGGCGTCTCGTTGTTGACGTATGTTTCCTGACTGCTTTTGGTCACCCAAGCCATGCTGGCCGTCCCCTTTCCTGTTGCGCGGCTCCGCCCCGGGCCGGGTCGCGGTCCGGGCGGGATACTGTTTTACTATACCACATCGGCCGAAAAAAGTTGTGAAAATATTCTAACCTTTTTGGCCGGTTCTTGCAAGCCGCGACAAATTGTCGTATGATTAAAGTGTAGTATTGTACCATGCCGGAAATGAGGGACAAGCCATGAAGGATACAGACAACAAGCGCCCCTCCCCCGTCAGGGAGGCAGCCGACCGCTTCGGGACGGTGGTCCGCCGGGGGGCCGGGCGGCTGTACCCGGCCAGCCTGCTGTGCTGCGCCGGGTTTCTGCCGGGTTTTCTGCTGGTCTGGCTGGGCGTGGCGTCCTGGCAGTTCTGGATCAGCCTGCTGGGCGGCGCGCTGGGCGGGCTGCTGGGCGGCCAGGTGCTGGGCGGGATGTTTGACACGGTGTTCCGCATCCTGCGCGGCGACCGCACCCCCTGGCGGCAGTCCTACGCCGCCGCCTGGAAGCAGAACTGGAAGGACGCGCTGCTGCCCGGCGCCCTGGCCGGCGGATTTCTGGGGCTGTGGGCCTGGGTGATCCGGGAACTGCCCCAGATGGTCAACGTGCCGGTGACGGTGTGGCTGTGCATGGCGGTGGGCTGGTGCTTCGCCCTGGGGCTGTTCACCTATGTGTTCGCCCAGCTGGTGCTGGTCAGCCTGCCCTTTGGGCGGCTGATGAAGAACGCCGCCTTCTTCTTTATGGGGTTCCTGCCCCAGACCCTGGCGGCCACCCTGCTCCAGAGCGTGTACTGGGCGGCGGTGCTGTTCTTTCTGCCCTACACCCTGCCGGTGGTGCTGGTCACCGGCTTCTGGCTGCCGGCCGCGCTGGCCGCGGCGATCATTTACCCGGCGCTGGACCAAGTGTTCCACCTGGAGGAAGCGGCCGGCGCCGACCACGGCGCAGCGTGAGAGAAAGCGGGGATACAGATGGAAGCCAAGAACATTTTTCTTTTGCAGGATACCGAGGAGTTCATGCGCGGTGAACTGGACAATGTGACGGTGGCCGAAGGGCGGGTCTCGCTGGATGTGGTGCAGGGCGGCCATGTGCCCTACGGCTGCTACACCAGCCCCGCCGTGCCGATGCCGCTGTTTGACGCCGTGCGGGTGAGCTGGAACGGCGGCGCCCCGCAGGGCACCGCGCTGGAAGCCCAGGCCCGGGTGCTGGTGGACGGCAACTGGACTGCCTGGTGCAGCTTTGGGCGCTGGAGCCCCTACCTGCCGCGGGAGGGGGCCAAGCCGGCGGTGCGCGGGCCGCTGGTTCTGCAGCATGACCAGCTGCTGCTGGACTCCAAGGTGGGCAGCCAGGTACAGCTGCGGATCTATTTGTACAGCAAGGACGAAAAGCTCACCCCCACCGTGAGCCTGCTGGGGGTGAGCGTTCGCCCGGTGGATGTGATCCCGGCCGGCGGCCGCCCGGTGAACACCCAGCTGCACCTGATGCCCTATGTGATGGCCCGCCGCGCCCCGGCGCTGCGCCCGGTGATGGACCTGGCCATCTGCCTGACCAGCCTGACCAACCGCTGGGGGGCCGACATCCTGCCCGAAGAGTTCGCCTCGGCCCTGTGGGATTTCCAGCCCGGGGCCGAGGATCCGCGCAATCTGAGTTTCGGCGCGGCGGCGGCCGGGTGCTGGGGGTTCCCCGCCTGGGCCTGCTGGGGCGACCTGGCCCTGCTGCGGGCCGAGGCGCGGGCCGGTTTCGGGGTCGTGGTGGCGCTGGAGTCCACCCCCGCCCAGATCGCCGCCGGGCTGCCGGCGGTGCGGTTTGCCGCCCTGCGGGGCTTTGCCGAGCAAGCCGGCGCCCACAGCGCCCTGCTCATTGACCCCTGGGCGGGCGGCGGAGATTTTGACGCCGAGACCCGGATGCCGCTGGATGAGTTTCTGGTGGCGTGGAACAACCTGGCACTCTGCCTGCGGCCCCGCCGCCACGGCATTCCCGAAGGCTGCCCCGCCCGCTCCAGCGTCTGGCTGCGGGAAGACCGGCAGGACCCCGGGCTGTACCAGATGCACCTGGGCGGCAACCCCCACCCGCTGCCCGACGACTTCTGCGGCCCGGCCGACACCGACGCCGAGCCGGCCGCAGACGCCCCGGCCGAACCGGCGGCGGGGGTCGGGGTGCTGGCCTGGTCGCTGCCCGACTCGATCCCCCACGCCACCGCCGCCCACCGCACCCTGCATTTCGTGCGGCCGGAAAAGGGCGGCATCCGGCTGGAAAAGCCGGCCCAGACCGACCGGGCCCCGCTGAAGTATACGGTATATGCCATCGACAGGGCCGGCAACATGCTGGTGGGCGACGCCCTGGTGTGAGCCACGGCCAACACCGCCGAAACAGAGAAGCCCCCCGAAGGAATCCGTTTCCTTCGGGGGAGCAGACTGTCGAAAAAGTATAAAATCCGTCGCCGTCGGCGGACATGCGCCGACGACGGCGACACCACCAGGGAAATTTTACGGCAAATTGTGTGCGAGGAGCGTTAGCGACGAGTGCGCGGTTTGCCGTAAAATTTTGTCGAAGGGGATACACAAGGGGAAACAGCCGCGTTAGGCAATTGCCGTGCGCGGCTGTTGCCCCTTGTGCAGCGTGTCGAGTCTCTCGACACGCTCAGACCCCCGAAGGAATTCCTTCGGGGGTCGGTTTGTTGTTGGGTTCAGGGGCGGCTTTCTGCCGGCCGTCTGTTTTGCCTGCCTCCGTCTGCCGGGTGCAGCGCCTCAGTACCGGGGTTCCACCTTGACGGTCCAGCCCTTGGTGTCGGGCAGTTTGCCCCACTGGATGCCGGTGAGGGTGTCATACAGTTTCTGGGTCAGCGGGCCGATCTTGCCGCCGCCGATCAGGGCGACCTTGCCCTCCCAGTCCAGTTCCTTGACCGGGCTGACCACGGCGGCGGTGCCGGTGCCGAAGACTTCCTCCAGCTTGCCCTCGTCGGCCGCCTTCATCACGTCGGCGATGGCCAGCTTGCCTTCCACCACCTCATAGCCCCAGTCGTGCAGCAGCTCGATGATGGAGCGGCGGGTCACGCCGGGCAGCACGGTGCCGGTGCAGGCGGCGGTGTAGATCTTGCCGTCGATCTTGAACATGATGTTCATGGAACCGACTTCTTCCACATATTTTTTCTCGACGCCGTCCAGCCAGAGCACCTGGCTGAAGCCCTTCTCCTCGGCCAGTTCGCCGGCCTTGATGGAGGCGGCGTAGTTGCCGCCGCACTTGGTGAAGCCGGTCAGGCCCGGGGCGGCGCGGATGTATTCATCCTCCACATAAATGCGCACAGGGTCCAGGCCCTCGGCGTAGTAGGCGCCGGAAGGCGAGCAGATGATCACGAACAGATAATGGCGGGACGCATGGACCCCCAGCCCCACATCGGTGGCAAACACAAAGGGGCGGATGTACAGCGAAGCGCCGTCGGTGTGGGGGACCCAGTCCCGGTCGATGTCCACGATGGCTTCCACCGCCTGGACAAAATCCTCCACCGGGATCTTGGGGATGCACAGGCGGTCGGCGGAATCCTGCATCCGGCTGGCGTTGCAGTCGGGGCGGAACAGCTGCACACTGCCGTCCGCCGTGCGGTACGCCTTCATGCCCTCAAAGATCTCCTGGGCGTAGTGGAACACCGTCGTGGCCGGATCCATCGGCAGCGGGCCATAGGGCACGATGCGGGGATCATGCCAGCCTTCGCCGGCCGTGTAATCCATCAGGAACATGTGATCCGTAAAGATCTTGCCAAACCCGAGTTTGGTTTCGTCCTGGGGTTTTTGTTTGGGCGCCGTGGTGCGCGTGACCTGAATGTTCAACATTTTCCTACTCTCCTTTACCGTTGCAAACGGCCGGAGCTCCGCCCGTTTGCGGCCTGTCCATCGGTTTTTTCAGCACAGACCGGTGGATCGCTTTTTATTATAGACCCCTGCCGGAGCGATTACAAGACCTTGCCCCGAACTTTTCTTGCCTTCCCGGGGGAAATGCGCTACAATGGAGACGAACCACCATCCGACAAGAAGGGAGCACACGATGGTCAAAGGCGTTATTTTTGATATGGACGGGCTGATGTTCGACACCGAGCGCATGTGGGATACTTTCTGGGCGCCCTGCCTGGAAAAACGGGGCCTGCCGGCGCCGCCGCCCGACTTTTACACCGGCTGCCGCGGCCTGGCCGGCGAGAACCTGAAGCGGCATCTGAAAGAATATTATCCCCAGATCGACCCGCAGAAACTGCTGGACGATGTGTGGGCCTACGGCGCCCGGCAGCTGGCGGCCGGGGTCCCCTGCAAGCCGGGGCTGAAGGAGCTGCTGGCCTGGCTGGAGCAGGTGGGGATGCCGCGGATCGTGGCCAGTTCCAGCCCGCGGGGCATGATCGAGATGAACCTGCAGACCACCGGCGTGGCGCGGTATTTCCACGACGTGGTCTGCGGCAGCGATGTGCCGCGCAGCAAGCCGGACCCGGCCATCTTCCTGGAGGCCGCCCGCCGGCTGGATCTGGACCCCAAAGACTGCCTTGTGCTGGAGGACAGCTTCAACGGCGTGCGCGCCGGGGCGGCCGCCGGGGCCGTGACCATCATGGTGCCCGACCTGGCCCAGCCGGACGAGGAGATCCGCCGGCTGTACACCCACTGCTGCCGCGACCTGCTGGAAGTGCTGGACCTGCTCAAAACCGGCAAAGTGTAAGCAAAAGCGCCGTGCCGGCAGTTGAATTCTGCTGCCAAACGCGCTATAATACAAAAGGACGGGATTTGTCGATTTCTCCCGTCCCTTTCGTCCGCCCCGGTGCGCCCACGCCGGGGCGGATCTCTTTTTTGCGCCCCGGCCCGGGCTGGAGGCAATAGAAAACCCGGCGGCTGAACAGGCAGCCACCGGGCGTTCTGGAGCTAGAAACGTGACTCGAACACGCGACCTGCTGATTACGAATCAGCTGCTCTACCGGCTGAGCTATTCTAGCATAACAGAGTTAGTATACCTGATTTTTCCCAGCCGGTCAAGTGGTTCCAAACAAAAAACTTCAAAATTATCGGGCCTCACGCCGGGAAGGCCACCAGCAAAAGGCACCGCCGAAAAGACGATCAGGTTGACAAACAGTGTCACGATACTGGAAACAAGAAGCGGCATTCCCATCATCCTTTCCCTCAAATCCCCTCCATTTTATACATCGGCCCGGGATCTGTCAAGGCGTGGGGCCTCAGCCGGCCGGCGGCTGGAACAAAGCGTCCACCGTGGTTTCCAGCACCTGGGCCAGGCGGAAGGCCAGGGCCAGGGTGGGGTCGTATTTGTCGTTTTCGATGGCGTTGATGGTCTGGCGGGAAACGCCGCAGCGGTTGGCCAGTTCCTGCTGGGACAGTCCCCGGGCCAGGCGGCGGTCATGGATGGAATTGTTCATCGTTCACACGCTGTGCTTTCTTTTGTAATAGATGGTGGCGAGAAAGAACACCAGCGAAATGACGCCCAGCTGCACAAACGGATTGCTCTGGTCCAGCGGACGGCCGCTGGCCAGGTCCATAAGGATCTCCAACGCCAGGGAGCACGCGGTGGACAGCAGCGTGAAGGCCGAAGATTTCCAGACGATCATCTGGCGGCGCTCGTCGCCGGGGGCCACCAGTGAGATCACCATGGCCACGTCCAGCACAATGAGCAGGACGAGAAACAGCAGGAACAGCCACAAAAACAGGGTCATCGTACCGGTTTTCATACAAAAACTCCTTTCCCGGATCGGCAGGTTGAATGTCAAAATGTTTTGACACTCTCATTCTAGCAAAAGGCGGGGCGAATGTCAAGAGTTTTTGACATCCGCCCCGCCTTTTCGGGTGAAGCTTGCAGGGGTTCCGGCTCGCTCATCGCTCCGCCGGTTTTTGCATCGCGCTTTGCGCGATTTCGCGGCATAGCCTGCCGGCGGCACGGCAAAGTGTCCGGCACTCCCCATGGCCGCCTGGGCGGCGGCCGTTTGCAGGGGTACCGGCTCGCTCATCGCTCCGCCGGTTTTTGCATCGCGCTTTGCGCGATTTCGCGGCATAGCCGCTCAGGCAAAAAATGCGTTTTGTACGGCGTTGAGGATGGCGGCGCGGGCGGCGGTGAAGTTGACGCCCCCCTGCAGGTAGCAGGTGTACGGCGCCCGCAGCGGCCCGTCGCAGGAGATCTCGATGGTGCTGCCCTCGGTGAAACTGCCCGAAGCCATGATGACCTGATCGGTGTAGCCGGGTTCATCGGCCGGTTCGGGGGTAACGATGCTGTCGATGGGGCTGCCGTGCTGGATGCCGGTGCAGAAGCCCTGCAGCGCAGCGGCACTGCCCGAGTCGAAGCAGGTGACGATGTCGTTGTGGTCCTCGGTATAGCGGGGGACCGGCTTGACCCCGACCAGCTCCAGCAGGCACTGGGCGTAGATCGCCGCCTTGAGCGCTTCGCAGACGACGCCGGGGGCATAGTAGAAGCCCAGGAAGGTGTCCCGCAGGCTGTCCTGGGTGCAGCCCAGGTCGGCCCCGATGCCGGGCGCGGTGAAGCGGTGGCTGCATTTTTCCACCAGGTCCTTGCGGCCGGCGATATAGCCGCCGGTGGGGGTGATGCCGCCGCCGGGGTTCTTGATGAAGCTGCCGGCGATCAGGTCGGCCCCGGCGGCCAGGGGTTCCTGTTTCTGGGTGAACTCCCCGTAACAGTTGTCCACAAAAATCACGGCGCCCGGGTTGGCGGCGCGGGCCGTCCGGGCCACCTTGCGGATGGTGTCCAGGTCAAAGGCGTTGCGCTGGGTGTACCCGCGGCTGCGCTGGATGTGTACCACCCGGGCGGTGCGGGCCTTGCGGGCGATCAGGTCATAGTCGGGGGTGTGGTCAGGGCGCAGCGGGCATTCCTCATACAGCACGCCGAATTCCCGCAGCGTGCCGCAGCCCTTGCCGGCTTCCCCCAGGCCGATGACGCCTTCCAGCGTGTCGTAGGGGCGGCCGGTGGCGGCCAGCAGCGTATCGCCGGGGCGCAGCAGCCCGAACAGGGCCACGGCCAGCGTGTGGGTGCCGCTCATGAACTGGGGGCGCACCAGGGCGGCTTCGGCCCCCATGCAGCGGGCAAAGACTTCCTCCAGCTTGTTGCGGCTGTCGTCCCAGACGCCGTACCCGCTGGACCCCCAGAAGTGCCGGGCCTCCACGCCGGAATCGGTGAAGGCGCGGAGCATCTTGAGCTGGTTGTAGTCCCGGATCTCCTCCACATGGGCGAAGGGGGCCCGGCACAGGTCCAGGGCCTGGCGGTCCAGCGCCAGCACCTGGGGTTTCAGGTCGTAAAATTCTTCGATCATCACGGTTCTTCCTTTTGGTCTTGTCTTGGTTCAGGCAGCCGATACTGCCCGTACCCGCCCAGCGGCCGGAAGCCCAGGCGGGTATAAAAGCGGCAGCGCTTTTCCTCACACAGCAGCGTCACCTGCCAGCCCTCGGCCGCCAGCGCATTGGCCAGCGCCGGGATCAGCCAACCGCCGATGCCCTGCCCCCGGCGTTCGGGAACGGTCTCCCCGGTGGCCAGGTAGGCTTCGCCGTTCGCCATGGCATAGGCGCCCACCATGCTGACCAGGCAGCCGTCGGCCGCCCGCAGCGCCCAGACCCGGGCCAGGCCGTGGGCCACGGCGGTGCAGGTCTCGGAGTAAAATGCGTCCCGCCGGGCGGCGTTCTCCTCCCCAGGGAAGGCCATCTCGGCCACCGCCCCGATGGCCGGGGCCCTGTCCAGCGTCAGGTCGGCAGGCGGGGCGGCCAGCGGCAGGCTCTGCCCTGCCTCCAGCCCGAACAGATGCAGCTGACCGCGCAGCGGCAGCGGGACCGGGCGGTCGGCCACGAGCTTTTCCACCCCGGCGAACCGCAGGAAAAGGGTCAGTTCCTCCCAATCCTCCACCGGGCCGCAGAGCTGGGCGCTGCGCCCCGACAGGGCCAGCGCCGCCCGGGGCAGGACGTACAGCTTGGTGGCCGCGCCGGGGTTGTCCGCCCAGAGCTGCAGGTCCCGCCCCAGCAGCGACCGGAAGAAGGGTTTGCCGGCGATGGCGCCGGCAAACGCCGCCTTGTCCGCCTGCGTGTGCAGCAGCCGGATGCCGCTCATGCCCGGGGCTCCGCTTCGGGCAGGGCGTTGACGATCTGCTTGTATTCCCGGCCGCGGGCTTCAAAGTTGGGGTAGCGGTCAAAGGAGGCGGAGGCCGGCGACAGGCTGACAATATCCCCGGGGCGGGCGGCAGCCCGGGCCAGCTCCACCGCCTGCTGCATATCCTGCGCATGGAGGATCTGCAGCCCGCTTGCGGCAAATTCCGGCAGGGCGCGGACCTCCCGCTCAATGATGGGGCCGGTGGCGCCCATCAGCACCAGCACCTTGACATGGGCGATGAGCTCGGGCGCCAGGGGGGCATAGCTGATCTTTTTGTCATAGCCGCCGGCAATGAGGATGAGCTTCTGGTCAAAGCTGCGCAGCCCGGCGATGGTGCGGGTGGGGCTGGTGGCGATGGAGTCGTTGTAATACTGCACCCCGTCCAGCAGCCGCACCGGCTCGATGCGGTGTTCCACCCCGGTGAAGGTGGAGGCCACCTGCGCCATGACCGATACCGGCACCATGCCCCAGACGGCCGCCATGGCAGCCAGCAGGTTCTCCACATTGTGCAGCCCCCGCAGCCGGACCCGGGCCCGGGGCAGGATGGGGGTGACGACGCCGTTGTCGGCATAGCAGAGGGTGTCGTCTTCAGCGCGCAGGAAGGCGCCGTTGTCGATCTCGTGCAGGCGGGTGAACCAGACCTGGGTGCCCTTGCAGTCCCCGACCATGGCGCGGGTGATGTCGTTTTCATACCCCAGCACCGCACGGCAGGGCGGGGTCTGCCACAGCAGGATGTTGCGCTTGGCGTCGATGTATTCCTGCATATCCTTGTGGTGGTCCAGGTGGTTGGGGGTCACGTTGGTGACCACCGCCACCCTGGGGCTGCGGCGCATACTGATAAGCTGGAAGCTGGACAGTTCCACCACCGCCACATCCTCCGGCCGGCCTTCGGCCAGGCGGGGCAGCAGCGCCGCGCCGATGTTGCCCCCCAGCAGCACGGTGCGGCCGGCTGCTTCCAGCATTTTGGCGATGAGGGTGGTGGTGGTGGTCTTGCCGTCCGAACCGGTCACGGCCACGATCTCACAGGGGCAGTAGGCGAAAAAGAGTTCCACCTCGCTGGTGACGAGGGCGCCGGCCGCCCTGGCCGCCTGCAGTTCCGGGCGGAAGTATTCGTACCCGGGGGTGCGCATGATGATGTCCTGCCCGGCAAAGCCGTCGGTATAATGTTCCCCCAGGCTGAGCCCCACATGCAGGCGGCGCAGCGTGTCGGCATAGTCGCCGAAGGCCGCCAGGTCCGGTTTCTGGTCGCAGAGGGTCACCTGCGCCCCCAGCGAGACAAACTGTTCGATACATTGTTTATGACTGACTCCGGCCCCGATAAAGGCCACCTTTTTGCCCTGCACCAGGGCGCGCAGTTGTTCGATGGGCAACATACAGTTTCTCCTTTCCGGCAAGGCAGGTCACGGCGCCTTGCCGCGGGCTTTTTCCCACCCCATAGTATACCGGACCGACCGGTCGAATGCAAACTTTTTGCCTGTGCCGGCAAAGCGGCACAGGCAAAAAGGAAAGGATGCGGTTGTCTGCGTTCAGAACGCTCAGCCGCCCAGCTGGATGCCGTGGCGGTCCAGCAGGGCGCGGATCTTGGTGATCGGGTCGATGATGCTGGAAACGCTCTTGTCGTGGTTGATGGCGGCGATGAAGTAGGCGGTATACTTGGACACGTCCACATCGTGGTACCACTCGCGGCCCAGCAGCTCGGGGGTGCGGTAGGTCAGGTTGGTGCCCAGCACGGCGGCCACGATGCCGTCCTGGTAAGCCTTGTCGAACTTGTCCAGGCCGGCGGTGAACAGCGGGAAGGTGGCGTAGGTAAAGATCTTGCGGGCGCCGCGCATCTTCAGGCCGTAGGCGATGTCCAGCATGCTCTCGCCGGAGGCGATGATGTCGTCGGCGATGAAGACATCCTTGCCCTCCACGCTCTCGCCCAGATATTCATGGGCGACGATGGGGTTGCGGCCGTTGACGATGCGGGAGTAGTCCCGCCGCTTGTAGAACATACCCAGGTTGCAGCCCAGCACGCTGGAATAGTACATGTTGCGGTTCATGGCGCCCTCGTCGGGGGAGACGACCATGAAATGTTCCTTGTCGAAACGCACGTCCGGCACATGGTGCAGCAGGCACTTGAGCACCTGGTAGGTGGGCATGACGTTGTCGAAGCTCATGGTGGGCACGGCGTTCTGGACGCGGGGGTCGTGGGCGTCAAAGGTGATGATGTTCTTGACCCCCACCGACCGCAGCTGCTGCAGCGCAAAGGCACAGTCCAGACTTTCGCGGCTGACCCGGCGATGCTGCCGGCCGCCGTACAGGCTGGGCATGATCACGCTGATGCGGTGGGCGCGGCCGGACACCGCCTGGATCAGGCGCAGCAGGTTCTGGAAGTGATCGTCCGGGGAGAGACGGTTCTCATAGCCGAACAGTTTGTAGGTCACGCTGTAGTTGCCCGGGTCCACGAAAATGAAGATGTCGTCCCCGCGGGTGGAAGCCTTGACCAGCCCCTTGGCATCGCCGGACTGGAAGCGGGGGCAGTCGGACGGGATGATGAAGCTGTCTACATCAAGGCCGACCTCCCGCGCCCAGCGGACCAGGTGGCCGTCCACCAGGTTGGCCAGTTCCTCAGCGCCGGGGCAGACAAGCAGGCCCAGGTCGGCAATCGCATCTTCCTTTGCAAAAAAGTCACGAGGGCCAAGATTTTGTTCAGCCATAAACGTCTCCTTCACTTCTATTCTGTTTCCAAACACCAGAAAGCCGCCCTCTGTGCGAACCGGGCACAGGGGGACTTCAGCACAGGATGGTTCATCTTTATTGTAACACAGCCCCCGTGCAAAATCATTATCTTAGCGTCGCTTTTTTTCGAATCTTGTCATTTTCCGCACCTTGCACACCCCTTTCATGCGCCGGCCGAAAGATTTCTGGTAGATTTTACAAATATTTTTCAAAAGATTCTCAACTCCCCTTGCCGACCGGTCCCATTGACGCCACCCCTGCCGTCGGACCAGTTTTCTTGACAGGGCGCAGGGGGTGTGGTACACTGAAAGCAGCGGTTGGTCTATTGCAATAAACCGACCGGTTTTCTGTTCCGCTGCTTCCCTGCTGCGGCCAAACGGGCCGCCTGGTTTTACTGATAGAGATGAAAACGAACCTTTCCCCTTCCGGGCCGCTGCAGCGGCGTCTGGACGACTGGCGATGCCGGCGGACCGTCCGCCGATGGAAGCGCAGCCGGCGCAAGACCGCCCGCCATTCCCGCCTGGCGGCCCGGGTCCGCTCGCTGCCCTACTGGCACGAGATCGGACAGTTTTTATATCAGATCGGCTTTTTGCTGGAATACCGGATCATTCTGACCGCCCGGGGGCTGCTTTGGCTGCTGGCTGCCTGCGCCCATGTGCTGCGGGACCTGCTGGCCATGCTGACCCGGCCGCTGCTGGCCCTGCTGCCGGAACCCCAGGCCCGGGCCACCGGCCGCGCCGCACAGCTGGGCCGGGCCGCCGGCCGGGCCGCCGTGGTGCTGGCGGCCGCCGGCTGCGTGCTGCTGGTGCGCACCTGGCTGGGGCGCCCCTATCTGCTGCAGGTGGAGGTGGACGGCCAGGTGATCGGCTACATCCAGAACGAACAGGTTCTGGACGCCGCCCAGGCCGTGGTCCACGAGCGGATCGAGAATGCCCGGGAGGTCTCGCTGGCCGCCGGCCGCGGGTGGGACGAGGAGGCCATTCAGGTGGACCCCGGTTACCGGCTTGCCGTGACCTTTGCCCGGCCGATGACCCAGACACAGCTGGTCAATGCGCTGCTGCAGGCTTCCGGCGGTACGCTGCAGCAGGCCACCGCCGTCTATGTGGACGGGGCGCTGCAGATGGTCACCGACGAGGGAGACCACCTGCGCAGTTACCTGCAGAGCCTGCTGGCGCCCCATGCCGACGTGTACGACCCGGATCAGCGGGTGGAGTTCCGCGGCCAGGTCCAGCTGACGGACGGGCTGTTCTTTGCCGATTCGGTCCTGCCGATGTCGGAGGTGATCCGCCAGCTGAACGAGGCCGAGGACCAGCCGCTGCAGATCTGCACCATTGAGCGGCGTACCTACACCGAGGCTATCCCCTACCCCACCTACACCGAGGAATCCGCCGCCTACGAGTACGGCGAGACGGTGCAGCTGCAGGCCGGCGAGGACGGCCTGCAGGAAGTCACCCAGGATACGGTTTTTGTGGACGGCGCCGCCACCGAGGTGCGCACCATCGCTGTGGAGACGCTGCGGGAGCCGGTGACCGAGCATCTGGTGACCGGCACCCAGCTGAAGGATTCCATGTACGGAGAGATCGGCGGGCAGGAGTTTGTCTGGCCGGTGCCCCAGTACCGGCAGATCAGCCGCTGGATGGGCGGCGGCCACACCGGCACCGACATCGCGGCGCCGGAAGGCACCCCGATCATTGCGTCGGCCGCCGGCACCGTGGTCACCGCCTATTACTGGAACGGGATCCGGACCCAGGGCGACTACAACAGTTACGGCAACTATGTGGAGATCGACCACGAAAACGGGTATCGCACACTGTACGGTCACATGATCCGGTTTGTGGTGACCCAGGGCGAGCATGTGGAGCAGGGGCAGCTGATCGGTTATGTGGGCAACACCGGGTATTCCCTTGGCGCCCACTGCCATTTCGAGATGTTCGGTCCCAACGGACGCTTCAGCGCCCGGCAGGTTTTCCCCGCCATGGCAAGACTGAATTACTGACCCGCAGGGCGATGCCCACCGGGCAGAAAAAAGTCGAAGGAGATACACAAGGGGAAACAGCCGCGTCAGGCAATTGCCTAACGCGGCTGTTTCCCCTTGTGCAGCGTGTCGAGTTTCTCGACACATTGAAAGGAGCGTGCCTTTCGGCACGCTCCTTTTGTCTTTGTTTTGCTTGGCGCTCAGGCCGGGACCGGCCGGATCAGACCAGTTCCAGGATGGCGGTCTCGGCAGCATCGCCGCGGCGCACGCCGGTGCGGATGATGCGGGTGTAACCGCCGGTGCGGTCAGCATACTTGGCACCGTAGACGTCGATGACCTTCTTGGCCACGTCCTCCTTGGTGATGTAGCTGAAGATCTGGCGCTTGTTGTGCAGGTCGCCAGCCTTGCTCAGGGTGATCATCTTTTCGGCCATGGAGCGGACCTCCTTGGCGCGGGGGACGGTGGTCTCGATCTTGCCGTTCTCGAACAGATAGGTGACCATGGCGCGCAGCATCGCCTTACGGCTGTCAGTGGTGCGGCCGAGCTTTCTAGTACCGGGCATTCCGTTTCACTCCTTTATCAGTTGTCTTCATCTTTGGTGAGCGTGAAGCCCAGGCTGTCCAACTTCGCCATGACTTCTTCCAGGCTCTTGCGGCCAAGGTTGCGGACCTTCATCATGTCGTCCTCACTCTTGTTGATGAGGTCGCCCACGGTGTTGATGCCGGCGCGCTTCAGACAGTTGAAGGAGCGGACGCTCAGGTCCAGTTCCTCGATGGTCATTTCCAGCGCCTTTTCCTTGCCCTTTTCATCATTCTCGACCATGATCTCGGTCTCGGCGGCCTCGTCGCACAGGTTGACGAACAGGTTCAGGTGTTCGGTCAAAACGCGGGCGGCCAGGCTCAGGGCTTCCTGGGCATTGGTCGTGCCGTCGGTCCAGACTTCAATGGTCAGTTTATCAAAGTCGGTGATCTGGCCCACACGGGTGTTGTCCACCGTATAGTTGCATTTGAGGACCGGGGTGTAGATGCTGTCCACCGGCAGGGTGGTCACATCGTTCTTTTCCACCAGGGCGAGCTTGTTGCGCTCGGCCGGTACATAACCCCGCCCTTTGTCGAAGGTCAGCTCCATCACGAGCTTGGCGCCTTCGCCCAGGGTGGCGATGTGCCACTCCGGGTTGAGGATCTCGAGATCATCGCCCTGCTTGATGCTGCCGGCGGTGACTTCGCAGGGGCCGGCGGCCTCCACGCGGACGGTCTTGGGGCCGTCGCCGTAGATCTTGGCCGCGATGCCCTTGAGGTTCAGCACGATCTCGGTCACGTCCTCGCGCACGCCCTCGATGGTCGAGAATTCATGCACGACTCCATCAATCTTCACGCTGGTAACGGCCACGCCGGGCAGGCTGGAAAGCAGCACACGGCGCAGGCTGTTGCCCAGAGTCGTACCGAAGCCGCGCTCCAGCGGTTCCACCACGAACTTGCCGTAACGGCCGTCGGGGGAAAGGTTGGCCATCTCGATCTTGGGGCGTTCAATCTCCATCATAAAAACCCTCCTTGATCAGCCGGCCGATGAGCCGGCACAGTGAATAAAGCGGATGAGAGAGATTACTTGGAGTACAACTCGACGATCAGGTGTTCCTGGACATCGTAATCAATGTCGCTGCGCTCGGGCAGCTTGGTGACAACGCCCTTCAGGGTGCCGGTCTCACGGCTCAGCCAGGAAGGCAGGGCCACAACAGAGGCGTCAGCGCCGGTCAGCTTGGCGAACTTTTCGATCTTGCGGCTGGTTTCGCACACTTCGATCACATCACCGGCCTTGACCTGGTAGGAAGGAATGTTGACCTTTCTGCCATTGACGGTGAAGTGGGCATGGCTCACCAGCTGGCGGGCATCGCGGCGGGTGGAAGCATAGCCCAGGCGGAACACCACGTTGTCCAGGCGGCATTCCAGCATCTGGAGCAGGTTTTCACCGGCCTGGCCGGGGCGGCGGGCCGCCTCTTCAAAGTAGTTGGCGAACTGCTTTTCCAGCACGCCGTAGATGAACTTCAGCTTCTGCTTTTCTTTGAGCTGAGTGGCGTACTCAGACTGCTTCTTGCGGAAGTTGCCGCCGGAATTGCGGGTGGTGGTCTTCTTGCTATAGCCCATAACGGCAGGAGAAATGCCGAGAGCTTTGCAACGCTTGGCGATGGGCTGCGTATTCTTAGCCATAATTCAGTTTCCTCCTTCCATCAGACGCGGCGGCGCTTGGGCGGGCGGCAGCCGTTGTGCGGGATCGGGGTCACGTCGCGGATCAGGGTGACCTCCAGGCCGGTGGCCTGCAGCGCGCGGATGGCGCTTTCACGGCCGGAACCCGGGCCCTTGACGTAGACCTCGACGGTCTTCATGCCATGTTCCATCGCGGCCTTGGCGGCCACTTCGGCAGCGCTCTGGGCGGCGTAGGGCGTGCTCTTGCGGGAGCCGCGGAAGTTCAGCGTACCCGTGCTGCACCAGGAGATGGTGTTGCCCTGCGTGTCGGTGATGGTGACGATGGTGTTGTTAAACGTACTCTGGATATGAGCGGCACCGGCGCTGACGTTTTTACGCTCTTTGCGCTTGGTGCGTGCCTTCGCATTTGCTTTCGTAGCAGCCATTTCAGTTCCTCCTTACTTCTTCTTGTTAGCGACGGTGCGCTTCGGACCTTTGCGGGTACGCGCATTGGTCTTGGTGCGCTGGCCGCGCACAGGCAGGCCCTTACGATGGCGGATGCCACGATAGCACTGGATCTCGGTCAGACGCTTGATGTCCAGCGCGACGTTGCGGCGAAGATCGCCTTCCACGATAATGTCATTCTTGTCGATGTAGTCGCGGATCTTGGCTTCGTCCTCAGCCGACAGATCCTTGACGCGGATGTCCGGGTCGATCCCGGTGCCGGCGAGAATCTCGTCAGCAGTACTCTGACCGATACCGTAAACATAGGTCAGACCAACCTCGATCCGCTTCTCACGAGGCAGATCAACACCAGCAATACGTGCCATAAAGCACCTCCATAGATAACATCCCATGTCCTGTGTCGGGGCCTGCGCCGGGAATCTACGCACTTGGCCCCCAAGCGTTTTGGGTACGGTTTCCCTGCCTTGCGGGCAAGGACCTTTAGCCCTGACGCTGCTTATGCTTGGGGTTGATGCAGATGACCATCACGCGGCCTTTGCGCTTGATGACCTTGCACTTTTCGCAGATGGGTTTCACGGAAGGTTTTACCTTCATGATGTTAACCTCCTTCTATAACACAAGGCGTTTACTTGGAACGCCAGGTGATCCGGGCTTTGGTCAGGTCGTAGGGCGACATTTCCATGGTAACCTTGTCGCCGGGCAGGATGCGGATGAAGTTGGTCCGCAGTTTGCCGGAGATGTGTGCCGAGACCGTATGGCCGTTGGGCTTGCCCTCTTTGTTGAGCAGCTCGACCTTGAACACGGTGTTGGGCAAAGCCTCCCGCACAATGCCTTCTACTTCGATGACATCTTCTTTAGACAAGCTGATTGCCTCCTTGAAGGGTTCTCATTCAGCGGGGATGGGCCGCGTCGTAGGCGGCGATGGCCTCGCTGAGCAGTTGATCGCTTTGCAGAAGCTCGTTTGCCAGAATGGTGGCTGTGGGGGCCACATGCTGAGCTTTCTTGCGCTTGGGGGCCGTCAGGGGCCGCCTGGCGCCGTTGGCCAGCAGCAGCATCTGTCCCTGCACCGCCACGACGGCAAAGGTCCGGGTTTTGTCTCGCCCTGCCTTGGAGCGCACCAAACGGCCTTTTACAAAGTCCATCCGGGTTCCTCCCAGCCGTGGGTCAGGATCTCAGGCCCGTTTGACGTGATGGCTATGGTATGCTCAAAGTGAGCTGCCAGGCCGCCGTCACAGGTCTTGACCGTCCATCCGTCGCCCAGTGTCTTGACATCGTACTTGTACTGGTTCACCATCGGTTCAATGGCGATGCACATGCCGGGCATCAGCCGCGGCCCGCGGCCCGGGTGCCCGTAGTTGGGCACCTCGGGGTCCTCGTGCAGCTCCTTGCCGACGCCGTGGCCCACAAAGGCCCGGACGACCGAGAAGCCGTTTTCTTCGACATAGCTTTGGACCGCATGTCCGATGTCCCCGATCCGGGCGCCGGCCTGGGCGGCCGCGATCCCCCGGTGCAGGCTTTCCCTGGTGACATCCAGCAGCCGCTGGGCCTCTTTGTCCACCTTGCCGCAGGCAAAGGTGCAGGCGTTGTCCCCGTTGAAGCCATCGACCTTGCAGCCGGTGTCGATGGAGACGATGTCACCGGGGCGGATCTTCTGGTTGCGGGACGGGATGCCGTGGATCACGGTATCGTTCACGCTGATGCAGGCCGTGGCCGGAAAGCCATACAGGTGCAGGAAGTTCGGTCTTGCGCCGTGGCGCACAATGAAATCATAGATGATCTTGTCGATCTCTGCCGTGGAGATCCCCGGCTCGATCGCTTCGCCGCCCGCCTTGAGCGCCGCCGCGCTGATCGCGCAGGCACGGCGCATCCTTTTAAGTTCGGCGGCATTTTTAATCTGGATCATGGAACGCGTTACGCCTCCAGCTCTTTGAGGATCAAGGCGTTTGTGGCCTCGATGGAGCCCTGGTCCGGGATCTCCACCAGTTTGCCGCGTTCGCGGTAGAAGGCCACCAGCGGCTCGGTCTGGTCGTGGTAAGCCTTCAGGCGGTCCAGCACGGTGGCGGGCTCGTCGTCCTTGCGGATGACCAGTTCCCCGCCGCAGCGATCACACACGCCCGGCTTGGCGCTGGGCTTGTTCTTGATGTGATAGCTGGCGCCGCACTTGGCACACACGCGGCGGCCGCTCATGCGCTCGGTGATGGCTTCGTCGCTGACCACCAGGTTCAGCACCTTGTCGATCTCCACACCCATCTGCTCCAGGGCTTCGCCCTGCGCGATGGTGCGCGGCATACCGTCCAGGATGAATCCCCCTGCACAGTCAGGCTGGGCCAGCCGCTCCTTGACGATGCCAACGATCACATCGTCCGGGACCAGAGCGCCTGCGTCCATATAACTTTTGGCTTTCAGCCCCATCGGGGTGCCGTCCTTGACGGCGGCACGCAGAATGTTGCCGGTGGAAATGGTGGGGAGGCCCAGCTTGTCGCAGAGGATCTCTGCCTGGGTGCCTTTGCCGGCGCCGGGGGCGCCCAAAAGGATCAGTTTCATCGTTATTCCCCTTTCCGTGGCGGGCTTGCACCGCCCTCAACGATCATTCCAAAAAGCCTTTGTGATGACGGGCGGTCATATAGCCTTCCAGCGACCGCGCCGTATCCAGAGCAACGCCCACGACGATCAGCAGGCTGGTACCGCCCAGCTGAATGGAAACGCCGGTGGCGTTGCCCAGCACGATGGGCAGGCCCGCGACCACCGCCAGGAAGATGCCGCCGATCAGGGTGATCTTGGACAGGGTCTTGGTGATAAAGTCGCTGGTGGGCTTGCCGGGGCGGATGCCCGGGATCGTGCCGTTGTTTTTGCGCAGCTGGTTGCTGATGTCGATGGGGTTGTACTGGATCGCAACGTAGAAGTAGTTGAACGCCACGATCAGCAGCACATAGAACACCAGGTACATCCAGCTGTTATACTGGAACACCGAGAAGAACGCCGTCCAGATCGGGTGCTGTTCCGGGTCCAGATTCAGGAAGGAGCCGACCATGTTCGGCAGGCTGCACAGGGTCATCGCAAAGATGACGGGCATAACGCCGGACATGTTGACCTTGATGGGGATATAGCTGGACTGGCCGCCGTACATTTTCCGGCCGACCTGCCGCTTGGCGTACTGCACCGGGATGCGGCGCTCCGCGTTGGTGAGCACCACCACGAAGATGACCGCAGCCAGGGCCAGCAGCAGCAGGACCGGCAGCAGCACATAGTAGCCGGCGGCCTGCTGGGCGCGGGTGAAGATGCCCTGCACCATGGTGATGACGCGGGACCAGTTGGCCACGATACCGGCAAAGATCAGCAGCGAGACACCGTTGCCGATGCCCTTGGAGTCGATCTGATTGCCCATCCAGGTGACCAGCTGGCTGCCGGCGGTGAAGCAGAGCACGATGACGATGGCGGTGAAGATGCCGCCGAAGCCGTCGGTGTACTCCAGCGCACCCATGCGGCGCAGGATGAAGTAGTAGGCGATGGACAGCATCAGGCCGATGCCGGCGCCCACATAGTTGGTGATCCGGGTCAGTTTGCGGCGGCCTTCCTCCCCTTCCTTGGAGAGATTCTCCAGGTACGGGATCGCCACGGTCAGCAGCTGAACAATGATGGAGGCGTTGATGTACGGCTGAACGCCCAGCGCGAAGATCGCGCACTGGCTCAGCGCATCACCGCTCATCATGTTCAGGTAGGTCAGCATACTGCCGGTGGTGTTGAACATTTCGGTAAGGGAACTGGCGTCGATATAAGGTACAGGGACTGCGCAGCCCAGGCGGAAGATCACAAGAATGACCAGCGTATACAGAAGCCGTTTGCGCAGGTCCTCGATCTTCCAGGCATTACGAAAGGTCTCGAACACCTTAGATCACCTCAGCCTTCCCGCCTGCCTTTTCAATCTTTTCCTTGGCAGAAGCCGTGTAGGCGGCAACCTTCACGTTCACAGCCTTGCTCAGCTCCCCGTTGCCCAGGACCTTGACACCGTCCAGGGTCTTGGAGATGATGCCCTTTTCCAGCAGGGCGGCCGCATCCACCGTGGCGCCGGCCTCGAACTTCTCAAGGTCAGAGACCTTGATGGTCACATACTTGGTGGCGAACACGTTGTTGAAGCCGCGCTTGGGCAGACGGCGCTGCAGCGGCATCTGGCCGCCTTCGAAGCCGGCCTTCTTGACGCCGGACCGGGCTTTCTGGCCCTTGTGGCCGTAGCCGGCGGTCTTGCCGTTGCCGGAACCCGCGCCGCGGCCCTTGCGGGTGGCAGCCTTACGGGCGCCCTTGGGCGCATTCAATTCATGAAGCTTCATGCTTTGCACCTCCTTACAGCTTGGTCACGACGACCAGATGAGAGATCTTGGCGACCTTGCCGGCGGTGGCGGCGTTGTCGGGCTGCTCCACCACATCGCCCGGGCGATGCAGGCCCAAAGACTTCGCAACGGCGATCTGCTCTTTGCCGCGGCCGATCAGGCTCTTGGCGAGACGGATGCTCAGTTTTTCCATGGTTTGCGACCTCCTTAGCCCAGGATCTCGGCCACGGTCTTGCCGCGCTTGGCGGCGACAGACTCGGCGTCGGTCAGACCGCACAGGCCCGCGAAGGTCGCGGCGGTCACGTTGATGGGATTGTTGGAGCGCAGGCTCTTGGTACGGATGTCCTTGATGCCGGCGCATTCCAGCACCGCACGCACCGGGCCGCCGGCGATAACGCCGGTACCGGGGGCGGCGGGACGCATCAGCACGCGGCCGGCGCCAAACTCGCCCACGATCTCGTGGGGGATGGTGGTGCCCTTCATGGCGACCTTGTGCATGTTCTTCTTGGCGGCGCCTTCGCCCTTGCGGATGGCCTCGGGCACTTCGCCGGACTTGCCGACGCCGTAGCCGATGTTGCCCTTGCCGTCGCCGACGACGATCAGCGCGGCGAACTTCATGACGCGGCCGCCCTTGACGGTCTTGGAAACGCGGTTGATGGAGACGACCTTGGTGATCATGCCGTCATCTTGTTCTCT
>DWWE01000072.1 GCA_019119835.1 Candidatus Gemmiger stercoravium | reverse complement strand
CCAGGGGTATTCCAGCTACGGCAACCAGATCGGCCTGGCCACCGGCCAGGTGGATGAGCTGTACCACCCCGGCTATGTGGCCAAACGCATGGAGATCGGCGCCGTGGTGGGCGCCACCCCGGCCAGCCATGTGCGGCGGGAGGAACCCGCCCCCGGCGATGTGATCATCCTGCTGGGCGGCCGCACCGGCCGCGACGGCATCGGCGGCGCCACCGGGTCCAGCAAGGCCCACAAGCTGTCCAGCCTGGAGACCTGCGGCGCCGAGGTGCAGAAGGGCAACGCCCCCATCGAACGCAAGCTGCAGCGGCTGTTCCGCCGTGAGGACGCCTGCCGCATGATCAAGCGCTGCAATGACTTTGGCGCCGGCGGCGTATCGGTGGCCATCGGCGAGCTGGCCGACGGGCTGCACATCGACCTGAACAAAGTTACCAAAAAGTACGAAGGTCTGGACGGCACCGAACTGGCCATCAGCGAAAGCCAGGAGCGCATGGCGGTGGCGGTGGCTGCCGAAGATGCCGACCGCTTCATCGCCCTGGCACAGCAGGAAAACCTGGAGGCCACCGTGGTGGCCCAGGTCACCGAGGAGAAGCGGATGGTGGAGGTCTGGAACGGCAGCGCCATCGTGGACCTTTCCCGGGAGTTCCTCAACTCCAACGGCGCCGAGCGCCACGCCAGCGTTCACATCACCGCCGGCCATGCCTGGACCCCCAGCTGGCCCGGCAGCACCTTTGCCGAAAAGATGCAGGCCATGGTGGGCGACCTGAATGTCTGCAGCAAGAAGGGGCTGGGCGAACGGTTCGACTCCACCATCGGCGCGGCCACCGTGCTGATGCCCTACGGCGGCAAGTATCAGCTGACCCCCGCCATGGCAATGGCCGCCAAGCTGCCGGTGGACGGCGAGACCACCACCTGCTCGGGCATGGCCTGGGGCTTCAACCCCTACCTGACCGAAGCCGACCCCTACCGCGGCGCCTACATGGCTGTGGTGGAAAGCGTGACCAAACTGGTCTGCGCCGGCTTCCGCCACAAGGATATGTACCTGACCTTCCAGGAGTATTTCGAGCATCTGGGCGACGCGCCGGAGCGCTGGGGCAAGCCCATGGCCGCGCTGCTGGGCGCCCTGGATGCCCAGATGGGCCTGGGCATCGCTTCCATCGGCGGCAAAGACAGCATGTCCGGCAGTTTTGAAGGGCTGGACGTGCCCCCCACGCTGGTGAGCTTTGCCACCGCCATCGGCAATACCCGCACCGTGCTGAGCCCCGAGTTCAAGAAGGCCAACAGCGCTGTGGTGATCCTGAAACCCCAGTACAAGGACGGTCTGCCCGAGATCAACAGCCTGCTTTCCATCTACAAGATCGTGGAGCAGATGATCGCCGAGGGCAAGGTTCTCTCGGCGGCGACGCCCGGTTTCGGCGGCGTGGCCGAAGCGCTGTTCAAGATGTGCGTGGGCAACCGGGTCGGGCTGAACCTGAGCGACGACATCGACCCGGATTCGCTGCTCAAACCCTGCTACGGCGCGGTGATTCTGGAGCTGCTGGACGCTTCGGCCGGTGAGTTCCTGGGCACCACCACGGTGGAGTACCGGCTCACGGCGGGCGGCGAGGCGCTGGACCTGGCCGCGCTGCAGGAGATCTGGGAGTCCAAGCTGGAGCCGGTCTTCCCCTATCGCCGTCCCGGCCAGGAAGTGCAGGCGCTGGAATACCGCTGCAAGTCCCTGGATCGGGTGGCGCCGGCCGTGCGGCTGGCCACGCCGCGCATCATCATTCCGGTTTTCCCCGGCACCAACTGCGAATATGACACAGCCCGGGCCTTCCGCCGTGCCGGCGGCGACCCCCATGTGCTGGTGCTGCGCAACCTGACCCCCGCCGACGTGGCGGAAAGCTGCGAGGCGCTGGTGCGGGAGATCGACCAGGCGCAGATCCTGATGCTGCCGGGCGGTTTCTCCGGCGGCGACGAGCCGGACGGTTCGGCCAAGTTCATCACGGCGTTCTTCCGGGCGCCGGCGGTGGCGGATGCCGTCAACCGGCTGCTCGGCCAGCGGGACGGCCTGGCGCTGGGCATCTGCAACGGCTTCCAGGCGCTGATCAAGCTGGGGCTTGTGCCCTATGGCGAGATCCGCCCCATCACCGAGAGCGACCCCACCCTGACCTTCAACACCGTGCATCGCCACCAGAGCATGCTGGTGCGCACCCGCATCGCCTCCAACAAGAGCCCCTGGCTGGCCGAATGCGAGGTCAACGACGAACATCTCATTGCCATCAGCCACGGGGAAGGACGCTTTGTCTGCAACGACGGACTGCTGCAGAAACTGATCGAAAACGGACAGGTCGCCACCCAGTATGTGGACCTGAACTGCGTGCCGACGATGGACCAGCGCTACAACCCCAACGGCAGCGTGCTGGCCATTGAAGGCATCACCAGCCCGGACGGCCGGGTGCTGGGCAAGATGGGCCACAGCGAGCGCAGCGCCGACCAGCTGTACAAGAACGTGGGCGGCGACAAGTACCAGCCGATTTTTGAAGGCGGCGTGAACTATTTCAAGCTGTAAGCGCACCGCTTTTCTCCATTTCACAGAAAGAGGTAAATTTATGCCGCACGACCGTTACATTTCCCCCTTCTCCACCCGCTATGCCTCGGACGAGATGCAGTACATCTTCTCGGATGACAACAAGTTCCGCACCTGGCGGCGACTCTGGATCGCCCTGGCCCGGGCCGAACAGAAGCAGGGCCTGGACATCACCGACGAACAGATCGCCGAGCTGGAAGCCCACAAGGATGACATCAATTACGAGGAAGCCGCCGCACGGGAAAAGCTCGTCCGCCATGACGTGATGAGCCATGTCTACGCCTACGGCCTGCAGTGCCCCCATGCCAAGGGCATCATCCACCTGGGCGCCACCAGCTGCTATGTGGGCGACAACACCGACATCATCATCATGCGGCAAGGGCTGGCGCTTGTGCGCAAAAAGATCATCGGCGTGCTGGCCAACCTGGCCAAGTTTGCCGGCGAGTACAAGGACATGCCCTGCCTGGCCTACACCCACTGCCAGCCGGCCCAGCTGACCACCGTGGGCAAGCGGGCCACTTTGTGGATGAACGAACTGTATATGGACCTGCAGGAAGTGGAGCATCAGGCCGGCGGCCTGGCGCTGCGGGGCGTCAAGGGCACCACCGGCACCCAGGCCAGCTTTATGGAGCTGTTCGGCGGCGATTCCGCCAAGGTGAAGGCGGTGGAAGCCGATGTCTGCGCCCAGATGGGCTTTGACAAGGTGGTACCCGTCTGCGGCCAGACCTACAGCCGCAAGGTGGACTATAACGTGCTGTCCGCCCTGGCCGGCCTGGCCCAGAGCGCCATGAAGATGGCCACCGACATCCGGCTGCTGGCCAACTTCAAGGAGATGGAAGAGCCGTTTGAAAAGAACCAGATCGGTTCTTCGGCCATGCCCTACAAGCGCAACCCCATGCGCTGCGAGCGGATCTGCGCCCTGGCCCGCTACCTGATGGTGGACGTGCTGAACCCGGCCATGACCGCCGGCACCCAGTGGTTCGAGCGCACGCTGGACGATTCCGCCAACAAACGCATCGCCATGGCGGAAGGGTTCCTGGCCGCAGATGCCATTCTGAACATCCTGCTGAACGTCTCGGACGGGCTGGTGGTTTACCCCAAGGTCATCCGCAGCCGGGTGATGGCCGAACTGCCCTTTATGGCCAGCGAAAACATCATGATGAAGGCCGTCAAGAAGGGCGGCGACCGGCAGGAACTGCACGAGCGGCTGCGGGAGCACGCGGTGGCGGCCGCTGCCGTGGTCAAGCAGGAGGGCCGTCCCAACGACATGATCGCCCGGGTGGAGGCCGACCCTGCTTTCGGCCTGACCCGGGAGGAGATCGAGGCCGAGCTGAGCCCCGAAGCCTTCACCGGCCGCGCCCCGCAGCAGGTGGAGGAATACCTGCAGGATGTGATCCAGCCTGTGCTGGACGCCAACCCCGAGGATGTGGGTATGACCGCCGAATTGAGCGTTTGATCCCCTGATAAGACAAGACCGCTGCCCGCGGTACCGGAAACCTTCCGGCCGCGGGCAGCGGCTTTTTGTTGTTGGCGGGCGGGGCTGTTCAACGGGACAGGTCGTACACTTCCACCGTCAGCGTGTCATCGGCGTTGCGGGTCACAAGCGTCGCCTGTTCCGCCGTTCCCTGCGCAAGCAGGGGCATCACCTGGGTCTGCCCGACGGCGATTGCCCCCAGGGCCAGGGTGCCGCCGTTGGGCAGCGGCCAGAACCCGCCGCCGCTGTATCCCGGGTCGGAAGTGCTGCGGACCGTCTCGGTGTTCCGCAGCGTACCGGCGGCGCGGATCTCGTCGGGGTCCACGGCGGCGGCTTCGACGGCGTCTTCCGTCGCCTCTGCGATGCCACCGGAGGCGGTCGGGTCCGGCCCGGCGGTCTCCGGGCTGCCGTTCTTCCACTGTTCGATGAACGCCTGCGCCTTGTCCGGGTCGGCCCGGCTCGCATCCAGCGGCAGGTCAAACACAAGGTTCACACCGTCGTAGTCCGGGTTGGCGGTCACGGTGCCGGTGGCGGCATCGTAGTGAAAAGCCGCCCCGTTCCAGCCGATGCCGCCGGTGCTCAGGCAGAGCACCCCGCCTTGGTCGGCAAAGGGTTCCAGTTCATCGCAGCCCACCAGAAGGTACCGGACCCCGTCCACCGTCACATCGCTGCGCTGGGGTTCGAGCCAATACTGCCAGGGGGCCAGCTCGGTGGTGGTGATGACCGGCAGGACGCTGCTGTTCTCATAGGCAAAGTCGGCTTCCGGTTCGGTCCCCTCCTGCCCCTGCACGGCCAGCACCGCGTAGGTGCGCCCGGTCAGGGGGTATTCTTCGGTCCAGTAGCTGCTCCAGTACTCGGTCAGCCTCTCGCCGCTGGTCAGCCCCAGCAGGGTGACCGTATAGCCAGCGTCGGCCTGGGTCTGGTTGATGGTTACCGCGGCGTCCCCTTCAAACAGGGCCGCCAGCCGATCGCTGCCCCCGGCGCGGGCAGCCTCTGAGGCACTGAGAAAGTAATCGGCCGCATACACACCGCCGCCCAGGCACAGGCAGGCGGCCAGAACGGCAGCGGCAGCCGTCCATTTTCGTTTCATAGAAGTTCCTCCTTTGTGCAGGCGGGCCGCCCCGCGGCAGCGCGCTGCCTGCCGGATGGCTTCCCGGTCCAGCCCATAGGCGTTCATCGCCCGGTGCAGCAGTTCATGCTCCTTCATGGTCGGCCCCCTCCGTGGCATAGATGGTTCGCAGTTTTTGCAGGGTTCGGTAGAGTTTTGCCTTGACCGTAGACTCCTTCATTCCCAGGGCTTCGGCGGTCTGGCGCAGCGTCAGGTCCAGCTGATAGTGGCAGATAAAGATTTTCTGCACATCCGGCGGGCAGGTCTTGAGGGTGGCGGCGATGGATTCCAGCAGCCACTTTTCCTCCACCTGGTCCCCCGGCTGCGGCATCTGCCAGGCCGCTTGCTCCAGGGCCGGGTCGTCATATAGTTCACCCTCGGCGTCCTGGCGCTGCAGCGGCACCCACTGCCGCAGCCGCTGGCGCAGCGTATAGAACCGGCGCAGCTTGGCCCGTGCCACATGGCGCACAAAGGCCGGCGGATTTTGCAGGTAGCCGATGCCCTTTTGCAGCAATACGGCGTAGACTTCGCTGTAGACCTCCTGCAGCAGGTCGGGCAGCTGGGTGGGGTCCGCACAGCGCCGGGTCAGGTAGAGCAGCGTCGCGTCATAGGTCTGGTCATACAAGGCTTCGAAAAAAGGGGTCACTTGCTGAACGTTCAATGGTTTCACCTCTTTCACCGGGTATGTGTGCCGAAAGGGCAAAAGAGTTGCAGACATACAAAACGCCGCCGGATGCAGTGCATCCGGCGGCGTTGGGCCGGGTCATGATTCCTGAGGGGCCGGGGTCGGGGTGGGCTGGGCCTGCGGGTCGGTCCCGTCGGCGTCCGCCCCGTCGGTCGTTTCCCCTTCCGGCGTGGCGGTGGGGGCTGGCGTGGGGGTGGCGGCCTGGAAGGTCAGGTAGGGCGTTCCGTCCGAATACTGGTGGCTCACGTCCATAGTGCCCTGGTCAGTGGCAGACAGACCGCTGCCCGCCACATCCAGGATCACATTGGCGGCAAACTTGATCTTGTAGTCCAGGTCGTTGGCTGTTCCCAGTTGGACCAGCACCCGCCCGTCATACAGGAAGTTCAGTTCGCTCATATCCGCCAGCGAGAGGCTGGTGGTAGCAGCCAGCAGCCCGTTTTCGTCCAGCTGCTGCATCATCTCTTCCAGCACCGTCTGGGCGCTGTTGTAAGCGTCCTCGGCGGTGGAGACCTGCGCCGAGCCCTCGCTGAGCAGCGCCAGGAAGCTGCCGGGTGCGGTGGACTGGCCGTCCGCCACCTGGGCTTCCAGCAGGATCAGCCCCTCCGGCCGGGTCCCGTCGGTGCGCAGCACCTTCAGGGCATCGCTGAGCACCAGCCATTGACCGCCGTATTCCATGGTGAACCGCTCGGTGGCCGGCTGAACCTTGACCACCACCGTGTTCGGCATCTGGATCGCCACATCGGCCACATCCAGGTACGGAAGATTCGCCAGCAGGAAATCGGACTTTTCCCGGGGAGAGAATCCGAACAGGTTGTCCCCTTCCTGAATGGCCAGCAGATCCAGGATCTGCTGCTCCGAATAGACGCCGGTGTCGGCCGGCGTGGAGCCGTCGGCGTTTTCAATGCGGAAGTTGGAGACCTTGAAGAGCAGGTTGACCGAGAGCACGCCCCCTGCGATGAGCACCACGACCACCAGCAGCATACTGAGCAGCGCCCGCCGGCGCCGCCGGCGAAGCAGCTCGGCCTGGGTCACCCGGCGGGGCGGGCGGGTGCGGCCGCCTGCCCGGTAACCGCCTTTCTGCGGATTCTGCTGGGCCGGGGCGCGGTGGGGCGGTTTCCCGGCCGGGGCGGCCGCACGGGGTTGGCCGGCCGGGGTCTTCCCTGTTCGGGGTTGGCCAGCCGGGGGGCGAAGACGGCTGTTCGGGGCCGGCCTTGGCGGCGGGTTCCCCCGGGGGGCAGCCGGCCGCTGCGGGGCCGTCCGCTCCGGCGGCGCCCCCTTTTTGGTCAGCCCAAGGCGGCTTTTCATCCCCCGGTGCGCTGGCTTGCGCGGCGGCGGGACCGCAGAAGACTTCTGCCGCCGGCTGCGCTGGTCACGGTCCATCTGCAGTCCCCCCTTCTCTGTTTTAACGCCGGGTCTCAGCGCCCGGTTTCGACCAGGGTCAGCAGCCGGGCCGTGATCCGGTCCAGGCTGTCCGGCACGGCCAGCTTGCGGGCGCAGCGGCCCATCTCGGCCAGGCGGCCGGGTTCTGCCAGCAGCTGCTGCACCGTCTCAATGAGCTTTTCCGCCGTCAGGTCTTTCTCCTCGATCACAACGGCGGCCCCGGCTTTCTGCAGCTCCATCGCGTTGTAGTACTGGTGGTTTTCCGCCACATTGGGGCTGGGGATCAGGATGGAAGCCCGGCCCATCACCTCCAGCTCTGCCAGCGTCAGCGCACCGGAACGGGCGATAACCAGGTCGGCGGCGGCCAGCAGTTCGGGCATATTGTTGATGTACTCCTGCACCACAAGCCCCGGGCCCGGGGCAAACCCTTCCTGCCTGGCCAGGTCCCGGAAGAGCTGCACGCCGCGGCTGCCGGTCGCGTGCAGGTGCTGGATATTCTGGTGGGTGCGCTGCTCCCAGCCGCAGAGGGACGCCACCACCTCATTGATGCGGCGGGCCCCCAGGCTGCCGCCAAAGCTGAGGATCACCGTGCGGTCCCCTGCCCCGATCCGCCCCCTGGCCGCTGCGCGGTCCTGGCTGAGCAGTTCCGGCCGGACCGGATTGCCGACCACCAGCGTTTTGTCGGGCGCACCGAGCTTTTCCACCGCGTCGGCGCTGGCGGCAAACACCACGTCCACATCCCGGGTCAGCAGCTTGTTGGTGACCCCGGGAAAGGCGTTCTGCTCATGGATGGCCGTCTTGATGCCCTGCCGGGCCGCCGCCCGGACCACCGGGCCGCTCACATAGCCGCCGCAGCCGATGACCAGATCCGGCCGGACTTCCCGAAGGATCGCCTTGGTACGCGGCCCGCTGAGGGCCAGGTGATAGATCGCCACCAGATTGCGGCGGATGTTTTCCGGCGTGAGGCGTCTTTGGAAGCCGTTGATCTCAATGTGATGGAAGGGATACCCGGCCCGGGTGACCAGACCGTATTCCATGCCCTCCCGACGGCCGGCGAAATGGATCTCGGCGGTGGGATCGGCCTGTTTGAGAGCCCCGGCAATGGCCAGCGCCGGGTTGATATGGCCGGCGGTGCCGCCGGCGGCGATCAGAACACGCATCTGCTTCCCCCTTCTTTACTGTGTCTGCGGCCGGTGGTAGACGGTGCGCTGCCCGTCCGGCCGGCCACGGAGGCGTTCCCTCAGTTCCTGCTGCCGCTGCTTTTGCTGGGACCTGAGCCGTGCATTGCCGGCGCGGGACACGCTGAGCAGGACCCCCATTTCACACAGCAGCAACAGCAGACTGGTGCCGCCAGAGGAGAAGAAGGGCAGGCTGATGCCGGTATTGGGCAGCGTGGCAGTGACCACGCCGATGTGGCAGAATACCTGCCAGGCCACCTGTGAGGTGATGCCCACCGCCAGCATGGTGCCGAAGTAATCCGGCGCACGCAGCGCGATGAGGATGCCCTGCACAATGAGCAGTACAAACAGCAGGATGCACAGAATTGCGCCGATGAAGCCCAGTTCCTCGCAGACGATGGAGAAGATGAAGTCGTTGGTGGCTTCGGGCAGCCAGAGATGTTTCTGGCGGCTGTTGCCGATGCCCAGGCCGGTCAGTCCGCCCGATGCGATGGAGTACAGGCTCTGGATGGTCTGGTAGCCCAGGTCCACATCGCTTTCGGCGAGCAGCCCCCAGGCGCCCAGGCGTTCGTTGGCCACCGAGTTGCCCTCGGCGGTCAGCATCAGGTAGATGCCGCCGGCGCCCAGCACCGCCATCAGCGGCATCCAGCGCAAACCGCAGCCGCCGCAGAACAGCATGGTGGCCGCGATCATGCAGATCAGCAGGATCGCCGAGTTGTGGGGTTCCAGCCGGAGCAGCACGAAGATCGGCAGCAGCGGCGCCAGCGGGATGACCAGGCCGCGGATCAGCGTGTGGCGCTTTTGATACTGCTGGTCGGTCATCAGGGCGATCCCCAGGACGGTGGCGAACTTGGCCACCTCGGAGGGCTGCAGCGAGTTGCCGAACAGGTAGATCCACCGGTGGCAGTTGTTCTGCGGCTCGCTGAACAGCGCCAGCACCAGCATCCCGATCAGGAGGATGTAGATATGCCAGTACACATACCGCAGCGACCGGTAGTTGATGTTGGAGATCAGGAACATGACCAGCAGGCCGATGACCGCCACCACCACCTGGGGCCCGATAAAGTGATAGATGTCGTTGAAACGGTAGTAGGCCGTCACATAGCTGGCCGAGAAGAGCATGATCAGCCCATAGACCAGCACCAGCAGCAGCGTGCCCACAAACGGCCAGGACAGCGGGCCGCGCTCCTCCTTGCGGAAGGCGATGTGTTTGGCGAAGCGGACAAGATTGCCGAATCCCCAGTCAAGAAAACCTACAAGTGCCACTGTCCGCCCCTCCTTTTGCCGGGCTGACCTGAACGATCAGGTCATGTATACATAGAACAACCCCAGCACCACGCCGACCAGTGCCAGGAAGCTGAAGAACGCGTTGATCCGCGGTTCTTTCCAGCCGCGCATCTCGAACGCATGGTGGATCGGCGTCATGCGGAAGATCCGCTTGCCGTGGGTCAGCTTGAAATAGACCCGCTGGATCACCACGGTCATGGCGTCCCAGATATAGACGATGCCGAAAAAGATCACCAGTTCCGGCCGACCCATAACAAAGGCGAGGGCCGTGACCATGCCGCCCAGGAACATACTGCCGGTGTCCCCCATGAACACCTTGGCCGGGTAAAAGTTCCAGACAAGGAAGCCGGCGCAGGCCGCCGCCATCGCGGTGGAAAGCACCGCCACATGGTAAAAGCCCAGCATGCTGGCCGCCAGCAGATACCCCAGCATCGACACAAAGGTCACGCAGGAGCACAGGCCGTCCAGCCCGTCGGTCAGGTTGACCGCATTGACCAGGAAGATGATGCCGAAAAAGGCGATGGGATAATAGAAGATGCCCAGATCCACAGCGCCGACCACCGGCAGCATGATGATGCGGGTCATCAGCCCCAGGCTGGAAAGGCCGGCCATGAAGCAGCCGGTGACCAGGAACTGCAGCACCAGCTTCTGCCAGGCCAGCAGGCCCAGGTTGCGGTGGCGCACCACCTTGGTGAAGTCGTCCAGAAAGCCGATAAAGCCGGATCCGAACGCCAGGAAGAGCACCAGCAGCGACGCCTGCAGCTGCTGGGGTTCCAGCAGGCCGGGTTCCAGGCGGGACAGCCCCACATAGGCCAGCCCCACCGCGAGCAGAACCCCCAGGATAAAGCAGAAGCCGCCCATGGTGGGGGTGCCCTGCTTTTTGTTGTGCCAGACGGGACCGGACTCACGAATGGTCTGGCCGAAATGCAGCCGGTGAAGTGCCGGGATCAGGAAGATGCCGGACACAGCTGTGATACAGAAAGCAGCGATGGCCGCCGCCACCAGCATCCAGGATACTGTCATCCCCATGCGGTATTACCCCCAGATTTTCAGGTAGTGGACCGGTCGGGTTCCGTGGAAGCCGCCGGTGCAGGCAGGACCGCGTACAGGTCGTTGAGCATCTGCTCAAACTGCATGGCATGGCTCGCCTTGGCCAGCACCACGTCCCCGCAACACAGGTTCAACCTTAGATATTCTACTACTTCCCCGATACTTTGGCAATACAGAGTTTTTGCTCCCCGGCTGCGGGCGGCTTCGGCCAGGGCCGCACTGCGCGGGCCCACCGCAATGACCAGGTCGGCTGCAGCCGCGGCGGCTTCGCCGGTCTGGCGGTGGGCCTGTTCACTGGCCTGGCCCAGTTCCAGCATATCCCCCAGCACCGCGATGCGGCGGCCTCCGGGGCCCGGGGTGCGGCGGGTCAGAATGTCCAGCGCGGCGCGCATGCTGTCCGGGCTGGCGTTGTAGCAGTCTTCGATAAAGGTGACGCCGCCGTGTTCCACCACATGCTGGCGCATGCCGGTGGTGCGGTAGTTGGCCAGTGCCGCCGCGGCCCGCGCCGGGTCCAGCCCAAGCCGGGTCGCCGCCGTGTAGGCTGCCAGGGCGTCCCGCACCGTATGCAGCCCCACTGTGGGGATGGTCACCTCAAAGCGTCCGTATTCGGCATCCTGCAGGGTAAAGGCCGTGCCGTCCCCCGCGTCGCGGATGTCCACCGCCCGCACGTCGGCGGTTTTTGCCTCAATGCCGAACCAGACCGGGCGCAGCCGTTCGGGCAGCGGGGCGCCGGGCAGCAGGTCGTCGTCCGCATTGAGCACCAGCGGGGCGCCGTCCGGCAAGCCCTGGCAGATCTCCAGCTTTGCTTTCAGTATATTCTCGCGGCTTCCCAAGTTTTCCAGGTGGGAAACCCCGATCATCGTGATGATGCCGGCGGCCGGGCGGGCGGTGCGGGCCAGCCGGGCGATCTCGCCCAGGGCGCTCATCCCCATCTCCACCACCGCATATTCGGTGGCATCCTCCAGCCGGAACAGGGTGTTCGGCAGACCGATCTCGTTGTTCTGGTTGCCTTCGGTCTTCAGGGTGTTGCCAAAAGCCGACAGCACCGCGTAGCAGAATTCCTTGGTGGTGGTCTTGCCGACGCTGCCGGTGACGCCGATCATCAGCGGGTTGAAGAGCATCCGGTAGTTGGCGGCCATCCGGAGCATGGCCCGGTGGCTGGATGGGGTGACGACCAGGTGATCTTCGGGCACGCCTTCCACCGGATGGTTGGCAATGATATACTCGGCCCCGGCCTGGAAGGCTGCGGCTGCGAAGTCATGGCCGTCCACCCGGGCGCCGGGGAAACAGACAAAGACGCACCCGGGGGTGACCTTGCGGCTGTCGGTCACCACCGCATGGATCAGGGCCGGGCGGGCCAGCGCCAGTCCGGCCAGCAGTTCATTGGCATGGATGGGTTTCATAGGGTTCCTTCCTCCTCTGCGCCGGTCTCCTCCGTACCGGCTGATTCTGTTTCGGGCGCGGCCGAGTCGGCGGTGTCCGCGGCCGTTGTCTCGGTCGTCAGGGTGATGATGGTGCCATATTCCACACTGGTGCCGGCCGCCACATTCTGGGACACCACCTGGCCGCTCGGGTCGCCGTCGATCTGCACATTCAGGTTGGAGGACTGCAGCATCTGCTGGGCGAACGAGCCGGTTTTGCCCACCGCGTCGGGCACCGTGGTCTGGGTGCCGGCGGAGGCTTCGGTGTAAAGGTAGACGGTGGAGCCGTAGGGCACCTCCATGGAGGCGTAGGGGTACTGGTAGGTGATGGAGCTGCCCGACCCGATGATCTGGTGTTTCAGGCCCACCTTGTTCAGTTCCATCTGGGCAGTGGACCAGCCGTTGCCCACATAGTTCTTGACCTTGACGGTCTCGGGGGCCACATAGTCCGGGTCGGTGGGGATGCCCAGATAGGGGGCGATCTCGCTGATGATGTTGCCGATCATCGGGGCCACGATCATCGAGGCAAAGTCCTCGGTCCAGCGGGGGTCGTCCAGCACGGCGAAGACCAGGTATTCCGGGTCGTCGATGGGCAGGGCCGCGGCAAAGCTGATCTGCTTGTGGTAGTCATCGTCATAGCTGCGCTTGGAACGGTCCAGCTGTTCGCCGGTGCCCGACTTGCCGCCGATGGCGTACCCGGCCACATAGACGTTGCGGCAGGAGTAGCCGTCCTGCCCCTGGCCGACGTTGTTTTCCATCATGGTACGCAGCTGGGCGCTGACCTCTTCCGAGATGACCTGACGGCGGATGTCGGTCTGGGTCTGCTCGATCACATTCCCGCTGTCGTCGGTGATGCTGCCAACCACATAAGGGGTGAGCAGGTAGCCGCCGTTGACCACCGCCGCCACCGCCGTGGCCATCTGGATCGGGGTGATCTTCTGGGACTGGCCGAAGGAGCTAGAGTACAGGTCGGTGATGACCCGGTCCATATCCGCCTTGGTCTTGGAGATGCCGGCCGCCTCGTAGGGCAGGTCGATGCCGGTGCGCTCATACAGGCCGAAGGCGCTGTAGTAATCGGTGAAGAACTGGGTGGACATGGTCTCGGCCAACTGGATGAAGTAGAGGTTGCAGCTTTCTTCCAGCGCGCCGGCCATATCCTGCCAGCCGTGGACACCCCCGTTGGCGCAGTGGTAGGGGATCTCCCACTCGGTCCCCGGGTTGACGGTCAGTTCGCCGCCGCAGTAATACTGCTGGCCGGCATCCACCAGGCCGGAGTCCAGCGCAGCGGCGGCGGTGATGAGCTTGAACACCGAACCCGGGAAGTGCAGTTCGGTGACGCTCTTGTTTTTCCACTGGGCTTCCCTCAGATACCCCTGCAGAACGGAATATTCATCCTCGCCCAGCACGCCGTCCTCCACAATATCGGCCACCTCGTTCTCTCCCAGCCGGGACTGGAGCAGGTCGATCTCCTCGTCGGTGAGGGTAGAGTCCGCCAGCACCGCGGCCAGATCCGGGTCCTGGATGGTGTAGGGGTCGTTGGGGTCAAACTGTTCGACGGTTGCCATGGACAGGATGGCGCCGGTGTTCACATCCATGACGATGACGGTGCCCCGGTTCATGACGCTGTACTCTTCCATAGCCTGGGAGAGATACTTTTCCACCGTCTGCTGGACGTTTTCATCGATGGTCAGGTTGAGGTTATACCCGTTGATGGGGTCATGGACATCCGCCTCGGAATCCGCCACCTCATACCCCAGGGCGTTCTTGGTGCTGACGCTGCGCCCGGGGGTGCCGGCCAGCACGTCCTCGTAGGATTTCTCAAGGCCGTACATGCCCTCGCCGTCGGCGTTGGTAAAGCCCAGTACCGAGGACAGAAAGGAGTTGTAGGGATAGCTGCGGATGGAGCTTTGCTCGGTATAGATGTTGAGGACGGTCTCCCAGTCCTCCTCCGGGGCACCCTCGGTGAGGGCGCCCTTGGTGTTGGCATATTCCAGGATCGCATCTTTGGTGGGCAGGTCCACATTGCGGGCCAGCACCTTGTACTGACTCTCGCTGTCGCTGAGTTTTTCAAGGATGCTCTCGGCGCTGACCGAACCGCCCAGCAGCTCGCTGATCTTTTCCGAAGCCTCGGCAATGAAGGCCGGGTTGCAGTCGGACGGGTCCGCAATGATGTTCCACACCGTCGTGCTGCGGGCCAGCACCTCGCCGGTGGAACTGTAGATCGTCCCGCGGGTCGCGGGCAGTTCCTCGTCCAGCAGCTGCTGTTGGGCGGCGCCGACGCGGTAGCTTTCGGGGTCGCGCAGCTGCAGCGCATACAGCTGATAAATCAGGATCCCCATGCCGAACAGGATGAACATGGCCACCGCCAGCAGCGTGCGGACCCGCAGGGCGTTGTTGATGGGGTGACGGTTTTCGGCCGGAGACCGGTCGTTCGGGTGCGGTGTTTGATCTTGCTTCATAGTCCTGCCTTTCCTGGCAAAATGGTGGGAAGCGCCCAAAAAGAGAAAAGCGTGCCCCGATGCGGGATGCACGCTTTTGGGCATTTTCAGCGGCGGAAAGCGCGGCAAAACGGCGGCTTACACGTCACCCGGTCAAGGGTCAAAGTTTCCGATCAGGCTCAATGCGGCCGTGCGCAGATCATCCAGCAGCTTGGCGGCTTCGCTTTCGCTGCGCTCGATCACGCTCTCGTTTTCCAGCTGTATGTAGGTGATCTGGCTGGGGTCCGACTTCACAAGGCCCAGCTGCTTTTCCGCCACAACGCCCAGGTTGGACATGTTGGCGATCTCATCCATCTGGGAGGTCAGGTAGTCGAAGGTCGTGCGCGCCTCGGTCAGTTCGGTGTTCTTGGCGTCGATCTCGCCGGACAGCTCGGTGATGCGGGCCTGGCTGGCCACAATGGCGGTGATCAGCCCCAGCAGCAGCGCGACCACCAGCACCACGGCAGCCTGCCGCGCCATCTCCCGGGCGCGGCGCATCCGGTAACGGCCGCCCTGCACGACCCGCACCTGCGGCGCCGCACGGCGGGCCGCAGGACGACGATGTTCGATTTGGAAAGCAGCAGAAGCCATGGGAAACACCCCCTGTCACAAAATCAGCATCCCTGCCGCCGGGGCTTGCGGGCCGGCAGGCAGGCGGAATCTCAAAACAAACGGGTCAGCGCTTTTCCAACACCCGGAGTTTGGCGGAGCGGCTGCGGCGGTTTTCGGCCAGTTCCCGGTCGTCCGCCTCGATGGGGTGGCGGGTGATCAGGGTGGCCTTGGGCACCCCGCCGCAGGTGCAGACCGGCTGTTCCGGCGGGCAGGTACAGCGCTGCGCCCAGCGGCGGAACTTGTTTTTGACCAGCCGGTCCTCCAAACTGTGGAAGGTGATGACGCAGAGCCGGCCGCCCGGCGCCAGACGGCTGAAGATGGCCTCCAGCCCTTCGTTCAGGGCGTCCAGTTCTCCGTTGACCGCAATGCGCAGCGCCTGAAAGCTGCGGCGGGCGGGGTTTTTGTGCTTGCGCCGCTGGGCCGGCGGCATGGCCGAGGCGATGAGCTCGGCCAGCTGGAGAGTGGTCCGGATGGGCGCCTGTTCCCGCTCGCGGACGATCTTGCCGGCGATCTGCCAGGCGTAGGGCTCCTCGCCGTATTCCCGGAGGATGCGGGCCAGTTCCTCCCGCGGGAGGGTGTTGACGAGGTCGGCCGCGGTGGGGCCCTGCTGGCTCATCCGCATATCGAGCGGTGCGTCCGCATGGTAGGAAAAACCGCGGCCGGCCTCGTCAAGCTGGTGGCTGGACACGCCCAGATCCAACAGGGCGCCGTTGATGGTGGGGATGTTCAGCGAATCCAGCACTTCTGCCGCCTGCCGGAAATTTGCCCTGACCACCTGTGCGGGCAGGCCCTTAAGCCTTTCGGCGGCGATTGCCACCGCATCCGGGTCCTGGTCCAGGGCGATCAGTCGCCCGGTGGTCAAGCGTTTGGCGATCTCGCGGGAATGACCGGCGCCACCGGCGGTACCATCCAAATAGATACCGGCCGGGTCGATGGCCAGCCCCTCAAGACAAGGCTGCAGCAGTACGGGAATGTGGCTGAATTCCATGTTAGGTCCCCTCGGCAGCGATCAGAAGTCCAGATCCTCCATCGCTGCGGTAAAGTCTTCGTCCGAGTCGGCCTGGTTTGCCTCCCAGGTCTCGGTATTCCAGATTTCGGCAAAAGTCCGGTTGCCGGTGATGGTCACATCATGGTCCAGGTTGGCATAGGTCCGCAGACTGGCCGGGATCTGGATGCGCCCCTGTTTGTCCGGCGTGACCTCCACGGCGGAGGAATAGAGCATCCGGCTGACCTGCCGGCCCTTCACCAGCCCTTTTTCGGCAATGCGTTCGGCCACCTTTTCGAACTCTGCCGTGGGGAACGCCGCCAGACAATGGTCCAGCCAGCGGGCCACGATGAAGGTCTCGCCCATATCCTCCCGGAACTTGGCAGGGAAGTTCAACCGTCCCTTGGCATCGATGGCATAATCGAAACGCCCGACGAACATTGTTGAAACTTCCCCCTTTCTGCCGAAGTTTTCCACGTTTTGTACGTTCAGCCGTCAGGGTATGGTTGAAAACCATGTTGAAAAGGTTGAAAACTACCCACTTCAAACCACTTCAACCCTATATTCCCCACAACTGTACTTACATAGTACCAAATCACGGGGCAAAAAGCAAGTCCGCAGCCAAAAAAACAGCTTTGGATAAAGAATTTTCACATTCGCCGGCCGCGTGGGGAACGGTGGGGAGGGCACGGCCCCCTCTCCCCTGCCCCGGCACGGCAGGGCCGCCCGGCAAACGCCTGCCGAGCCCCAGGAAGCAAGCCCCCTCTCCGCCTGGCAGCC
>DWWE01000071.1 GCA_019119835.1 Candidatus Gemmiger stercoravium | reverse complement strand
GATTTGCCCCAGGCCGCCGCCGCCGATGATGCCGGCCATGGCGTTGTAGCTGAGGATGGTGGTCAGCGCGATGGTCACATTGGCGATCAGGCTGGGCATGCTTTCGGGGATCATGACCTTGGCAATGATCTGGAACGGGGTGGCGCCCATGCTCTGGGCGGCCTCTACCACGCCGCCGTCCACCTCCCGCAGACTGGTCTCCACCAGCCGGGCCACGAAGGGGAAGCTGGCCGCCACCAGCGGGATGATGGACGCCGTGGTGCCGATGGTGGTGCCCAGCAGCAGCTGGGACAGCGGCTGCACCATGATCATCAGGATCAGGAAGGGCACGCTGCGCAGCAGGTTGATGAGGAAATTGAGGGCGGTCATCAGCCAGCGGGGCATCGGCAGCAGGCCGTCCTTGTCCCCCACCACCAGCAGGACCCCCAGCGGCAGGCCGATGACCAGCGCCATCAGGGTGCTGAGGATGGTGACGTAGAAACTCTCCCAGGTGGCAAAGGGCAGATCGGGCAGCGAGGCCAGCATCGACTGGACCTTTTCGGGGCTGAATACATCGTTCATACGGTCTGCACCTCCTCAAAGCTCAGGCCCGGGTAGGCCCGGATATAGTCCAGCGCACGCCGGGCGGCCTCCTCGTCCTCCGGCAAAGCCAGCAGCATACTGCCCAGCGTCTGGCCGTGGACCACCCGGGTGTCGGCCGCCACGATGGAGACCAGGGCGTTGCACTCGATGGCCAGGCTGGCCACCAGCGGTTTGTCGGTGGTCTGGGTGCCGTTGAAGGCCACCCGCACCAGCCGGCGGCCGGGCAGCAGGTCGCCGTCGCCCCGGGGGGCGCCGGCCGGGAAGACCAGCCGCCGGGCCGCGTCGGTGCGGGGGTTGGAGAAGATCTCGGCCACATCCCCCTGCTCCACCACACGGCCGCCGTCCAGGATGGCCACATGGTTGCAGACTTCCTCCACCACGCTCATCTGGTGGGTGATGATGACCACCGTGATGCCCAGTTCCCGGTTGATCTGCTGGATCAGCTGCAGGATCGCGTGGGTGGTGTTGGGGTCCAGGGCGCTGGTGGCCTCGTCGCACAGCAGCACCTTGGGGTCGGTGGCCAGGGCGCGGGCAATGGCGATGCGCTGTTTCTGCCCGCCCGAAAGCTGGGCCGGGTAAGCGTCCGCCTTGTCGGGCAGGCCCACCAGCTCCAGCAGCTGTCTGGCGCGGGTCTCGGCCTCCGCCCGGGGGCGGCCGGCCAGTTCCAGCGGAAAGCAGACGTTTTTCAGGCAGGTGCGCTGCATCAGCAGGTTGAACTGCTGGAAGATCATGGCGATGTCCCGCCGGGCCGCCCGCAGTTCGGCGGGGGTCAGGGTCTGCATCTGCCGGCCGTCAATGGTGACGGTGCCCTGGTCCGGGCGTTCCAGCAGGTTGATGCAGCGCACCAGCGTGGACTTGCCGGCCCCCGACATGCCGATGATGCCGAAGATGTCGCCGTCCGTGATGGTCAGGTCGATGTCTTCCAGCGCTGCCACCATTCCGCCGGGCGTCTTGAAATGTTTGGTCAGATGTTTCAGTTCGATCATTGCCCGCATCCCTCACTCAGAACAGCGGTACCACCGCGCCGCCGTAGGTTTCGTTGATGAAGTCCCGCACCGCGTCGCTCTGCAGTGCGGCGGCCACCGCCAGGATGGCGGGGTCATTTTCCCGGCCTTCCTCCACCACCAGCACGTTGGGGTAAAGCTGGGCCGCGTCGGAATCGGCGCTCTCGGTAGCCAGCGCGTCGTTGGCCGAGGAGAAGCCGGCCTGGGTGGCGTAGTTGCCGTTGATGACCGCCATGTCGGCACTGGCCAGGCTGCGGGGCAGCTGGGCGGCCTCCATCTCGACGATCTCAAGGTTTTTGGGGTTGGCGGTGATGTCCTGCTTGGTGGCGGTCAGGCCGGCGTCGGGGGCCAGCTCGATCAGGCCCTGGGCGGCCAGCAGTTGCAGAGCGCGGGCCTCGTTGGAGGTATCGTTGGGAACAAGGATCTGCGCGCCGTCGGCCAGCTCCTCAAAGCTCGCCGTCTTGCCCGGGTAGATGCCCAGGGGCTCGTAGTGGATCTGGGCCACCGAGACCAGATGGGTACCGTTTTCGGCGTTGAAGGTGTTGAGATAGTCCTGATGCTGGAAGTAGTTGGCGTCGATGTCGCCGCTTTCGGTGGCGGTGTTGGGCTGGATGTAGTCGGTGAACTCCACAATGTCCAGCGTGATGTCCGCCTGGGCCAGGATCTCCTTGGCCACCTGCAGGATCTCGGCGTGAGGCGCCGGGGATGCCCCCACCCGGACGGTGGTGCCGGCCAGTGCGGCGTAGTCGATGTCGGGGTCAAAGCCGTCGCCGGTAAAGGCGGCGCTTTCGCCGGAAGCCGCCTGCGAGCCGGCGGCGGAAGAAGTGGCCGTGCCGCAGCCGGCCAGGCTCAGGGTGAAGGCGATGGCCAGCAGGCCGCTGATGAGTTTCTTTTTCATGGTGTTTTCTCCTTTGACAGTGGGTTTCGGGTTCATTCGGCGCCGGGCCGTCGGACAGGGAGCTGCCTCACATTCGCACACCGGGCTGCCGGCATCGGGGACTTGTTTTCATGCCGTTTCCTCCTTACCGCCGGGGACAACAAAAAAGCGGCAGGGCGCTTTCGGCGCCCTGCCGCGAGTGTTCCCCAGCTTATGCAGCGAAATGCAGGCAAGGGGAAACATGCGCAGGTTGCCGAAGCCAACTGCACATGCACATCATCATGCCATCACGGCGTTCGATACAGGTCATGACAGCATCCCCTTTCTGCAAAACTCAATGCGATGGTGTCAGTATACCCCCTTTCGCGGCCGGTGTCAAGAGATTGGGGCGAAAAAGGCGGAAATTCCCCGCCGGCCGGCCGGGCGGCGGGTTTCGGCTTGCCTGAACGGCAAAAACTTGCTATGATAAGGGAAACGCTATTGCAAGGAAGGTTCCGGGGATGAAATTTTCAACAAAAGACCGCTACGCGCTGCGCCTGATGACCGAACTGGCCGCAATGGCTCCCGGCGAGCTGCTGCCGCTGAAGGCGGTGAGCGACAGCCAGGAGATCAGCCAGAAATATCTGGAACAGATCGTGACGCCGTTGGCCCGGGCCGGCCTGGTGGAGAGCGTGCGGGGCAGCCAGGGCGGCTACCGGCTGGCCCGCCCGGCCCGGCAGATCACCGCCGGGGACATTCTGCGGGCGGTGGAGGGCGATCTGGTCCCCATCCCCTGCCTGGCCCGGGACGCCGCCAGCTGCCCCCGCCGGGATCGCTGCCAGACGCTGGGCTTCTGGGAAGGGCTGGGCCAGGCCATCAACGGCTATGTGGACGGCATCACGCTGGAACAGCTGTGCGCCATGCAGGTGGAACCGCTGCCTCGGGAAGAGTGAGGGCACCAGCCATCCCTCTCCCCCGCCGCGGCGCAGCCGCCCCGATCCCGTAACAAGCCAGCGAAAGCAAACGCAACGAAAACAGGTCTCTGCCATGCGGCAAACGCGCTGGCAGAGACCTGTTTGTCTGTGAGCGGCCGCCGGCTTTTCGCTGCCGGCGGCCGGGGGCATCTTATGTAGTTCCCTCCCCGGTCGGCTCCGTGCCCGCATCGCTCTGGGCGGGCGGATCGCTGGCCGGCGGTTCAGTGGGGGCCGGCGGTTCGGTAGGGGCCGGGGTGGGCGTCGGG
>DWWE01000070.1 GCA_019119835.1 Candidatus Gemmiger stercoravium | reverse complement strand
GGCCTTCGTGGGCATCCTGTTCGTGGTGGTGCGGGCGCTGATCTTCGGCGACCCCACCTCCGGCTGGCCCAGCATGGTCTGCATCATGCTGTTGTGCAGCGGGGTGCAGCTGTTCTGCCTGGGCATTGTGGGCGAGTACCTGGCCAAGACCTATCTGGAGGTCAAGCACCGGCCCATCTACATCGAAAAGGAGACCGAGGCCGACCGGGACCGGCGGAAGTGACCCCGCCCCCGCCGACCTCATCCTGAGAAAGAAGGCCCGCCTATGACCACCGACATGACCAGCGGCAGCGCGTATCGCCATCTGTGGCGGTATGCGCTGCCGCTGATGCTGGGCAACTGGTTCCAGCTGTGCTACAATGCGGCGGATTCGGTCATTGCGGGGCGGTTCATCGGCGCCCACGCCCTGGCGGCCGAAGGCGCGGCCGGGCCGGTGATGAACCTGGTGATCCTGGCCATCTCAGGGGTCACGGTGGGGGCCGGGGTGCTCATGAGCGAGTTCTTCGGCGCCCGGGACGGGCAGCGCCTGCGCCATGAACTGGCCACCACCCTGCTGGCCGGGCTGTGGTTTTCGGCTGCCGTGGCGGGGCTGGGGCTGGTCTTCACCCCGCCGCTGCTGCGCTGGCTGGCTGTGCCGGCGGATATTTTCCCCATCACGGTGCTGTATCTGCGCATCACCTTTCTGGGGGCGCCCTTCACCTGCTTTTACAACATCCTGGCCGCCGGGCTCAAAAGTGTGGGCGACGCCCGGACGCCGCTGCGCTTCCTGATGATCTCCTCCCTGCTCAACATCCTGCTGGATCTGGTCTTCATCGGCTGGCTGGGCTTCGGCATCGCCTGTTCGGCGGCCACCACCGTGGCGGCCGAGGCGGTCAGCGCGGCGCTGGCCGCCGGCTACCTGCGCCGCCGCCTGCCCGAACTCTGCCCCCGGGCGGGGGAGTGGCGCATCGACCGGGCGCTGCTGGGCCGCACGGTGCGGTACGGCGGGGTGTCGGCGCTGCAGCAGGCCTGCCAGCCCATCGGCAAGGTGCTGATCCAGGGCCAGGTCAACGCGCTGGGGGTGGACGTGATGGCTGCCTACAACGCCGTTACCCGGGTGGACGACTTTGCCTGCATCCCGGAGCAGAGCATCTCCCAGGGCATCACCACCTACATCGCCCAGAACCGGGGCGCCGGCCGCCATGACCGCATCCGCAGCGGGTTTGCGGCCGGGCTGCTCATGGAACTGTGCTACGGGCTGTTCATCGGCGGGGCCACGGCGCTGCTGCGCACCCCGGTGGTCTCGCTGTTCGTCACAGGCCCTTCGGCACAGGCGGTGGTGGAACTGGGCGCCCGCTACCTGGGGGCCATGGCGGTGTTTTACCTGCTGCCGGCCTTCACAAACGGGTTCCAGGGGTATTTCCGCGGCATGGGCCGGCTGGGGGTCACCCTGCTGGGCACGCTGATCCAGACCTCCCTGCGGGTGGTGTTCACGATGCTGCTGGCGCCCCGGCTGGGCATCCTGGGCATCGCCTTCGCCTGCGCCGGCGGCTGGTGCGTCATGCTGCTGGTGGAGGTGCCGCTGTACCTTTTGCGGATGCGGGGCCGGGAAGGCGCGGCGTGAAGAACGGCGCCTGCCCGCCGGCGGCAAAAAGACGGCAAAGAAGGGTCCGGCCGCCCGGAACGGGCCGATAAAAACAGGAAGGTTTGGGTAAAAAGTCGAATTTTCCCGGTATTTTTCGCCACAATTTCTTAAATAAAAGTGAGAAGATGTCTTGACACAAACCGGGGAAGTGGTATAATAGAATCACGTTATCCGGCAAGGGTGCGTTTTGGTGGGGGCAAACCCCTAGCCATGAAAAATCTTTAGAGAAAGAAGTTGTGTCAAATGAAACTCAAGAAACTCGTTTCGGCCGTCGTTTGCGCTGCCATGGCTTGTGTGTTTGCCGTGAGCGCTTTCGCTGCCACCGACTCTCAGGTTCAGGAAGCTCAGAACTACCTGAATGCCAACGGCATCAACTACACCATTTCCGATGTTGAAGTTGACCGCATCTTGGATGAGTTCGGCACCCAGGCTGCTGCTGAGGCTGCTGCCAACGGCATCATCGCCGATGTCAAGGCCAACCCCAACAACGCCACCAACATCGTCAAGGACGCTCTGGCTCGCTATGGCGTCACCGTCGAGAACCTGAGCGTTACTGTCAACGCTGACGGCTCCGTCTCCGGCTCCGGCACCATCAACGGCAAGGCTGTTTCCGCTAGCTTCACCGTTCCTGCTGACGCTCACGGCGACATCGCTGCCAACAAGGACGAGAACGGCAACTGGCATGTTGACGAAGCGACCACCGCTGCCGCTTCTTCCGTGACCACCACTGCCGGCGGCGTCATCAAGGCCACCGGCGACAACTCCGCTGTTGTCCTGGTCGCTGGCGTTCTGGTCGTGGCCGCTGTGCTGGGCCTGGCTGTCCGCAAGAACAGCAACGTTGGCTGATTGCAGCTGAACTGACTTTGTAAGGCAACCCCCGCCGCCCGTTGCGGCGGGGGTTTTTGTTTGGGGCGCGGCCCCGTTCTGTTTCATTTGAGGAAAAGGTATGAAACATAAATCCTTTCTGCGGGGCAACCCCGCGGCCTATGTGGTCACGCCGGTGGCTTTTGCGCTGGTCACGCTGGCGCTGCTGCTGGGGCTCAATCAGGTGTTCCTGGCGCCCTATCTGGGGCTTTGGAACTGGTTTTTGAGCTCCAATGCCAGCGAACAGTCCGACCCCGCCGACCTGCTTTCCACGGCGGTCAAGCCCGAGACCGACGACGCCGAGACCATCCCGCTGTCCAGCATCACCTATCCCAATGAGGGCGACCGCTACGCCACCATCACCATCGAGGGCACCGAGGTCAACGCGCCGGTCTATTACGGCGACAACACGACCATCCTCAACCAGGGCGTGGGGACCTACAAGGACGACAGCCGCGCCGGCATCCCGGGCGAAAGCAAGACCATCCTGCTGGCCGGGCACAACAACACCTTCTTCAACGACCTGCAGAGCGTCGAGGTGGGGGATGTCGTGACCATTGAGACCCACTACGGCACCTACACCTACACGGTGGAGGAATGCAAGGTGCTGGAGTACAACGATACCTCGGCCTACGACTTCACCCGCACCGACGAGAATCTGATCCTGTACACCTGCTATCCGTTCGACGCGCTGGGCTTCACCTCGCAGCGCTATTTCGTCTACGCCAGCTACACATCCGGCCCGATGCTGGATGCCGACAACTAAGGAGGGGGCTTATGCCGAAAGACAAACACACCGCCCCCGCCGGGGCGGCCAAGACCGCCAAAAAGGGCGGCGGCACCGCGCCCTGGACGCTGGGGCTGGGCTGGCTGTTCAGCTTTTTGCTGGTCATCCTGGCCGCGCTGCTCATGCTGCTGACCACCCTGTGCAGCGCCGGGTACATGAAATCCCGGGTCAGCGCCTGCGGCTACGGCGAGACCGCCTATGTCACCATGCGGGAGCAGTTCATCGGCTACGGCGCCGCCACCGGTTTTTCGGAGGAGACGATGACCACGGTGCTGGACCCGGTCCAGATCGAGCAGGATATGAAGGACTCCATCGACGGCCTGTACGCCAAGAGCCCCTACCGCTATGACCGCCCGGCCATCGCCGAGCGGGCCTACGCGGCCATGGAGGCCGAGGCCGCCGAAAAGGGGATCACGCTGGAGGGCGACACCGCCGCGAACGTCCAGGTCGTGGCCGAAGCGGTGCGCCAGGTTTACGCCAGCGCCACCGCGGTGCCGCTGGTCAGCCAGCTGTACACCATCCTGCAAAAAGTCCGCACGGTGCTGCTCATCGGCATCCCCATCTGCCTGGTGTTCACCGCCATGGCGGGCATCCTGATGCTGCGCATCAGCCGCCGGGACGCCCTGCTGGGCGCCCGCAGCCTTTCCTTCTCGCTGGGCGGCGCCGGCATCGTCTGCGCCGTCATCGGGTTCGCCGTTGCCCCCAGCCTGGGGCTGACCCGGCTGAACCTGAGCCCCCAGGCCCTCAAGGACCTGCTGGTCAGCTATGTCAACGGCATGTTCGAGCGGTTCGTGCTGTTTGCCGTGATCTATCTGGTGCTGGCGGTGGTGGTGGCGCT
>DWWE01000069.1 GCA_019119835.1 Candidatus Gemmiger stercoravium | reverse complement strand
CATTTCTATCCACGCCCTCCGTGGGGAGGGCGACCCGCCTTGCGGGCGTGGACGGTGAAGCAAAACGGATTTCTATCCACGCCCTCCGTGGGGAGGGCGACCCGTGCAGCAGGCGCGGCAGGAAGCCCGCCAGAATTTCTATCCACGCCCTCCGTGGGGAGGGCGACCAGCAGCAGCATTATCCATTTCGACATCTTCGAATTTCTATCCACGCCCTCCGTGGGGAGGGCGACCGGGCAGCTTGTCCGGCTGTACAAAAGCATCTCCATTTCTATCCACGCCCTCCGTGGGGAGGGCGACCGTTTTGGCTGTTTGCCGCAGCCGTCGCGCTTGATTTTATTTCTATCCACGCCCTCCGTGGGGAGGGCGACGGCAAAAGTGCCTAAAAAACAGTTGCACTTTTGTATCAAACCATACAATAGGTTCTTTAATATACAGAGAAATTTTGCCTGAACTACAAAGAAACAGGCAGAATAATCTCTGTTTTACCCCTAAGATTCGGTGCGACTCTCCGGGATAATTTATGTGAACTTGCTGTTCGCACCGGCAGTGTTACAGCAGTAAAATATCATCCTGCGCCCATGCGGGGGAAACGCCCAGCTGTTCCACCTTGCTTTTATACTGGTTTCCCAGCCGGTAAAAACGCAGGCTGTCCTGTTCCGGATCGATCAATTCGGCCAGCTGTGCTTTGAGCAGTGCGTACTGGGCGGCATCCAGAAGACACTCAAATACCGAATTCTGCACCCGCTGCCCATGATCCACGCAGGCTTTGGCTACTTTGCGCAGCCGTTTGCGACCGGCGGCGTTTTCTGTGTTTACATCGTAAGTGATCAGCACCAGCATAACAAATCCCCCCGATTTTCGCGCTATTTCCAGAAAAAAGGCGGATACACGGCTAAATCGCCCCGCAGGGTGCGGGCTAACAGAAGCGCCTGTACATAGGGCACCAGACCCCATGGAATTTTTTCTCCCAAAAACGGGTGCGTCAGTGTTTCTTGCTTGCGGCGCTGCCAGGTGCTCAGAAAGATTTTGCGTCCTTCGTCAGTCAGCAGCACCGCGCCATTTTCCTGGGTCTGGCAATGTTTGGGCGTTACGATCTTCTGGTTGATGCAGGAAAGCACCAGCCGGTCGGCCACTACGGCGCGCAATTCTTCCATCAGGTCCAGCGCCAGGCTCTGGCGGCCGGGGCGGGACCGGTGGAGAAAGCCTACATAGGGGTCAAGCCCCACACCGTCCAAGGCGGCGGCACATTCCCGGGCCAGAAGTGTGTAAGCGAAGGAAAGCAAGGCGTTTACGGCATCCAAAGGAGGCCGACGGCTTCGTCCGGTAAACGTAAACCCACCCCGCTGCTGCAAAATCAAGTTGTCAAACACAGCAAAATATCGCTGGGCTGCTTCGCCTTCCACACCGTTCAACTCCTCCAGGGTGGCGCTGTCCTGAATGCGGGGTAAGGCTGCCGCCAACTGGGCCGAGGTCAGTTTCAGCGTTTCCACAGGTACCCGCTGGGGGTGATCCCGGGTAGCCCGTTCCAGTATCCATCGGGCATTGTAGACCTTGCCCAGGATAAACCCCTTGCCGTACCGGCAGCTAAGGGCGGGATCGTCGGCTACGCGGTATTGCTGTTGGCGCAGCAGCACATTGCCCCGCTCTTCCCCCACAGTACGGGCCAGGAAACGCCCGTTGGGAGCAAAAAAGGCAAGATCCACCCCGCGACGGGCGCAGGCACCCATTAAGGCGGGGGAAGCGCCCGCGTAGGTGAACGACAGGATTCCTTCCAGTGTATGCAGCGGAAAGCGTGCCATCTCGGCTTTGTCCCGATGGACCACCACCGTTTTCCCATCCAGGGAAAGATAGCATTCCGGTGTCAGCACAAAGAGAGTGTTCAGCAGTTTTCGCATAAGGTTTCCTCCCTTAGGGCATCCCGGATATGGGTACGGATATATCCGGCGGCATCAGCCTTCCGGCAGAGAGCGGGCAGACACAATTCTTTCAAAGAGCAGGCGTTGCAATGCTTGCCCGGCCGCACCTTGGGGGTATGGCCCCGGGTAAAGCAGTCGTTCATTTCGGCAGCGGTGTGGCGGGTAGCTTCCCGCAGTTCCGGGGTGAATTCCACCATTTCCCGTCGCCGGTCCGCGGCATAGTACAAGGCACCGCGGGGCACATAACACACCAGCATCTCTTCCAGGGCGATGGCCTGAGCACAGAGCTGCAGCCGGTCGGCATCGTTTTGCTTGGCGATGCCGTGCTTGTATTCCACCGGCAGGGGCAGCCATAGTCCCTCCCGACCTTGCAGCGGTACACCGTCCGGATGGGCATGGAACTCCACAACATCACAGATGCCGCTGAGTTTCAGCGTGTGGGACACCACCCGCATTCCGCGGACTGTCAGCAGATTTCCACGCTTTTCCCGCAGGGTATCGTCATGGCAGCGGGAGTGGTCCAGGCGGCCTTCGGCGGTGCGCAGATTTTCCTGCCATTGCTGCTCCAAATGAATCAGTGCCCACTGGCGGCGGCAGAAACAAAAGTGCTGAATGCCTGACAGCAGCAGGTATTCCTCGTCCATCATCCCATCCGCAGGCAGGTCACACCGGCGGGCAGGGGCTCTACCACGGTGACAGTGTAATCCCGGTAGCTGCGGGGCACCGTAACACCCTCGTTGCGGGTGATCTGCACCGCGTCAAACAGTTTGTAGGCCGGGGCATTGCCCAGCTCGGAATCATGGCGGAACACGATCAGCTCCCGCACGGCCATCTTGCCGCGGGCGGCGCTACGGTCGTTTTCAAACATATTCAGGATAGCCTGCCACAGCAGTGCTAGGTCCTCTTCAGAAAAGCCGGTGGTCTTGCGGGCTAGATTGGCCGAAACATACCCTTCCGCCCGATACAGGCCGTAGGGTACGATGTACTTGCGGCCCATCTCGGTGCCTTTTTTCTCAGCGTCCGCCTCGGTGGTGATGGCCACACGGGTGATAGTGACTTCCTGGGGGAGGATGGGGTCCACGCTGCGGGCAAAGCCTAGCTGCACCGGGCCGCGTACCTGACCACAGTTCAGCGCGCCCTTGACGAAGGTGGTCATGACGGCACCGAAAGTGCGAATGTCATAGAAATTCCGGCACATGAAGTCCCGAATCTTGCCATCCAGCGTGGGGTCGTCTTTCTTGGCTGCTTTCAGGTCACCCTGCACGCCCAGATAGGCCAGCGCCTCGGCATCGCTGCGCTGCAGCGGCACCTGGTCCTTGATGTAGATGCGATAGCCGGGGGCGTCCTCTTTGGCGGTTTCCAGATAGTTGCGGATCTTGCGCTTCAGGCATACGTCGGTCACCAGGCCGCAGCCGGTTTCGGGGTCGATGCGGGGCATGTTGCCGGCATCGGGGTCACCGTTGGGGTTGCCGTTTTCCACATCAAAGAGAATGACGAAATCATAGCGGTTTTTGATGGCTTCGGACATGGTTATTGTTCCTCCTTTTTGGTGTACCGTTTCTGGGTCTCGTGGTAATAGCCGATCTGGAAGGCGCTCTGTTCCGGCAGGGTGAGCCGGGCGGGCAATGTCTGGGTAATGCGGGCGTTCAGCTCGGTGATGCGTTTGTTATAATAGGTGGCTAAACCGCCATCCAATTTGGCCAGATGCTTCTGGGCCAGGTTCAGCAAAAGGGGAAAGACCGTGGCCGGGGTGGCCGAAGCGGAATTGAAGTATCGGTCCTTGATTGTAGTTTTACCATTGGCTTTTTGCTGCACCCCTTCCAGCACAGAGAACAGACGCCCCAGTACATAAGGCAAATAATTGCTTTGTTCGTTCAGTTCCACGGTCATGACCTCCTTGAGTTGTTCGTCTTGCGAATTGCGCAGGTACCAGGCTTTGAGAATGGCAGCCCGCCCCCCGGTGATCTGCTTGTCGGCACGGATACGCAGCGTCACGCCGTCCAGCAGGGTGGCGGGATAGGGGGCATCGTTGAGCACAGCCAACAGCAGGTCCCCCGCTAGACGGGGACTGGGGTCGGGGCTGCGGGCGTTCAGGTTCACGGTCTCCCGCACCAGCCGCCATAGGGGCAGGGTGGGGAAGTTGTCGTAGGCGGGGCGGACGATCTCCAGCCGCTCGTAGTGGCGTGTTATGTTGCGGGCCAGTGTGCCGAAACTGTTCTGCCAGAAAAACCGTACCGACAGCCGGGCTGCGTTGGGGGCCAGCCCCAGAATATAAAACCGGGTGTCCGGGTCCAGGCGCTGGTCCTGCCAGTCCACCGGCAACCCTTCCGCCAGCCGGAACAGGGTGTTCCGAATGTCCTGCTCGGTGGGGGCATCGTCGTAGAAAGCGTCCATGAGGAAATCCTGATAAGCACTCTGGCCGCCCGCCGCCCAGCAGACCAAGGTGGTGTCGCCCACACGGCGGATGTGTTCCCGGTCCGACAGCAACTGATTGAGCGCGGTGGTGTAGGCAAAGGCGGCGTATTCGCCCGTGGGGGCGTTGGTGCCCTGTTCGTGGCCGTAGGAACAGAACGCGGCGGCATTGAAGGAAACAAGCGCCGCACCGCTGCTTTGGGCGCCGGCTACCCCTTTGATGTTGGGATGCAGCCGGGCCAACGGAACATGGCTGCCCGTCACCAGACAAAGCCCTTCGGGCGTGTCGGCAGGAGCCTGGGATTGGGCCTGTTGCCAGCGTGTTTGGATCTCCGGGTCCTCGGTGACAGGGTGACCGTTGTACCAGAAAATCAGATTGCCGCCCTTGCAGATCTCCGGCCAGTCCTGCTGCAAGGCCGGGTGTTCGGGGGCCACAACCGGGTCCCAGCGGTCAAAAAAGGCGAGGATGGCCCGGGCGGCGGCACTTTGTGCGCCGTCCAGCCGCTGCCGGTGAAGGGCCGCAGCAGCGGCAAAACATTCGGCGGCGCGGTCCGGTTTTCCTTTGCTGTCGGCTCCCAGCAGGTAGGAGGACGTATCGCACAAAAAGTTGGCGGCCACGCCGGAGGAACGCTTCACCGGCTGGGGGACCAACAGCTCCTGGGGAACCAGAGCGGTCTTTTTGCCCCGGGGTACCTCCTTTTGCAGGTGGAACAGTCCCAACAGGGAGCCGTCCTCCCCCAGTTCCAGCGCCCAGGACACTTTTGCCACCGCCCAGCCGGGGCGGGCGATTTTGCCCTGGGCCAGCAGGTCCTCATAATACTGTGTCAAAGCCTGTAAGATCATCGCAGCACCTCGCAGTCGGCCATCTCCACCACACCGTGGTCCAGTCGGGCCCGAAAGTAGGTGGGAGTGATGTTCTTCGGGTCTGTGTAATCAAAGTCGTAGAGCATCAGGCCCAGATCCCGGGTCTCGTCAATGGCGGGGATGGGCCCGCCCGGCCAGCGGCGGAAATAGGCCGGGAACTCCCGGCAGCCGAAATACGGCGTGTGAAAGCACTGCCCCCGCTCCATGCGCCGGGTGACGATGTCCTGGAACTTGCCGGGGTTGTCCCCCGGGGCAGCCCGGTCCGTCATGGTAAAGTGGGCTTCGATGACATAGTGCACTTTTTGCAGCACCAGCGAGGCCCGCTGCACGATGGACTGGGAGCTGGGCAGATACAGCGGCGTTTTGCTGCCCTGAGCGGCGGCCCGGGCCGCGGTGGCAGGCAGTTTGCTGTCCACCTCATTGCGGCGAACCGAAACAAAGCGGATGGGTTCCAGTACGTAAACACGGTCGATGTGCCAGCACAGACCCGGATGATAGTAGATGGCTTCCACCAGCCCCCGGGCGGCCGAAGGGGTGGGCACGTCGTAGGACATCCGTTCTACCTTCAGTTCAGGCCGGGAGAACAGCGCGTAGTCCCCCCAGACTTCCAGTTGAATCATGGCAATTCCTCCAATCCTTCAGATCATCCAGCCCTGACCGGTGGGTACATCCAGAGTCAGGCCGGTGCTGCGGTCGTACAGGGTCGTGTCCTGCAAAATCCAGATATCCTTGTCCACAGCTTCCACCGCCCCGACCCCCTGCAGCGCCGCCAGATGTTGGGGATAGACCGTAACGCCATATTGCCCCAGACGGCGGTAAAGTGTACGGTTGCAGGCACCGGCCCGCAGCGCTTCTATCAGGACGTTGTTTTCCGGCAACGCTAGATAGACCGTTACAGCAGGAGACTCAATCAATTTGAATCGTTCCGCCGCCGTGGCGAAAGGAAAAATCCGGCCTTCCATATCCCGGGCAAACCCGGGCAAAATGCCTTTCCGGTCCAGCTCCTCTTGCCCTTTCAAGGTGAGAAACAGCGAGAAATATGCATGGATAGCATCAGGCTCCGCCGGATCGGTAAAATCGCGGAATACGGTCCGGGCCGCCTCGGTGTTGGGCAGAATCATATTCGGAACCGGCTGTCCGGCCAGACGGAACACCGTGACGGTGCTTTGGTCGGCGGGACGCTTGCCCTCCCGATTGCAGCGTCCCGCCGCCTGCAAGACAGAATCCAGCCCGGCTTCTTCCCGCCAGACAGCGGGGAAATCCAAATCTACACCTGCTTCGATCAGCGAAGTGGCTACCACTCGGCAGGGGGTACCTGCCTGCAGCCGGGCGCGGATCTCCGCCAACAGGCGCTTGCGGTCGACCGGGCACAGCAGGGTGGTCAGGCAATAGCAGCCCTCTTGGGGTAGCATTCCGAACAATCGTTGGGCGGTGGCCCGGCCATTGACAACACATAAAGCTTGTTCGGCGGCAGAAAGCTGCCCGGCCAAATCTTCCTCGGTGACTTCGCCCGCCTGCCGCAGGGTGGTCCGGCGGAAAAAGGCATACAGCCCGGCGGGGTCCTCCATGATTTCCCGTAAGGAGAGCCCCGGGGCCAGCTCGGCAAATAATGGACCCAAGGCAGGTTGGGTGGCGGTACACAACACCGCCGTTGCACCGTAGTGCTGCACCAGCTGGCCGATGGCTGCCACGCAGGGCCGCAGATACGGCACCGGCAGCGTCTGGGCTTCGTCAAAGATCACCACACTGTCCGCCAGGTTGTGCAGTTTGCGGCAGCGGGAGGAACGGTTGGCAAACAGTGATTCAAAGAACTGCACGGCAGTGGTCACGATGACCGGGGCATCCCAGTTTTCGGTGGCCAGCACCTTGGGGTCCGGGATGCCGTCAGTGTCCATATCAGCCAGGGTGACTTCGCTGCCGGAATGGTGTTCCAGCACGTTTTCTTCCCCCAGAATCCGGGTGAAAACAGCGGCTGTCTGGTCTATGATGGAAGTATAAGGGATCACATAGATCACCCGCCGCTTTTGGTGGGCAACGGCGTGGGTCAGCGCAAAGGCCAGCGAGGAGACCGTTTTTCCGCCGCCGGTGGGGACCGTCAGGGTAAACAGGCCGGGGGAAGCGGTCTTTCCCTGTTCAAAGCAGCGCCGCAGAATTTCACAGCGTTTGCGGTTCAGTTCAGAGGTCGGGTCCCACCAGGGAGCCACAAAATCCCGTAGCCGCTGCAACAGTACCTCTAGCGGTTCGCCGCCGCCACGATCAGGCGGGGTTCCATTCATAAAGGTTTCGGTGTCCAGGTAGTCCGCATCCACCAGGCAGGAGTAGAGCATCCGTATGTAAAAAGCGGCTGAAAAATTATCTTTCAGAAATGCAGGCCGGTGAGCCTCGGGCAAGGTGATCTCCCTGCGCCAATCCTCGCAGGGGGGCACCTCCTTTTTCCGTCGCCCAAAAAGGGTGGCAGCGTCCGGCGGGTCGCTTTTTCCTCCTCCGTCCGGCAGGCCGCCATGATGCCCTGCCACGGCAAAAGCCACTTCCGTCTGGTGCAAAGAAAAGGCTACTTTGGCACCGGCGGTGCTGTGGTCCACTTTGGGGCCACCGGTCAGCCGACGCTGGAAATCATCGCTGTATTTCCCGATGTCATGTAACAGCCCAGCTAGGTAAGCCTGACTTTCTTCACCGAATGGCCGGGCAAAATCGGCGGCTAATTTTGCTGTTCCTTCCAGATGCTCCTGCACGGTCTGTGTGCGCTGCCCGTCTGAAGAAAGATGGGCCAACTTAGGGCCTGTTGTAGTTTGTTCCATGAAACGCCTCCTCCAAAGCAGCACGGTATTTTCCATGGTTTCCTTCTAGCATTTATATTGGTTTCAGTATAGCATATAGGAAATCCTATAAAACGGACTTTGTGTTGGTTGTTTCTGATTTTATTATAGACTATCTGGTTGTGCTGAACAAGAATGGCGAATCAGCTTTCTATTGCGGCAGAGGGGGCAAGGAGAAGGTTTTGCATAATAGAAAACGTATGAACAGGAAAAAAGGCGCTCCAAAACAATCGGGGCGCCTTTTTCCTGTTCTATCAGGCAATGTTTTTGTTAGTGATATTGTTGGTAACGCGGGTGGCATCCTCCATGGCCTTTTGCGCGTCAACCTGGTTGATGATGTTTATGCCGTTTTTCTCGGTGCTCTTTTTCACCAGTTCCACTTTGCACATATTGTACAGCAGACCTACCAGCAGGACGGTGTTTTCGGTGATTCGCTTCTCTTCGTCGGTGAAGTCGTTCCAGTCGGTATGTCCCCATACATTGACGACTCGTTTCAGTTCGGTCAGATGCATGGTGTACAGCTCATTCACAGATTGCAGGCTCTTCTGATAGTTGTCGGAAAGAGCACGCAGGTCTTTGAGATAGGAGCAGATTTTATTGATCTGCTTTTGGGCTTTCATCGCTTGTGCCATGGCTTCGTCCGCCTTGTCGGAAAGCTTTCCGCCGGCAAAATTAAAGATGATACCGCCCACAAGCAGACCTACACCTAGAGTGGTAGCGCCAAGGATCGTGGTGCCCAGAGCCATGCCGCCGCCCCCGGCGGCGATGGCGCCGCCCCCCAGGGCGGCCAAGGTGGCATTGGTGGCAGCCACGCCGCTCAAAGAAGCAATGGCAGTTCCGGTGGAAGCCGTTCCCAAAGCCATCACGGCCGCCGTGGTGGCACCCGCGGCCGCAAAACCGCCCGCGGCGCCTACACCGGCACCGCCCAGGCCACCCAAAAGTACCTCGGCACCAACTGACACTTCCTTGATTTTTTCGCCGTCATAGGTGGGCAGTTTTACGCCGTCCTTGTGGTATTCGGCGAAGACAGGACGATTCTGGATCTTTTCAAATACATCAGAAAATTCGCCAAAGGTATGCAGGATGTCCAGTTCCAGTTTACCCAAACTATCCATGGAGGCGGTGGTGGATTTGTTTTGCTTTTCGAACTTTTTAATGTTCAGTTCATGTCGGGTTTTGGCCTCGGTCATGGTGTCGTTGGCTTCTTTCATCTTCACGGCACCGTGAATTCCGGTTCCCACGCCGGCAACACCGGCAACGGCGGCTCCAATCCCCAAAATCAAAGGTAATGGCATATACAATTCCTCCTGTTATTTTTCTTGTTTCAACCGACGGCAAATTTCTTTGTTGCTCCGGTAGTATTCCTCTAACGACATATATTTCTGAAAATAGCGGGTGTAGCATTCGTCCACCCGGCATAGAACCGGGCGCTCGTCATAGATGCTGCACAGGTTTCCTTCCAGATAGCGGCAAACTCCATCGCCCCGATCTAAATCAGCGTACAGCGGGGAAAGATTCAGATGACGGCAGCACTCGCCGCAGCAATCGCAATCAAACATCAGCAGAACACCAGTGGTTTCTCTTTCTGCTGCATGAAGGTGTTAAAGTCACCTTCCCAGGGAAGCGCCCCGCCGACCTGTACCAGGTAGTCGCGCAGCATTGCATTGAGCTGCTTCGGATCTGCGGCTTTTTTCAGGTTTGCGGCTATATTGCCGAACATCTCGGTTTCTTTCCGGAATTCTTCGTAATCAATCTCGGCCAGTTCGGCGGCATACCGTTCAAAATACTCGGCACATTTCCGGAAATAGTTCACCTCCGTACTCAAGGTGTGTATTCCGTTCAAAGAAGCAACCAGGCGGTTCATCCTTTCGCTTCGGTCCAGGAAGTATACCAAAGAGCAAGTCAAAAGACCGGAAACCAACGCACCGCAGAAGTTTGGCACAACCTCCCCCAGCACAGGAATTTTGCCAACAGGAGTCTGCTCGACCAACTCACTGACAACACTGCCCAACACCACGCCGGCGCCCAGCGACAGGATCTTTGCCGTGGCACGAATGCGCTCTCCGAACGGCAGATTGTCGGGATTCAGGAAAAGGATTTTGGCAGCCTGTACAAGAGAAACATAGGTCTGCCGGATGATGCGGACAACATTTTTGGCCGTGGTAAAGAAAATGTTGCACAAGGTAGTTGTCAAGGAAGACAGCACACCGGAAACGACCCCTTCCTTCAGCCGTGCGAGCAATTCCTTATATTTCTTCCTGGCGTTTTCGAACCCTTTGCGAATTCCGTTGCCCAAGGATTGCAGCAATTTTTCCAACGAAAACGGTTTGGGAAGACGCTCGAATTCTTCCAGTGCGGTGAAGGTGACTTCGGTAAAGACAAAGCCCAATACCTGCCGGGCCCCCATCTGCACACCTACCTTGCCGGCAGCCTTTCCTACATCTTTGACAAACTTCGAGCTGCCGTAATAAGCGCGGGCCAATTTGTTTTCATAGGTGCTTTTGGCCTGGTTGTATTCCCGCATCATATTTTCTGTTGTTGTCTCATCCAGTTCAGGATGCTGGGCCAGATAATCGGGAATTTCCTTCGCCCCCATGGAGGCATTCAGACTTTTGTTGGTAAACTTCAGATTGCTGGGATCGTTGGCCAGATCCTCCCCCTTGAGACCGGAAAGGACCCGGCCCCGGTCTGTATGGATGGATTTGGCAGAGATCACATGGTCAGCTTCTGCCGCGATGGAACTCAGGCGACCTTTTGCCTTTCCGGCAAAGTACAGATCTTTCCCCGTGTAGGCATCTTTGACAGGCGTCCCGGTGTTCAGAAAATCCTCTTTGGCCGCCTTCTTGAATTCCCGGAAGGCAGCGTTGTTGTGGTAGGTTTTGGTATCGTATGCACCGTTGCTCTCATAAGCTTGCTGGTTCAGCACGTTTTTATATGTCATCTGCGGATCGACATCGATCTGACGGACGTTGTGGATGGTATCCACGTCGCCGCCATGGCGGTCCTGTACCAGCAAACCGTCCAGTGCAAAAGCGGAGATAAGACTTTCAAAAATGACCCGCCTGTATTCAGACAAAAGGCTGTCCATAACAGGCTCCTGGTGATCGGGAGAAAAATCGCTCCCCACCGATATGGCAAGTGAAGAACTCATACGCACGCTCCTTGTACTTGGAATAGTCGAATGGATTTCAAATCATCATCTTCACCCATTCCCCCTGACTTCTCAGCCACATATCCAGACCGTTGCCGTCAAAGACCTCAGCCTCCACCAGCTGGCCGCCCTCGGGCAGTTCTTCCAGGACTTGGGCGGTGGGCAGGCGGTCGAGCACGGCCTCGATATGGGGGCTGGTGTATTTGAACTTGATGTGCCGCAGCTTGCCGCCGTACATGAACTGGATGCGCTTGCGCATCTCGCCCTCCTGGAAGCGGTCCTTGTAGGGAATGTCGAACCGGTCATGGGTCACCGTGAAGGCGGCAATGCGGTCCACCCGGTAGATGGTGGGGGAGCGGTCCTCGGGGTTGGTAAAATGTTCCTTCTTGTCGATGCCCTCGATGAAGGCGGCCAGATAGAAATAGTACTCGCTGAAGAGAATCCCCACCGGCTGCACCCGGCGGTGCTTGGGCGCGGCATTGTGGGTGCCCACGTAGTCCATCTCCACCACCCTGTGGTCCCGGATGGCTTCCCCCAGGGTCCAGAGCTTGTCCACGAAGGCCTGCCCGTGGTGGGGCGGCACATAATGAAAGCGCTCGTTACCGATGAGTTCCTGCACTGCCTGCAGGTTCTGCACCGGCGTACAGCAGGCCACCAGCTTGTTCAGGATGGGGTCCAGCTCTGCCTCGGTGAAAGCGCGGCTTTCCAGCAGGATTTTGCAAACTGCCAGCACCTCGCTTTTGGTTAGCCGGGCCTCGGCGGGCTGCTCCAGACGGTAGCAGTTCGACTCCCGATCGTAGAGCAGGTCGTTGCCCTGACCAGCGTAGTAGGCCCGCAGCGTTTCCAGGTCCCGCTGGATGCTCTTCTCGCCCACCTCAAACCGGGCAGCGGCCTCCTTCTTGTTCAGCGTGTTGCCGCTCAACAGCAGCTGCTGCATGGCCAGCAGCCGGTAAACTTTATCTTCGGCCATAACATGGCTCCTTTCCGTCGGCGCCCAGCCGAGTTACCAGTTCTTCCAATAAAGGCCCGTACACCCCGGCGGCTGTCTTGGCCTGATCCGGCGGGCAGTGCCGCAGCCAGATTTCGCACCGGTCCGCGCAAAAGCGAAGCTCTGCCTGCAGGCCGCCCTCCAATCCGAAACGCAGGCAGTTGTTGGAAAACCCCTGCCCGCAGAGATAACAGGGCGGCACAGCGGCACAGATTGCCCCGTACAGCCCGGCAGAGTCCGGCACGGCGGGTAGAAAAAAGGTGCGGCAGCAAAAATCCGACATGACGGGACTTTCCTCCAGTATAGCATATTTGCAGAAAAGAGAGTGACTATAATAGCGCACAAAAAACAATAAAGTAAGGTGTCAAAAAATGACGATATACCTATTATGGTGTTCTTTTTGAACTATGAAAATCATTGGTGTGTGCAGGAAAAACCCACTACAATAAGAACAAACCAATACTATAGGGGGTGGGGATGTTGGACAAAGAGGATAGCGTGGTGCGTCGGACCGGTGCCAAGCTGCGGCACTTCCGGATCCTGAAAGGCGTCAGCCAGGAGCAGCTGGCGCTGGACTGTGATCTGAACATCAACACCATCGGCATGATCGAGCGCGGCCAGAAAAACCCCACCACCTACACGCTGCAGCGCATCTGTGACGGGCTGGGCATCACGTTGGCCACCCTGTTTCTGTACGACGAAAGCAGTGACACCGCCGCCGAAGATACCATCCAGCGCATCGAGGCCGTGCTGCGGCAGATGCCCCGGCAGGATGTGGAGCGGGTAGCCCGCATTGTGGAGGAGTTGTCCGCATTCGGCCACTGAACCGATACAACCAAGCCCTGCGTTTCCGTTCCCGGAAAGCGCAGGGCCTTTTTGTTTACATGCAGCCGCCCAGTTCCATGGCAAAGAAGAGCAGCAGACCGGCACCGGCCAGCCAGACCAGCGGTGCCACCCAGTGCCGGGCGCGGGACAGAGTGAGCTGGGGCCAGCGGAAACTGCCGTACACATTGCAGGCAAAACCGGCAGCCAGGCAGAAAACCATACCCCAGGTGCCCATCTGCACCCACAGCCCGCTGCGGTGGGCCATCCCGAAGCCCACCAGCCCGCGGCTACAGGCGTCGGCCAGCACCAGGGGCAGATAGCAGCGCAGGGCGGTGCGCCAGCCGCCGTGCCAGAGCAGCCAGAGCGGGCCCAGCACCAGGGCACCGGTGCTGGAACCCAGCAGCCGCTGTGCCGGGGCAGGCAATGTGGCAAATTCTTTCTCCATGGTAAGGCCTCCTTCAGGCGGCGGTGCGCAGATAGCGGTAGCGCACATTGCCGTCCGCATCATAGATGGTTAGATAGGTGTCCTCCCCCTCGGTGGAGAAGCTGAACACCGTGAAGAATCCCTCGGGCCCGGATGGGCAGTAGATGCTCATGGTGCCGTCGCCGTTGTCGCTGAGCCGCTGGTAGGGGCAGATGCCGAACCGGAAGGTGTCCACGATAAAATCCACGCTGGGACCGTAGGGGTTGTAGCCGGTAGCATCCCCTTCCACCATCGTGTAGGCGCCCCAGTCCGACGAGGGAAGCGGGGCAGGGGCCATATCGTAGGTGGGACGGCGGTAGGTAGCCAGCGTCTTGCCGGTGTAGTCCATATGGGTCAGGGTGGTCTGGTCGGCAGAGAACAGATAGGTCTCGGTGGGTGTGCCGCCCCGCACGTCGGTGCAATAGATGGTGATGGACCCATCCTCGTTGGTCTGGGGCAGTTGGGAGGCGTTCATGTTCCAGCTTTCAAAGATCATGAGTTCGGCGCCGTCCTCAGTGCACCAGGCGCCTTTCCAGGGCTCGGCGGCGGTCACCAGCCAGCTTCCGTCATCCTGGACCGGTTGGGATGTTTCAGCGGGGACAGGAGAGACCGTGGGTGGCTCTGTAGGCGCCGGGGAAGCTTTGGCGGTGACGGCGGCCGTGCTTTCGCCGGACTGGGGTGCACCCGGTGCTTCCTGGGCAGAGCCGTTTCGGGTCAGGGCAAAGACAACCCCGGCCACCAGGGCAACGGCCAGGATGGCCAGCAGCGCCGGCAGAGGAATCTTCCGGGCGGGGGTGGGGGAGGTGCCGTCCCCGGCGGCCTTGCCGCATCCGGGGCAGAACTGGGCATCATCGGGCAGCTGGGCACCGCAGTGAGTGCAATATTTCATAGAGATCGCTCCTTTGCTTTTCTTTCTGTGCCCCCAGCATAGCAAATCCCGATGGACAGGCCCCTGTCCATCGGGAAAAATGTTTGACACAAGCTTCGGAAAGATTGACCACCATCTGACCACTCCTTCTTCCCAGCCGGTTCCATATATAGTTTTTTACGCTCCAACATTCTTTTATAACCACCACAAACAGCGCCGGAAGTTGTGCACACCACACAATTTCCGGCGCTGTATCATACTGTTTTCCTGTGCGTCACAGTTCTCCGACCAGACTACTACGTCCAACTGGACTATAGCCGACTATTTTTCGGACAACTAAGCACCACAAGCCAAAAAGCAAACGAATTATCGCCATTTCCACAAGAATTTGCAGCCAATGGAACAAATTCTTCCGCGCGTCAGCTCAATATCGTTAAGTTCTTTTTTGAAGAACTGTGACAAATCTACTGTCGCCGTTCCGCCCATTTTAATGGAAATGCAAGATAAACGTCCCGTTTCACCGGTTCCTCCGTATGGGGGAGGCCTTTTTCTTATATATCCCCCAACAAATTGCACAAAGAAACGCGTTGCTTTTTATTTGGTACGGGAACGGGAAACAGTATACCTTGCTGCGAAACTACAGGACGGATTTTTTTGATTCAGGCTTGGTTGTTTTGCTGCAACAGGGCGCAGCGGACGCGCCCCACCGAGATGTAACCGTCAAACACCGCCTGCATGTCGCTGCCGGGTTCCGCTTCGGCGCAGCGGTCGCTCCACAGGGTCAGGCGGCTGCCGCCCCCGGGCAAGGGTTCAGGGGTATAGCGGTTATGATAAAACTGCATGGCCGAGGGGAACCGGTCGTACAACACCCCCCGCAGGCGGTCGGGGTCGCATGAGGGGAAGTTCAGGTTCCACACCTCCCAGGGGCGGATGGGCTGTTCCAGCAGTTCCCGCACCAGGGGCAGCATCCAGGCGTCCGCCACCCGCAGGTCCTCCCCGTTTTCGGTGGAGAAGGCCATGGCCGGGATACCGTTGGCCAGGGCTTCCATAGTCACCCCGATGGTGCCGGAATACAGAATGTCGGTGCCCACATTGTACCCCTGGTTGATGCCCGAAAAGACCAGGTCCGGCTTTTCGGGCATGACACAGGCCAGGGCCACCTTGACGCAGTCCGCCGGGGAACCGCTCACCGTCCAGGCCCGGACCCCTTCCACCGGGTAATCCGGCACCGGCTGCAGGTCCAGGGTGCCGAACACCGAGATCCGCTGGGACATGGCGCTGCACTGGCCGGAAGGCGCCACCACCCAGACTTCGCCCAGGTTTCTGGCCATCCGCACCAGGTGTTCCAACCCGGGGGAGCGGATGCCGTCATCGTTTGCTACCAGGATCTTCATGCTTTCACCTCTCCCTTCTCCAGGATCAGGGTCTGGCCTTCCTCCGGCAGGATGCGCCGTCCCGCACACCGGGAGGCCACCTGCTCGGGACGCTGGCTGTGCAGCGGCACCAGCACCTTGGGGGCGATGAGATCCACCATCTGCTTGAGGTAGTAGGGCCGGGCATGGCCGCCCAGGCCCATGGACCGGAAGGGGATGTCCATGGCTTCCAGCTGCAGCAGCATCTTGCCGTAGGACGGATCATAGGCACCCAGGGGCGCGCCGTCCATATGCAGATACCCGCTGACCACCGGCTTCAGATCAAACAGCTCGTAGAAATCCCGGTAATCCAGCTGCAGCACATAGGCCCCGGGACGGCGCAGCAGCTCGTCCCGGCCGATGAGCACCGCCCGCTCGGGCACGGGGTGGCCGCACACCGTCTCAGCATACACGCACAGGGGGTCCTGGGGGTAGAATGCGGCCAGGTAATCGGCCTGCACCGCATCCAGGACCAGGCGGCGGTTCTGCCGGGCCAGCCGTTCGGTGAGGTTGTGGATGCGCTCCACATTGCGGTTGTAGGGGTTGATGACCACCAGCCCCGGCGCTTCGGCGCAGAAGGCGGCGGTCTCTTCCAGCAGGTCGGTCTCGGTGCGGTCATGGGGGTCGGGGGCGGTCAGGGACAGCATATTCACATCCCCGAAGCTGACGGTGACCCCCTCGGTGATGAGCACATCCGCCCCCCGGCAGACTTCGCCGAAGGCGGCGGTGCGGTCGGGGTGGTAGCCGTGGAAGCGGTAATCCCCCGTATAGCAGATGGTGCCGTCGGGGGTGCTGATGAGGAAGCCGCAGGCCCCCACGCAGTCATGGTCGATGGGCAGGACCTGCACAGTGATGTCCTCCACCGAGAAGGACTGCCCGTCGGGCACGCCGATGCAGGAGGGATGTTCCCGGAAGGTCAGGTCGCTCTGCGCCGCCAGACGGCGGTAGAGGGTTTCGGATTCCTCGGTCATGTACACCGGGATGCGGGGGTCCAGCATATCCAGCCCGCCCATGTGGTCGATGTGCATGTGGGAGATCAGGAAGAAATGGGGCTTTTCCGTCTCGCCGTAAGGCACCAGTCCCAGGTCGGCGGCCGCCTGGGGTTCATAGATGCCGTCGGCCGCGGGCAGCATCCCCGCCCGGACATAGTCCTGGGGGATGTGGTCCGGGCGCAGGTGGATGGACTCGTCCGCCCGGTCGCTGACGGTGAAGCCGAAGTCGAACATGCAGACGGCCCGGTCGGTCTCCACCGCCGCAAAGGTGCCGCCGATTACCCGCAGCCCCTTGTAAAACGTGATTTTTGTCATTGCGTAACCCCCATTGTTCGGTGAAGGAAAAGAGGAGAGGCAGGCCGCCCCGCGGCTGCGCTCCCCCGCTTTTCCATCGGATGTTTCAGTTTGTTTTACAGTGCACCGTTGACGGCGTCCACCAGTTCCTGCATGGCGGTGGTGCTGTCCGCCTTGTTCAGGATCAGCTCTTCCAGCTTGGCGTTGACGGCGTTCTGGATGTCGTAACTGCCGTCAAAGGCGGGAGAGGAGAAGAAGGCGTCGGTCTGAGCGTAGGAAGCGGTGGCGGTGGCGTCGCCGGCCATGAATTCCTGGTAGGTCTCGGACTCATAGGCGGAGGTGCGCACAGGCAGGTAGCCGGTGTCCATGGCCCATTTCACGGTGGCATCGGTGCTGGTCAGGAATTTCAGGTATTCCCAGGCAGCTTTCTGCTGGTTTTCGTCCTTGGAGAACATGACGATGTTGGTGCCGGCAGTGTTGGCAGCCTTTTCAGTGTTGCCGGGCAGAGGGGCCACACCCAGTTCCCAGCCTTCATGGGTGATGTAGGAAACACCGGTGGAAGAACCCACGTAAGCGGGGATCAGCTGGTTGCTGAAGGGGCCGGAGAAGTAGTTGTCCTCACCCACCAGACGGGCATAGTCGTTGTTGTACATTTCCATGATGAAATCCAGGGCCTGCTGACCGGCCTCGGTGTTGAACTGGGCGCCTTCCTCGTTCACATAGTCGCTGCCGTTCTGGCGCAGAGTGGCTTCCAGCATACCGGCCATGTCGTCAAAGCCCAGAGAGACCAGCCCCTTTTCTTCCTGGAAGGTCTTGCCGATGTTCAGCAGGTCGTCCCAGGTTTCGGGGGCTTCCAGGCCTAGTTCGTCGAACATGGTCTTGTTGTAGAAGTAGACGTAGGTGCTCTTGTTGAAGGGCATAGCGTTGATGAAGCCGAACTGGCTGGTCTCTTCCCGGTAGCCCTCCATGATATCCTCATAGTTATCATAATCGTTGGCCACGAAATCGTCCAGATGGACTACCTTGTCCAGGTAAGGGATGAGCCAGCTGTTGTATGCCTGGGACAGGTCCGGCAGGGTGTCGGCGGCGGCGTTGGCGGTCAGTTTGGTGGACAGGTCGTTGTAGCTGCCCTGGTTGACCAGGGTCACCTGAATGCCGTATTCGTTTTCGGCGTTGAACTGGTCGGTGAGCTCGGTGAGGGTGGTCTCCTGCTGGCCGGTCATGGCATGCCAGAAGGTCACTTCACAGGGCTGGATGGCGGCGCCGTTCTCAGCGGAAGCCTGGGCCGAGGTGGTATCGGCGGAAGCGGCGCTGCTTTCGGAAGCGGGGGTGCCGCAGCCTGCCAGGGAACCGGCGGCCAGAGCCGCGGCCAGGGTAACACAGAGGATGGATTTACGTTTCATGTTGTTTCTTCTCCTTACCGTTTTGTATCTTGGATGGTGAGAGTCTGTATATGTGTAATCGAATGGGCGGCTCAGCCTTTGACGCCGTTGAACGCCACGCCTTCGAGTACATACTTGCGCAGGAAAAGGAAGATAATCACAATGGGCAGCACCAGGATGCAGGAAGCCGCCATGATCAGCTCGTAGGAGGTGCCCGCTTCGGTCTGGAAGCGGATCAGGCCGGTGGAAAGCACCCGCATCTCCTGACTGTTGGTGACCAGCAGCGGCCACAGGAAGGAGTTCCAGGAACCGATGATGTTCAGGATGGCGATGGTGGTGATGGCGCTCTTGTTCATGGGCACCATGATCCTGAGCATGAATTTCAGGTCGCTGCATTTATCCACCTTGGCGGCCAGGTACAGAGTATCCGGCACCTGCATGAAGAACTGGGTCAGCAGGTAGATGTAAAAGACGTTGGAGATCCAGGGGATGACCATGGCCTGGTAGGTATCGATCCACTTCAGCTTGGTGATGGTCATGAAGTTGGTGATGATGAGCATTTCGCCGGGGATCATCAGAGTGGCCATGAAGAGGGAGAACACCAGGTCCTTGCCGGGGAATTTCAGCCGGGAAAAGGCGAAGGCCGACAGCACCGAGGTGACCAGCACCCCGACGGTGGTCAGGATGGTGACAATGACGGTGTTGATCAGATACCGGCCGAAGGGCGCCGCCGCCCAGGCTTCGGCATAGTTGGAAAACTGCGCCATTTCGGGGATCATCACCGGCGGGATCTTGACGATCTCAGCGGGGGTCTTGAGAGAGGAACTGATCATCCACAGAAAGGGCAGCAGGGTAAAGAACGCGCCCAAGCACAGCACCGCATACTGGGCAACGCGGGCCGCAACGGCCGACGGTTTGCGGGATTTCATCAGGCCGCCTCCTTTTCCTTGGCAATGAATTTCTGGACCATTGTCAGCACCAGAATGATGATGAACAGCACCACGGCCGCCGCCGAAGCCACGCCGTAATCGCCACTGTTGTAGAACTTGTCATAGATGTAATAGACCACCGTGATGGCACTGTTGGCGGGCCCCGCCTTGCTCTGGAACAGGGAGAACACCTCGTTGTAGACCTTGAAGGCGTTGATCAGCCCCATGAGGAAGGCGTAAACGATGATGGGTCGCAGCTGGGGCACCGTGATCTTGAAGAACACCCGCATCTGGGGGGTGGAATCGATCCGGGCAGCCTGGTAGATGTCCTGGGAAATGGAGGACAGGCCGGACAGGAAGATCAGGATGTTGAAGGCCAGGCTCTTCCAGATGCTGAAGATGATCAGCGCCGCCAGCGCATACTGGGGATCGTTGAGCCAGGGAATGGCGTCGATGCCGAAGAGGCTGAGGAAGTAGTTCAGCAGGCCGTAGTTGCTGTTGAAGATCCAGCTCCACACGATGCCGATGGCGATGACGCTGGTGACGTAGGGCAGGAAGTACAGGGTCTGGAAGATGGCCTTGCCCCGGGCGGCGTTGTGGATAAGTACAGCAATGACCAGGGACAGCAGGATGGAAACCGGCACCACGAACACCACATAGATGCTGGTGTTACTCAGCGCCTTGAGAAAGACGTCGTCGGCAAACAGGTCCTGGTAGTTCTGCAGGTTGACGCCCTTGAAGCTGCCGTTGATGATGCTGTAATCTTCGCAGAAGCTCATCATGAACGCCTTGATGAGCGGATAGATGGTAAAGACCAGCAGAATAATGAGGGACGGCGCCAGGTACAGATACCCCTTGCCGTTTTGTAGGCGGCGGCGAACGGTCTGGTTATGTTGCATAGTACCGCCCCCGTTCACACTTTGGCCAGGGTTTTACCGTCGGCCCCGAACACGCACAGCTGCCCGGGACGGACCCGCACGGCAAAGTTGCTGCCCCGCTGCAGCTGACGGTCGGAGTGGGCCAGCAGCCGCATTTCGGTATTGTCCATACGGAAGAAGACCAGCAGGTCGCGGCCGGTCATCCGCACATGGGAGGCGGTCTGTGCCAGCCCCTGTTCCACCAATTCGAAATTTTCCGGGCGGATGCCCATGCGGTACCGCCCGTTGGGCAGGTCCTGCCCGGCGGCCATCTCCTGGCGGGGGCGCAGCAGGTGCCCGTTGAGCCAGACGCCGTCGGTGGTGATGTCCCCCTCGAACATATTGATCTGGGGCATACCCAAAAAGTTGGCCACGAACTCGTTCACCGGGTTCAGGTACATCTCCTGGGGCTTTTCGTACTGCTGCAGCACACCCTTGTCCATCACCGCGATGCGGTCGGAGATGCTCATGGCCTCCTCCTGGTCATGGGTGACGAAGATGGTGGTGATCTTCACTTCCTGCTGGATGCGGCGGATTTCCTCCCGGGTCTCCACCCGCAGTTTGGCGTCCAGGTTGGAAAGGGGTTCGTCCAGCAGCAGCACCTTGGGCCGCTTGACCAGGGCGCGGGCAATGGCCACACGCTGCTGCTGCCCGCCGGAAAGGGCTTTGGGTTTGCGATGCAGCAGACCTTCCAGATGGACCACCTCGGCCATCTTTTCCGCCCGGTCCCGGGCTTCGGCCTTGGGGACCTTGCGGTTGATCAGCGGGAACATGATGTTTTCCAGCACGGTCATGTGGGGGTACAGGGCGTAGTTCTGGAACACAAGCCCGATCTCCCGGTCCTCCGGGGGGATGGTGGTCACGTCGTTATCCCCGAACAGGATGCGGCCCCCGCTGGGTTCGGTCAGGCCCGAAAGCATGAACAGCGTGGTGGATTTTCCGCAGCCGGAAGGCCCCAGAAGGCCCACCAGTTCCCCGTCCTGAATTTCCAGATTCAGGTCGTCCACCGCCTTGAAATCTCCGTATTGTTTCGTCAGATGCTCGATGGTTATTTTCATTCCGGTTTCCCCTTGGGGCCCATGTCTGCCCCTGTGTCGTTTTGATGATTTGGTTCTTAGCGCAAGATTTATGGTATCACCCAGCTCCCGCCTGTTTCCACCATGCCCGGGAAAAGCTTTGGTAAAACCTTGCTGTTTACCAAAACGCTTTATGTATGAAAACCGAAAAATTCATCCAGCTTTTGTCAAATAATCGCAAACTAATTGCCGGTCTTTGTAAAATGCAGTTTTTTCTCTCCTTTTATCTCTTCTACTACATCCATACTCCAGTGTCCCCACTGTCCCAAGCAAACCAATCAGACGGCAACAGAGTGGCTAGAGAGGTAGAGTTTGACCACCATCTGACCACTCCTTCTTCCCAGCCGGTTCCGTGTATTGTTTTTTACGTCCCAACATTCTTTTATACCCACCACAAACAGCGCCGGAAGTTGTGCACACCACACAATTTCCGGCGCTGTATCATCGTATTTTCCTGTTCGTCACAGTTCTACGACAACTGTGGCACGTTAGGCAATCGGCAAGAAATTGCTCGGCATAACGTGAAAAAGCAGGAGCATCACCCGGTGGTTCGCGGTAGACTGACCACGAATTGACCACCAACCCGATTTTCACAATTTTATACGATGAATCTCGTCCCAGCGACGATTTTCATAAATGTGCGGTCGTAGCTCAGCTGGATAGAGCGTTGGACTCCGACAACTGTGGCACGTCAGACAATCGGCCAATTTTTCCGCGCAGCAGCGCAAGAAACCAGCCCACTAGTCCGGTGGTTTCTGGTAGACTGACCACGAATTGACCACCAACCCATTTTTTACAATTTCATACAATGAATCTCGTCCCAGCGACGATTTTCATACATGTGCGGTTGTAGCTCAGCTGGATAGATCGTTCGGCTCCGACCCGAAAGGCCGCAGGTTCGAATCCTGTCAGCCGCACCAAAAAGGTCGCTGTACTGCGGTACAGCGACCTTTTTACTTTGGCCGGGCGCATTCTGTCATTCCGCCTCATCGCATTCTGACTGGCCGCTGTGTGGTCTGCGCCCTCATATCGGCCATGTCCGTTCCCAATGCCGCAAAGCGGATGGGGCTGCAGGGCGCCGGTCCCCCGATTTGGCGGTGTGGAAGGGAACGGGCTGCCCGGCAAAAGCAGTTTCGCCGGCTTCTCCCCATAAGACAAACCTGGCACCCGGCAAAGCCGCACGGCTTTGTCAGGTGCCGGGTCCTTTTATAAAGAGCGCACACTCCGGCCGTGCTCACCGGGCCGTGGCCGTCTGTTCCCGGTACGCGAACCCGCCGAAGTCTGCAAAGCTGCGGTGGGCGTCCATGTCCTGGGCGCAGAGGGCGACCATCGCGCCGGTGAAGGCGCAGCGGCCGCGGCGCTGTTCGATGTAGTCGTCGCTCAGGTGGTCGGCGGGCTGGGGGCCGCCCAGCGGCCGCCAGCCCGTCTCGTCCGCCGTTCCTTCCGCCGTAGCCAAAGGCCAGGTCCGCGGTAGGTTTTCCGCAGCGCCGCCGGCGGGCCGGGCCGGGATTTCCTGCCCCGCCGTCCCCGCCATCCGCCAGGCAAACCGGGCGTCGGGGCCGCGCACCGTCACCCGCAGTTCGATCGCCCCGGCGGGCAGCAAAACGGCTTCGCATCCATAGGAAAAGTCCTTGTTATCGCAGCGCAGGATGCGCAGGGTCCGGGTCTCGTTCTCCTCGTCCCAGGTCACAAAGGCATAGATCCAGTTGCAGGTGTCGTAGAACAGCGCCAGGCCCGCCATCTGCTGGAAGTTTTCGGGCGCGAAATCCAGCGTCGTCTGTGCCGTAAAATCGAACGCCTGCCAGCGCCGGGCAAACAGCGTCTGTTTGTGGTGGCTGGACAGGCTCTGCCCGCCGTACAGCCGCAGCCACCCCGGCCGGGTGGTCAGGCTGTAGTCCTGTTCGGGGGTCAGCGGGCCGCGCAGCGTCTTGAAGCCGGGCGGCAGCGGGGTGTCGGGGGCAAAGGTCACCGTCTCACTGTGGTCGGCGCGCTGCACCGCCCCCGCCGCGAAGGCCGGGGCCGGCACCGCCAGGTCGGGGTGGCAGGTTCCGTTGGCGAGCCGGGGCCAGCCGTCCACCCACTCGATCTTCTGCAGTGCGGTCTCCCGCCCCAGCGGGCAGCGCCCCCGCGGGGTCAGCGGCCGGGCGCAGAGGTGCAGGATGTACCACTCCGCCCCGGCCTGCACAAAGCAGGCGTGGCCGCTTTTCTGCAGCGGATTGTCCGGGTCGTCCCGGCTGGTGAGCAGCGGAAAATAAGGGCTTTCCTCAAACGGTCCCGCCAGGCTGCGGGCCCGGGCCACCGTGGCGGTGTGCAGGTACCCGGTGCCGCCCGCCGCACAGAGCAGATAGTACCACCCGTCTTTTTTGAGGATCTGCGGCCCTTCGCAGACGCCGAAGGCGTTGCCCTTGTAAAAATGCCGCCGCTGCCCCACCAGCTGCCGGGTCCGCGGGTCGAATTCCTGGATCACGGTGCCGGCGAAACCGGGCTTTTCCAGCCGCCAGTCGAACAGCATGTTCAGGAAGTAGTGCCGTCCGTCCTCATCATGGAAGAGGGACGGGTCGAACCCGCTGGCCGTGACCAGCGTCGGTTCGCTCCAGGGCCCGGTGACGGCGGGGGCGGTGATCACATAGTTCAGCGTATCCTTGAAGGCGGTGGAACTTTTCACATCGGTGTAGACCAGCCAGAACAGCCCGTCCGAATACGAGAGGTGCGGCGCCCAGAGCCCGCCGGAATTGTAGTTGCCGGCAAGATGGCTCGGGACAAGACCCGGCCGGTCGATGGGCGCAGCTACCCAGTCCCAGTTGACAAGGTCGCGGGAATGGTAGATCTCGATGCCCGGCCACCACTCAAAGGTGGAGGTGGCGAGGTAGTAGTCCGCCCCCACCCGCACAAGGCTCGGGTCGGGCGCGAAGCCGGGCAGGATCGGGTTTTGGATCATGGTGGGCAGAGCCATTGATTACTCCTCCGTTTCCAGCAGAATGGCGGCGGCGTCAAAGTCCCGCAGGCCGGTCACGGTCAGGCAGCCGCCTGCCGCCGCGACCCCCAGCCCCGGCCGGGCCAGCACGGCCGGCTGTGTGCCGCCGACCGGCAGGGCGATCTGTTCGGGCGCTTCGGCAAAGGTATGCAGCACGACAAGCGTTTTGCCCGCGCCGCGGCGCACCACCGCCTGCAGCCGGCGGGGGCCCGGTAGCTGCGCACCGGCGGGCCGAGCCGTTCGCTGCGGCCCCGGTCGATGACCGGCGCGGCCTGGCGATAGAACGCGACGCCCCGCCGGATGACCGCCCACTGGTCGGCCCGCCAGCTTTCGGCGTCTCCCGACAGGCAGAGCCGGCCCAGCAGCCCGCTGCAGAGCTGATAGTAGAGTTTCGGCAGGCTCTGGCCCGGGCGCACCACCGCCCAGATCTGGTTTTGCCGCGGCAGCAGGATGCGGTGCATGTTGGCCGCGATGACCGGGATCTCGTCGCACTCGTGGGCGTCGGAGAAGCTGGCCATGCAGGCCAGCTCGAGAAAGCTGTGGCAGAGCCGGTGCCCGCCCGAAGCGCAGAGTTCCACCGTCACGCCGGGCAGCTCCCGCCGGATGCGGGCATAGAAGCGCTGCACCGCCTCGATGTGGGCGCGCAGGGCTTCGCCGGGGCTTTCGGCGCCGTCGCAGCCGGGGCCGGTGTCCTCGTTGTAGTCGATCTTGATGTAGTCAAGGGATTCCCGGCGCAAAAAGCCGATGACCCGCTCGGCCAGATACTCGACGACGGCCGGGGTGCGGAAATCCCAGAACCGCCGGTCCCCCACCGTGATGGGCCGGCCGTCCCGCCTGAGCTGCCACTCGGTTTTGGCAAAACAGTCCGGTTCGCTGCGCCCGGCCACCTCGAACTCAAACCAGACGCCCGCCTGCATCCCGGCGGCGTGGATCGCCTCCACCACCGGCCCGAGCCCGCGGGGGAAGGCTTTGCGGCTGACCTGCCATTTGCCGAACCGGCTGGCCGCCTCAAAGGCTTCGTCGTCAAACCAGCCGGCGTCGATCACATAGACGCCGACGCCGGCGTTGTTCCTGCGCAGGGCCTCCACCTGGGCCAGCACCTTCTGTTCGGTGGGTTCGCCCCAGGTGGCGCAGAATTCGTTGAAGAGCACCGGCATGGCCCGCTCGGGGGCGGGCAGACCCGGCTCAATGGTCCGGCGGGTGTTTTCGGCCAGGGCTTCGGCCGCCCGGTCCACACCGCCCGCCACCGCCGTGACCACGGCTTTGGGGGCGGTGAACCCCTCGCCGGGGGCGAGGGTCTTGTACCATTGCCCGAACTCCCGGTCGGCCAGGCCGCCGGCCAGCCGCAGCCCCAGGTCCTGGCGGGTCAGTTCCATCTGCCAGCTGGAGGCATGGGTGGTGGCGGCGGCCCAGGTCACACCGTGGACGGTGTCCTCCACCCCGCAGAAGGGCACGAACCCCTGCACCGGATAGTTGCCGATGCAGCCGAACCGCAGGTTGTTGGCCGAATAGTTCTTCCAGCTGGGTTCCAGCTGCAGGTCCTCGGCCGGTTCGGTGACCAGCCGGCCCTCGGCGCTCCAGTTGGCCCGCATCCGGTGGATGCGCAGCGTTCCGGGTGCAAGGCCGGCGGAAAAGGGGGACAGGCTGCCCAGCGTGAAGCTGGTGAGCAGTTCGAGGGTGACGGGGGCATCCCCGCCGTTTTCGTACCGGGTGGTGAGCTCGGCCGCCGGGTTGTCGGCAAACAGGGTCAGGGTGTGGAGGGCCCGGTGGCCGCGGGGGTCGCGCAGCGTCGTGGTGACGGTCAGCCGTCCGGCCGATTCCCGCGTCTGCTGGCCGGCGAAGGCCAGGGCGCGGGTGGTGGGGCCGCTTTGCAATGTGCGGCCGCCGCTGAAAAAGGCCGGGCTGTCGTCCTCGGCCAGCTTGGCCTGCACCAGCGGCGCGGCCGCGCAGTCCTGCCGGAGAGTTTCCTGTTCCCGGCCGGCGGGCAGCAGAAGCAGTTCGACGGCGCCGTCCCCTGTCTCCTGCCGGTAGAGGGCGGTCAGGCCGCCCCGGGTATAGCTTGCGATGATCCTGCGCATGGGGTGTCCTCTTTGCTGTGGATCTCACCACAGATCGACGCCGCAGCCGGCCAGGGCCAGCAGCGCTTCATAGAAAAAGGCGTCGCCGTAGGTGTAGTTGACGTTGTGGAGCTGGCCGTGGTAATCGGCCGAGCAGTTGCGCAAAAAGCCGTCATGGTCCGGATCCCAGTCGGCGGTGTCGGCCAGGCGGCGGAGCAGCGTTTCGGCAGCGGCGGTGTAGCGTTCGGCTTCGGCCGGGGCCAGGCGGGCCAGCAGAAGCAGCCCGCAGGCCGCGGCGGCCGCCGCGATGTCGTCCTTGTAATCGGGCTCGGCCGGCTGGCAGAAATCCACCGGGATCTGCCCGTTTTCCGGGATGTGGGCGATGAAGCAGGCAGCGATCTTTTCGGCCATGGCCAGGTAGCGCACCGCGCCGGTGCGCCGGGCGCTCAGGGCAAAGCCGTACAGCCCCCAGGCCTGGCCCCGGGTCCAGCTGGAGCCCCGGGCGTAGCCCTGGCCGCCGTGTTCCCGCACAAAGGCGCCGGTGTCGGGGTCAAACTCCACGATGTGGCGCACGCTGCCGTCCAGCCGCACAAAGTTGGCGGCAACGGTGTCGGCGTGGATGCGGGCGATCCTGGCATAGCGGGGGTCGCCGGTCTCCTCGCCGGCCCAGTAGAGCAGCGGGATGTTGAGCAGGCTGTCGATGATGACCCAGCCCCGGGTGTCGCTGTCCTGGCCGGGGATGTCGTTCCAAGCGCGGATGAACCCGGCCGGGTTGAACCGCCCGGCCAGCAGGCTGGCCGCGTGCAGGCCGCGGCGGCGGGCGTCCGGGTCGCCGGTCAGGCGATAGTCGGCCACGGCGCTGGGCAGCCACATGAAGCCCACGTCATGGTGCAGGCCGTAAAAGCCGGTTGTGAAGCAGGCGTCCAGCTGCACCTCGGTAGAGCGGGCGGCCTCGGCAAAGGCAGCTTCGCCGGTCTTGGCAAAGGCGCGCCAGAGCATCCCGGCCCAGAAGCCGTTTGTCCACCAGCACAGCCCGTCGTCCGGGTTGTACGCCCGGCCGTCGGCCTTGTTGTCATGCACGCCGTCGATGGCCCGGGCCGGGATCTTGCCGGCGCTGCGCCGGCAGACCTCCCGCAGCTTGGCCGTGAACCGGTCAGCCGTCCCGGCTGCCCAGAGAGGAGTGTCTTGCCGCATAAGGGTCTCCTTTCCGTTCAGCCTTTGACCGAGCCGACGGTCAGGCCGGAGGTGAAATACTTCTGCACGAACGGGTAAAGCAGGATGATGGGCCCGATGGCCGCCACCACCGCCGCCATGCGGAAGGAGTAGGTGGGCAGCGCGCCCTGGTAGAGGTTGACATCCGCCGGCACAGTAGAGGCGTAGTTGATCTGCCGCATGATCCGCATGATCAGGTATTGCAGGGTGTAGAGTTTTTCCTCGCTGATGTACAGCATGCACTTGTACCATTCGTTCCAGTAGCTGAGGGCATAGAACAGGCCCACGGTGGCGATGCCCGGCGTCGAGATGGGCAGGATCACCCGGAACAGGATCTGCATGTCGGTGGCGCCGTCCAGCTTGGCGGCTTCGGACAGGCTGGCCGGTATGCCGGAAAAGAAGTTGCGCATCAAAAAGATGTTGTAGGCGCTGAGCATGCTGGGCAGGATCAGCACCAGGATGTTGTCCCGCAGGTGGAGCACCTGGGTGTTCATCAGGTAGGTGGCCACCAGGCCGCCGTTGAACAGCATGGTGAAGTAGCAGAACATGGACAGCGCCCCCCGGCTGCGGAAGTTCTGGCAGGACAGCGCGTAGGCGATGGCGCAGGTGCAGAGCATGGACAGCAGCGTGCCCGCCACCGTGATGAAGATGGTGACCTTGTAGGCGTCCAGCACGTTGTTTGTCTGGGACAGCAGCTTGAATGCGTTGAGGGAGAACTCGCTGGGCAGGAGCTGATAGCCGTTTTTGACCAGGGCGGTCTCCTCGGTGAAGGCGGCGGACACCACCAGCACAAAGGGCAGCAGGCAGGCCAGGGCGAACAGCGTGACCAGCGCGCCGAACACCAGCGACACGGCGCGGTCCCCGGCGGTGACCCGGATCTTGTTACGCTCGAAGGTTGCAGGACGGGACATGGTAAAACCTCCTTCTGTATTCAGAACAGCGCCGAATCGCTGTCGATCTTTTTGGTGACCTTGTTCATGATGACCACCATGATGAAGCCCATGATCGACTGCCAGAGCCCGACGGCCGAGCTCATGCCCATGTTGGACTGTTCCATCAGCTGGCGGTAGACATAGGTGTCGATGATGTCGGTGGTGGGGTAAAGCAGGGTGTTGTTGCCCACAATGGCATAGACCATGCCGAAATCGCCGTTGAAGATCTTGCCCACCGCCATGAGCAGCAGCAGCACAATGGTGGGGCGCAGCAGCGGCAGGGTGATGCGGGTGATGCACTGCAGCCGGGTGGCGCCGTCCACCCGGGCGGCCTCGTACATGCTCTGGTCAAAGCCGGTGATGGCCGCCAAATAAACGATGGAGGAGTACCCCGCCCCCTGCCACACCCGCAGGATGGTGAGGATGGCCGGCCAGAGTTCCGGGGTCTGCATGAACTTGATCGGTTCGGCCCCGAAGGCGGCGAGGATGTTGTTCACGAACCCGCCCTCGGTTTTCAGGAAGGCTTCGATGAGCAGCGCGACAACGGTCCAGGAGATGAAGTGGGGCAGGATGATGACGCTCTGGCTGACCTTTTTGAAATACTTGTTCTTGATCTCGGACAGGGCAATGGCCATCAGGATGGCCACAAAGTTGGTGGCCAGGATGAACAGGGTGTTCAGGAGCAGGGTGTTGACGGTGACCCGGACAAAGTCCTGGGAGCCGAAGAAGAAGCGGAAGTTGTCAAGGAAGACGAACTCCGACCCGAAAATCCCCTTGGCCGGGCTGTATTTCTGGAAGGCGATGACCAGGCCCAGCATCGGCGCGTAGGCGAACACCAGGAACCAGGCCACGGCCGGCAGGGTCAGGCCCAGCAGGCCCTTGTTGTTCTTCAGGTCATAGCGGAAGTTGGCGACAAGGCCGCCTTCGCCCGACTTGCGCGGGCGCTTTTTGGTTTTGGCTGCGGTAGGCACGGGAACCATCCTTTCTCTTGTGGCGCGGGGCTTGCCCCTGCTTGCTTTTCTGCGCCCAGTATACCAGGGCTGTCCGGCGGAAAAAATACGATCTTTTTACGCTGGGGCGCATCGTTACTTTTCGGGGAGGCGCGGGGGGCGGGCGCTGCATTTCAAACTTCACTTTCCGCAGTCGGGCCGCAGTCGGGGGACGCGGTCTCCCGCCGGGGCGCGGGGCCGCCGGTCTCCGCAAGGGTCAGGTCGGGCGCGCCGGCCTCAAGGCCGGTCAGGGTCAGCCGCTGCACCCGGCCGTCGGCCAGGGTCACGGTCAGCTCGTCGGCGCTCTCGGCCCGGACGGTGCGCACCATCCGGCGGCTCTCGTAGGGCTCGATGACCGTAACGAACCGGGCCGTACGCCCGCGGGGGGCGCGCACCGCGTAAAAGCGGCGGTTCTCGCCCTCGTCGCCGGGGAAGGCGTCCGCCCCCACCGCCGCCCGCAGCCGCACCACGCCGGCCGGCAGCTGCCAGGTCAGCCGGCCTTCCCGGTTGTGGCTGCGCGGGCTGGCGGGGATGGCGTCGGGGTATTCCCGCCCCATGATGGTCACCCGGCCGCCGGCATAGTCCCGGCCGATGCCCCGGCCCGGGTCGGTGTTGTCGCTCTCATAGGGCAGGTCGGCCAGCCGCCGGGCGGTCCCGTCGGCCATCGTCAGCACCGCCCCGGCCCAGAAGGCCGCCGCCGGGGTGCGCACCGGCCGGCCCTTCTCGTCCTGCACATCCCCCTGGCTGATGCACAGCGCCAGGGTGCGCCGGCCGGCCAGGTCAACCGCCAGTTCCTGCCGGCCCAGCACCCAGGCGTCCAGGCTGCCTTCGGCCAGCGTCTCGCCGTCCGCCTCGGCCCGCCAGCACAGCGGCAGGTTGTAGCCGTCCCGGTCGGCAGGCCAGCCAAAGTAGGTGGCGGTCTGGCCGGTGACCTGGGTGGTGGCGGGGGGCCAGGCGGTGTAGACGTCGGTGTGCAGCACACCGGGGATGTTGTGCCCGCTCCGCTCGCCCCGCTGCACCCCGTCGTCACCGGCAAAGTGCTGGCAGAACCGGGCCACACTGCCCCCCTCCGCCGCATACCAGCGGCAGTCGGTGATCATCTGCCCGTCGCAGGCGGGTATGGTGGAATACTGGTCGGTGTGCCCCAGGTCGGTGAGCCGCGGGGCGTCCAGGCTGCGCAGCCCCTTGAGCTGGAAGGTCGTCTCGTACTGGTGGTCGGTCTCGCCGGCGGCATAGTCGAACAGCACCAGGTAGTCGTCGGTCACAGCCAGCACCCGCCTTTGCAGCACCGGCTCGGTGAAGCCGGTGAGCCTGGCGTAGGGCAGCGACCGGTCCACCGGGAACCAGGCCACGTTCATCCGCAGCCGCTTGGCGAAATCCCCGGGGGAATCGTCGTAGTCCATCCCGCCGTAGGGGGGCCAGGCCCACTGGCAGCGCCATTCAAGGGCGGCGGCCTGCAGCGCCTCGCCGCTGTACAGCAGGAGCCGGCGGGAGGGCGCCGGCAGCTGCATCTTGTCGTCCACATTGACCAGGTTTTTGGTCAAGGAGTTCTGCACATGCCATTTGTACAGGAAGTGCCGGTACCCCCACCAGTTGCACTCGGGGTTATACAGGCTGCGGCCGCAGCGCATGACCGAAAGCAGGTTGCCGATGTCAAAGTGCCCGTGGGCCCCGCCGTGGCTGCCGTAGTGCAGCGCGGCCTGCAGCTGGTCGGCGGCCGGGCGGCCGGGGGTGCGGCTGCGCAGCAGGATCAGCCCCATGTTGTCCGAACAGGCGGCCGCGGGCAGGGGCGGGTCGGGCTTGTCTTCGGTCAGGTCCACCCCGAACACCGGGTCGGGCGCCGCAAAGCTGCGGATCACCCGCCGGTAGGCGTCCTCCCCGTAGCAGGTGTAGGCCAGGTCGTAGGTGGAGCCGAAATGGACCCCGTCGATGGTCTTCTCGTCCGAATCGTTGACCCCGAACATCACCCCCCGCCAGTCAAGGAAGGGCAGCGGCGCGTCGAACAGATCCCGGATGCGCAGGGCGTTGCGCCGCCAGCCGCCCCATTTTTCGTTGACCATCCCGAAGGGGGGCAGGTCGGCCGGGGCGCCGGGGCCAAGCGCCGCCGGACCGGACCCGGCCGCCCCGCCCTGCCGGTGGGCCCCGGCCGCCCCGCCGTAGCAGGAACTGACCGACCGGCTGTAGTTGACCGGGAAGGAGGCATGGGTCAGGTCGATGCCGAAGGGCCTGAGCGCCCGGGCGCAATGCAGCACCATGCTGGACACCCAGGTGTTGTAGCCGATGGACCCTTCGTGCCACCAGCCGTCGCCAAAGGTGCCGCAGCGGAACTGTTGCACCACCCCGCAGGGGCCGAAGGCGAACCGCTCGGCCAGCGCCCAGTCCTGGATGGCCAGGGCGCAGTAGAGCGCGCCGGTCACTTCGGACAGCACCCAGTTGGAGATATGCCCCCGGCGGATGTCCTTGTCCAGCATCGCCATGTACAGCCGGAAGCAGCCCTCGATGGCGGCGTGGTCGGCGGGGGTGAGCACCCCGGAATCCCAGATCAGGTCATAGGGGATGGCCAGGTGCTGGAAGAAGTGCCCTTCCTGCACATAGCTCTGGTGGCAGCCGCGCAGCCGGGCCGGGTAGCCGGTCTGTTCGTCGGTGAAAAATCGGAAGAAGGCGGCGAGCTTTTCGGCGTAGCGCCTTTCGCCGGTGATGGCGTAAAGGTAGCCGCAGGCCATCGTGCAGTCTTCGATGTCGGTGTAATAGCAGTAGGGCTGGCCGGGAGCGGGCGGCGCGGGGGTCCAGGCATCGGCGTCGGCGCGCCAGCGCTCAAACTGGGGTCGGTAGCGGGCCCCCTTTACGGGGTCGCGCAGGCGGGCGGCCACGGCGGCCCAGCCGTCTGCATCGTGGTAAATGTAGGGGTGGGGCAGCTCGCACAGGGTGGACAGGCGCAGTTCGGCGGCGGACGAGCCGTCGCCGTTGGGCACGAACCGCAGCACCGTGTCCTCGTGCCCGCCAGGCGCCATGCCAGCGGGCAGGGTCAGGCGGACGGCGACCGTCCCCTCCCCGTCCGGGGGCAGGGTCAGGGCGGGCGGGTCAAAGGCTGCCGCCATGCCCTCCCAGCCGGCAAACACCTGGCGGGGCTGCACGGCCGCCGGGTCGGGGCCGGGGTTGTACAGGGTCACCCGGTACACCACCGTGCCCCCCGCCGGGGCGTGCCGCCCCCGCACCGGGCATTCGGCCGCCAGCCCCGGCGTGCGCAGCAGCCGGGCAGACTCGAGGGTGCAGCCGGTGACGGCCACGGCGGTGATGAACTGCCAGGCGGCCTCGTCGGCGGTCTCCACCGGGAAATCCCGCCAGGGCAGCCGCAGGGTGCGGCGGCCGGCGGCCGGCACCGCCGCGGTGAGGGTCAGCGGCCCCCGGTCGGCGGTCTCCACCGTGACGGTCACGGCGCCGGGGGCGGCGAGCGAGACGGTCAGGGCGAGCCCCCAGCAGCCCATCCCGTCAAAAGCGGCGTCGCTGCGGCGCACAAAGCCCGCATCATAAAAGCCGCGGGCGTTCGGCGGCGCCGGGAAAGCCAGGCGCACCCCGCCGGGCAGCGGCTGCGCCCGCCATTCGGCCAGCAGGTCAATGTTCTTCTGCATACAAAGCACCTCATCCATGCACAACGGGCGCCCGCTGGGGGCGCCCGCTGATTGTGTCGTGAACTCTTTTTCTCCTGCCGTGTTCCGTTACGCCGCCAGGTGGGCGTTGATCTGGCTGATCAGCTCGGCCATGATCTGGTCCGCGCCGGCCGCCATGCAGGCGTCGGTATTGGCCTTGAGCATCTCCTTGATGCTTGCGTAGGTGTTGGACCCGTCGCTGGCGATGCCGTGGAGCTTCGTGGTGCCCACCATATCGGCGATCGCCTTGACCTGGGCGGTGATCGTGGCCATCTCGCTGGAGGAGGAGTCAAAGGAGAAGCCGGTCACCGGCTGGGCGGTGAAGCTGGTCTGCTGGGTTTCCCACTTGCGGTAGGCCAGCACATCCTCCGGCAAAGCGCTGGAGAACTTGACATAGTTGGGGTTCCAGGTGAAGCCGTACCCGGGGAAGGCGGAGGCATAGCCGGTCAGGTCGGTGTACTGGTCCTCGCCGAGGGCCTCCCAGTCGGTGCCCTCGATGCCCAGTTCAAACAGGTCGTGGTTGGCCGCGTCGGCAAACATCCAGTCAAGGAACTTCATCGTGCGGTCGGTGTTCTTGCTGGAAGCCGGCACCGCCATGCCGTTGTTGGCGATGTAGGTGGTGGGGTAGGCGCCTTCCTCCATATTGCGGATGGAGTCGATGTACACGAAGGTGGCGAGCTGCGCGTCGGGGGAGTAGGTGGTGATGTTGTTGGCGTTGTTCTCGTACTCATCCAGCGTGCCGATGGTGGAGGCCGCCTGGCCGGCCCAGAACGGGGTGTCGGCGTCCTTGGTGGTCATCGAGTCGGCGCTCACATAGCCGGCCTGCTGCCACTCGGCAAACTTCTCATACCGCTCGGCGCCGAAGTCGTAGTTGTACCCTTCGGGGAAGTCGGCAAAATTCTCGTCGCCGGAGCCTTCCAGCGCGCAGGCTTTGACCTCGCCGTCCTGGATGTAGGTCCAGAAGGTGCAGCCGGCGATGTTGAAGTTCTGCACGCCGGCCTCGGCGCTGCTGACCCGGTCCGCCGTCTCCGGGTAGGAACCCGTGATGGTGTACAGCTGGTAGAAGCCGCGGGTATCCCGGGCCGAGAAGGGGATCAGCCCGTTCTCCTTGGCGGCGGCCCAGTAGGCTTCCAGGTCCTCCATGCTGTCAATGGTGCCGACGCCCCAGCTGTCGGCCAGGTCCTGGCGGTAGTACACCACCGGGATGCCGGTGCCATAGGCCCGGAACAGCGGGATGTAGCACATCTGGCCGTACCACTTGTTGGCCTCCATCGTCTCGGGGGAGAAAGCCGCCTTCAGCCCCGGGTACTCGTCGTTGTTGAAATAGGCGGACAGGTCGGCGTAGTAGCCGTCGGCCGCCAGCTCCTTCAGGTGGATGAAACTGGCGTCAAACACCAGGTCGTAGTCCGCGCCGGAGGTCATTTCCAGGTTGAGTTTGTCCTTGTAGTCGGCGTGCTCCACAAAGGTCATGTCCAGCTCAGTGTTCAGGGTGTCCCTGGTGCGGTTCAGGAATTCCTCGTACACCGCGTCCCAGCCTTCCGGCTTGGGGCCTTTGAACAGGATCTTCAGGGTCACCGGCTCAAGGGCGTCGTCGCCGCTCTCGGTGGTGGC
>DWWE01000068.1 GCA_019119835.1 Candidatus Gemmiger stercoravium | reverse complement strand
CGACAGGGAAATTTTACGCCAAATTGTGTGCGAGGAACGTAGTGACGAGTGCGCGATTTGGCGTAAAATTTTGTCGAAGGGGATACACAAGGGGAAATAGCCGCGTTAGGCAATTGCCGTGCGCGGCTGTTGCCCCTTGTGCAGCGTGTCGGGAATCCGGCCTCACAGCGCAAAGGCGCTGCGCAGGGCGGCCAGGGCGGTGTCCTCGTCCTGCTGGCGCACCAGCAGCGAGATGTCCAGGTCGCTGGTGGTGATCAGGGCGATCTCCACCCCCACCTCCGCCAGCGCCTGCAGGGCCCGGGCGGCCACGCCGCAGCTGGTGACCATCTCCTCGCCGAACAGGTTGATCTTGCTGTACCCGCCTGAGATCAGCGGCGGGTGGGCCCGGGCGGCTTCGGGCAGGGCGGCCATCACGGCGGCAAAGTTCTGGTAGCCGGTGGTGAAGCTGAAATCCACCTCGGCGCCCCGGGGCGCGCTCTGGCAGATCATGTCCAGCACGATGCCGGCTTTGGCGAACACCTCCAGGTGGTCGGCCAGGCTCCGGGCGCTGTACTGCGCCCCCGGGAAGGTGGTGAGCAGGATGTCCTGCTCGCTGGTGATCTTGCTGACACCGTACATCGTTCATCCCATCCTTTCACAAAATCAGTCCAGCACCAGGAACTCGGCGTCGATGCTCTGCTCCAGCACGCCGCGGATCTGGTCCCGGCTCAGGGTAAAGTTGCCGTGGGCGGCGCCCATCTCGTCGGTGTAATCGGGGTAGGGGTAGACCCGGATGTCCCGGTACCCGCTCTCATACTGGGTCACGGTGGGGTACAGCCCGGGGTCCTTGAGGGCCACGGTCACGGTGCCGTCGGGCTGGGTGGTCTTTTCCATCGTGATGCCCAGCACCGCGCCGATCATGTTGTCGGCCTGGGCCTGGGCGCTGATGAAGTTGCCCAGCGAGTAGGCCACAAAGACCTGCCGTCCGTCGGCCGCGGTCAGCCACTGGGCGGTCTGGGTCACATGGGGATGGGTGCCGATGATCAGGTCGGCCCCCGCGTCGGCCAGCCACTGGGCGGTGTCCCGCTGGGCGTCGGTGACGGTGTGGCTGCCCTCCACCCCCCAATGGCAGCTGACCACCAGCACATCGCAGGCCGGGCGCAGGGCGGCGATCTGGGCTTCGATCACATCGGTCTGGCTCAGGTAGATCACGCCGTAGTCGGTGTCGGCCGGGGTGGGGATGCCGTTGGTGTGCTCGGTATAGGAAAGGTAGCCGATGGTGATGCCGTTGACCGTCTGCAGCGCCAGGTCGGCGGTGGGGTCGCTGAGGTCGTAGAAGCCGGCGGTCACCACATCCTCCGGCATGGCGGCCCAATGTTCCCGGGAAGCGGCGATCCCGCCGGCGCCCTTGTCATAGCTGTGGTTGTTGGACAGGCTGAACACCCGGAACCCCAGGTCGTACAGCGCGTCGGTGATGTCGCCGGGGGTGGAAAAGCAGGGGTAACCGGACGGCTCGTAAGCGTCGTTGACCAGCGTTTCCTGGTTCAGCCAGTTCAGGTCAAAGCCGGCGTAAAAATCCCGCATCGGCGCATAGGCGGCCGAAAAGTCGTAGCCGCCGTCTTCGGCCCGGGCCCGGGCCTGGTTGTACAGCCCTTCGTGGATCAGGTTGTCGCCGGTGGCCGAAAACCGCAGCGACTGTACCGTCGGGGTGGGCGCCGGCGTGGGGGCCGGGGTGGCGGTGGGCGCCGGGGTGGGCGCCGGGGTGGGCGCCGGGGCGGCGGGGGCCCCGCAGCCGGCCAGCAGCAGGGCGGCCGCGGCGCACAGCAAGGCTCGTTTCATCCCAGTTTCCCCCGCAAAAGGTCGCTCATCGTGTAGTAGCCGGGGGCGCGGCCGTCCACAAACAGCGCGGCCTGCACCGCCCCGTCGGCAAACACGCCGCGGCTCTGGGCCCGGTGGCTCAGGGTGACCACCTCTTCCGGCCCGCAGAACAGCACGTCGTGGTCCCCCACGATGCCGCCGCCCCGCACCGCCGAGATGCCCAGTTCCTGCCGGCCCCGGGGCTGGCGGACCTCGTGCCGGTCATAGACATACTCGTAGGCGCCGCCCGCCCGGGTGTTGATGGCGTCGGCGATCATCAGGGCGGTGCCGCTGGGGGCGTCCAGCTTGTTGTGGTGGTGCTTTTCCACGATCTCGATGTCAAACTCGCCGCCGAACAGGGTCACGGCCTGCTTGCACAGCTCGATGAGCACGTTGACGCCCAGCGACATGTTGGCGCTGCGGAAGACCGGCACCTGCTCGCTGGCGGCCTCCAGCCGGGCTTCCTCCCCGGCGGAAAGGCCGGTGGAGCAGATCACGCAGGGCAGGCCGTGGGCGGCGGCGTAGTCGGCGGCCGCCACGGCGCCGGCGGCGCCGGTGAAGTCGATGATGACCCCGCGCACCCCCTCGGGCAGGTCTTGCAGCGAGGCATAGACCGGGATTGCCCCGGCGGCGCCGGCGGTCTGGTCCACGCCGGCCACCACGCGGCAGTCGGTGCGGGCGGCGATCTTTTCCTGCAGGGCCCGGCCCATGCGGCCGCAGATGCCCTGGATGATGATGTTGGTCATGGGTTGCACATCCTTTTGTTTGTAGTTTCCGAAAATCAGGCGGAATGGACAACAGGGCCCGCACGGCCCGCCAAGGCGGAACACGGCGGACCCTGCTGTGGCAACGGGGAAGGGGTCAGTCTTTCAAAAGGCCGAAGTTTTTCAGCGCGGTCTCCAGCTGGCGCTGCACTGCCTCGCCGGGGTCGCACATCGGCAGGCGCAGCGGCCCGGCGGCCCAGCCCAGGCGGTTCATCGCCCACTTGACCGGGATGGGGTTCACGTCGGCAAACAGCGCGTGGACCAGCTCCAGCGCATCCAGCTGCATACGCCGGCAGGCCGCTGCGTCGCCGGCAAACCAGGCGGCGCACAGGTCGTGGGTGTACCGGGGCGCCACGTTGGACAGCACGCTGATCACGCCCTTGCCCCCCAGCGCCAGCACCGGCAGGATCAGGCCGTCCTCGCCGGAATAGATGTTCAGTTCGTCGCCGCACAGCGCCGCAATGTCGGCGACCTGGGCCAGATTGCCGCTGGCCTCCTTCACGCCGTTGACGTTGGGCAGTTTGGCCAGTTCGGCCAGTGTGGCCGGCAGCAGGTTGCAGCCGGTGCGGCTGGGAACGTTGTACAGGATGCAGGGCAGCGAGACCGATTTGGCAATGGCGGTGAAATGGGCGACCAGCCCGGCCTGGCTGGCCTTGTTGTAGTAGGGGGTCACCAGCAGCAGCCCGTCGGCCCCCACGGCTTCGGCGTGGCGGCTGAGCTTGATGGCGTAGGCGGTGTCGTTGGACCCGGTGCCGGCGATCACCGGCACCCGGTGGGCGGTGTGCTCCACCGCAAAGCGGATGCACTCGGAATGCTCCTCATGGGTCAGGGTGGCGGATTCGCCGGTGGTGCCGCAGATCACGATGGCGTCGGTGCCGTTGGCGATCTGATCGTCAATGATGCGGCCCAGTTCCCGGTAGTTCACGCTGCCGTCGGCGTTCATCGGGGTGATGATGGCCACGGCGGCGCCGGTAAAGACAGGCGTTTTCATAGCGCGTCCCTCCTTTGCCTCAGTCCAGGTAGCCCTTGGCGGCCAGCAGCTCGGCCAGCAGCACCGCGCCGCCGGCGGCGCCGCGCAGCGTGTTGTGGGACAGGCAGACAAACTTGTAGTCGTACTGGGTGTCCGGCCGCAGGCGGCCGATGCTCACCGCCATGCCGTTTTCCAGCATCCGGTCCAGCTTGGGCTGGGGACGGTCGTTTTCGGTGAAATAGTGCAGGAACTGTTTGGGGGCGCTGGGAAGCTCCAGTTCCTGGGCCGGGCCGCGGAATCCGGCCCAGGCGGCCAGGATCTCCTCCTGGGTGGGTTTGCGCTCAAAGCTCACAAAAACGGCGCCCATGTGGCCGTCCGAGACCGGCACCCGCAGGCACTGGGCCGTGAAGGAAGGCCCGTCGGCGGGCAGGATGCGGTCGCCTTCGATGCGGCCCCACAGCTTCAGCGGCTCCTGCTCGCTCTTTTCCTCCTCGCCGCCGATGTA
>DWWE01000008.1 GCA_019119835.1 Candidatus Gemmiger stercoravium | reverse complement strand
GGGCGGCTGCCTCGGCGGCGGGAGCGGTTTCCGCCTGCGGCTGTTCCTGTGTCGCCTGCTTGTTTTCTTCATTCATGGGGGTCATACTTGCTCCTCCTGCTTTTTCCCGGACATGGACTGCCCGAGTTTTGATGCAAAATAGTCCAGAATGGGGATCAGGTGCTGATAGGCCATCCGGTTGGAGCCGATCAGCGCCACCGTGCCCGTAAGGCCGCCGCCGGCCAGATACCGCTTGCTGACGATGCAGATCCCCGGCAGTTCGGGGCGCACATCCTCGCCCAGCGTGGCGGTGACCCGGTTGCCCTGGGGTTCGATCAGCGTGCGGCCGGCGCTGCTGTCCGAAAAGATCTCCAGCAGCAGGCCCAGTTCCTTGCGGACAGCCTTGTTCTGGGCCAGGTACTGGGCGCCTTCCAGGTAAACCTGGGGCCTTGTGCGCACCAGTGCTTCGGCGGCGCGTACCACCGGCGCCAGCCGGCTTTCGGTGGCGGCCAGCAGTTCGGCGGTCAAACCGTCGGTGACATCCTCCGGCACCACAAAGGTCAGGCTGCGGTTGAGCAGCGCGGCCAGCGTCTGGGCGTCGGCGCGGGTGAACCCGTCCGCCACCCGGGCCACCCGGGTGCGCACGCCGCCGGCGCTGGTGACAGCCAGCACCGCCGCCGTGTAGCGGCCGACCTGCACCACCTCGAAGTGGGCGATGCAGAGGTCGTCGGCCTGCGGGGTGGTGGCGGCCGCCGCCATGCCGGTGTAGTCGGCCAGGGCGCGGGCCGCGCTCTGGGCCAGCTTTTCCGGTTCGGCGTCCATCGAGGTGAACAGATCGTCGATCTGTTCCCTGTCCTGGGCGGACAGGGTGAAGCTGCCGGCGGCCGACAGCAGGTGGTCCAGGTAATACCGGTACCCCTGCGGGCTTGGCACACGCCCTGCGCTGGTGTGAGGCTGCTCCAGCAGCCCCAGCCGGGTCAGCGCGGCCATCTCGTTGCGCAGCGTGGCGCTGGAGACCGCCATGTCGAAGTAGTTGGCCAGCAGGCCGGAGCCCACCGGCTCCCCATCGACCGCATACAGGGCAACGATGGCTTCCAAGATCCGCTGTTTGCGGCGATCCATTGCCATGCTGCCACATCCCTTTCCGGTTTGGTTTTAGCACTCTCTGTTCCCGAGTGCTAAATCTATTATACCCCGCCTTTCCCAACTGTCAAGAGGTTTTGCAAACTTCTTTGAAAGTTTAACAGTTTTGACACAAAGCCCCGCGCCTGCCGGGGTGCAGGCGCGGGGCTTTGCTCGCAAAGGTCATTCCTCCATCCATTTGGCCAGGAAGGCCGCAGCGATGGACAGGGCGTGGACGGTGGGCTGGGGCGGCGGCGGGTCCTGGGGGGCGCCCAGCAGCAGCACGCCGCCCTCCACATCCCCGTGGGCCACGATGGGCGCGGCGCACAGTACCTGGCGGTCGCTGCGCTCCAGCGCCCGCAGCCGGCCTTCCGCCCGGGCGGGGGCGGTGTACAGCCCCCGCATGGCCAGCAGTTTCTGCAGCGAATCCGAGATGGGCCGGCCGTTCATCTCGCTGCGGCGCGGGCCGGTGGCCGCCACGATCTCGTCCCGGTCGCAGACCAGCACCGGGACCCCCAGGTCCTTGGCCAGCACTTCGGCATAGACAGCGGACAGCTGCCCGAGCCCCAGCAGCGGCGAATATTTTTTGAAGACCACTTCCCCGTTGGAATCGGTGAAGATCTCCAGGGCGTCGCCCTGGCGGATGCGCTGAGTGCGGCGGATCTCCTTGGGGATGACCACCCGCCCCAGCTCGTCGATCCTGCGGACTATTCCGGTTGCCTTCATCTTTCATTCCTCCATTTTACAGCCTGTGGCCGATGTTTGTCCCGGCGATGATGGTATTCTTTGTAAAAGGAAGGAATTTATACCCGCCCGGCTGCTTGCCCCGCCCGGGGCGGCGTGCTACAATGGGACAAACGTGTAAAACAAGGAGGCCCCCCTATGGAGGAACTGCTGCAGACCACCCTGTGCTACCTGGAACGGGACGGACAATACCTGATGCTGCACCGGGTCAAGAAGGAGCGGGATGTGAACAAGGACAAGTGGATCGGGGTGGGCGGCAAGTTCGAACCCGGCGAGGACGCCCTGGCCTGCGTACAGCGGGAAGTGCGGGAGGAGACCGGCCTGACCATGCAGGCGCCGGACTACCGGGGGATCCTGGACTTTTACTGCCCGCCCTGGCAGCCCGAGCGCATCCACCTGTTCACCTGCCGGCAGTTTGCCGGCGTGCAGAAGGTCTGCGACGAGGGCGACCTGGCCTGGGTGGACAAGGACAAGGTGGAGGCGCTGCCCATCTGGACCGGGGACAAGATCTTTTTCCGACTGCTGAACGAGGGCGCCCCCTTCTTCCACCTGCAGTTCTGGTATGAAGGGGACCGCCTGGCCCGCGCCGTGCTGGACGGCCGGGAGCTGCCCGTTCAAGCATAAAAGGTCCGGCTGGCGGATTTTCACGGCGTCTCGGTGGACTATCTGCTGGGCCGCACCGACACCCCCGCATGAACCGATGAAGCGCAGCACGGCGGGCCGCCCCGAAGGGCGGCCCGCCGTGTTCGCTGTGTTTTGTTGGCTGCCGACAGCTCCGGTTCTCATTCGGCCGGTTCGCTGGCGGCGGTGTCCCCCTCTTCCGGCGGGGCGGTCTCCTCCGGGGCGGTATCCCCTTCGGTGGTATCCTCGGCCGGCGCCGTGTCCTCGGCGGGGGCGGTATCTTCGGCGGAGGTCGTGTCCCCGGCAGTCTGATCCTGGGTGTCAGTCGCTGCCGAACTGCCGGCCGCGTCGGTCATGGTGGAATCCAGGTTGTCCTGCACCAGCGCCTGGGGGTTGTCCATGCCGGCGGTAGGGGCCGGGGTGGCGGTGGCCGCCGTCTCGGGCTGGGTGGCGCTCTCCTGCAGGGCGGTCAGATACCACTGCCGGTTCTCGCCGCGGGAGAAGATGAAGTCCATATTCTTGATGGGTTCGGTGGGCGCCGTGAGGGAAAGTTCGCCGCTGGTGCTGTTGTTCAGCGTGGGGATGTAGCCCACCGTCACATGGGTCTGGCCGGCCTCGGTCCAGATGCGCTGGACTTCGGGGGTGTACAGGCCCACCGAGCCGGTGACCGGCACCAGGTAGCCCTGCTTTTCCTCATCGTATGTATAGATGAACTCCTCGGTCTCGAAGTCACCTTCCACCAGCGGATAGTCCGGGCCCAGCAGGTTGGTCAGGTAGGTGTCCACCTCCAGCTGGGGCAGGATCAGCGAACCGGTCTGGGCGTCCCGCTCATAGTCGTCCAGCGTGCCGTTTTTCTGGGCCTGGTAGACGATGCCCCAGATCGCCGCCTGCCGGAAGATGGAAGAATCCACCTGGCTGGCATCTTCAAAAGGCACCACATCGAACATGACCAGGCCGTAGACCCGGTCCGCATAGCGTTCCCGGCGGTCCGAGTCATCCAGCGCGGCGCGCAGCGCCGCCACGCACCAGTTCAGCACCGTGAACAGGCCGATCACCACCAGGATCAGCGCCACGGCGCCCACCAGCTGCCGCGCCAGGCGGCGGTTGTTGCGCAGTTGTTCCTCACGAGAATTTGCCATGAGATGCTCCTTATTGCAAGACAAGCCCGCAGGCTTGTGCCGACGTTGTTTTTGGCTGCCGCACCGCCACGGGCGGCATACTGTGATTCAGTATACCACAAAAAAAGCCGCATTGCAAATCCGCAATGCGGCCCGCCCCCTTGGGCGCCCCGGCGGGTGCCGGCGGGGCGCAAAAGGGAAAGATCACTTATTTTTGTACATCTGCTCGTAGTATTTCTGGTAATCGCCGCTGGTCACATGGGCCATCCATTCCGGGTTGGCCAGGTACCAGTCGATGGTCAGCACGATGCCCTTTTCAAACGGGGTCTCGGGGTACCAGCCCAGGTCCTCCTTGATCTTGGTGGGGTCGATGCCGTAGCGGCGGTCATGGCCCAGGCGGTCGGCCACATGGGTGATCAGCTCCTCGCTGATGCCCTCGTCCTGCAGGCGGTCATGCAGCTGGGCGATGACCGTCTTGACGATGAAGATGTTGGGCCGCTCGTTGTGGCCGCCCACGTTGTACACCTCGCCCACCTTGCCGTCCGAAGCCACCATGTCGATGGCCTTGCAGTGGTCCATGACATACAGCCAGTCGCGCACCTGCATCCCGTCGCCGTAGACCGGCAGGTTCTTGTGCTGCTTGGCGTTGTTGATGAGCAGCGGGATCAGCTTTTCAGGGAACTGGTAGGGGCCGTAGTTGTTGGAGCAGCGGGTGATGTTCACCGGCATCCCGTAGGTGTCGTGGAAGGCCATGACGAACAGGTCGGCGCTGGCCTTGGAGGAAGAGTAGGGGCTGTGGGGACACAGCGGGGTGGTCTCGGTGAAGTAGCCCTCGGGGCCGAGCGCGCCGTACACCTCGTCGGTGGAGACCTGCAGGTACTTTTTGCCTTCCTTCCAGGTCTTGGCATCGGCGTCATACCAGGCGTCCTTGCAGCACTGCAGCAGGTTGACGGTGCCCAGCACGTTGCTTTCCACAAAGATCTCGGGGTTCTTGATGCTGCGGTCCACATGGCTTTCGGCCGCGAAGTTGATCAGATAGTCCGGGTCATAGCGGGCGATCAGGTCGGTGACCAGGGCCTTGTCGCAGATGTCGCCCTGGACGAAGATGTGGCGGGGGTCGTTCTCCACATCCTTGAGGTTTTCCAGGTTGCCGGCATAGGTCAGCTTGTCCAGGTTGATGAGCCGGATGTCGGCGTGCTTTTCCAGCATATAGTGGACAAAATTGGAACCGATGAAACCGGCGCAGCCGGTGATCAGATAGGTCTTCATAGTTTATTCTCCATCCCAGTTTTTGAAAAAGTCACAGATCGCGTCCTTCCAGTCGCGCATCTCGTCGCCCACGCTGCAGCGCAGCGCACGGTTTTCCAGCGCGCTCCAGGCGGGGCGGTTGGCGCTGGCCGGGTGCTGGGCCGCATACTCGGCGCTGGTGCAGGGGTTCACCTTGCAGGGCAGGCCGGACAGGCGGATGATCTCAGCGGCAAACTCATACCAGCTGCAAACGCCGTTGCCGGTGCAGTGGTAAATGCCGTAATCATGGCTGACCGCCAGCTTGAGCAGATGGTGGGCCAGGTCCACGGCGTTGGTGGGGTTGCCGAGCTGGTCGTTGACCACCGTGATCTCGCTGTGGGTCTTGGCCAGGTTCACCATCGTCTTGACGAAGTTTTTGCCGTAGTAGCTGTACAGCCAGGCCGTGCGCACGATAAAGTGCCGCCGGCAGAACCGCTGCACATACTGTTCGCCCAGCAGCTTGGTCTGGCCGTAGGCCGAGACCGGCGCGGGCTGGGCGCACTCATCCATCGGGGTGCGGCCGTCCGGCCCGTTGGGGGTGCCGGGGAAGACATAGTCGGTGGAAATGTGGATCAGCCGGGCGTTGATCTTGTCGCAGGCGATGGCCAGGTTGCGCGGCCCCAGGGCGTTGACCCGGAAGGCCATGTCCCGCTGGGTCTCGCAGCCGTCCACGTTGGTGGCGGCGGCGCAGTTGATGACGGTGTCCGGCTGATGGCGGCGGATGTAGGCCACGGTGGCCTCCCGGTCGGTGATGTCCAGCTCGTCGATGTCCACCGGCAGAACGGTGGCCTTGCGCAGCCGGTCAGGCAGAGGGCCCAGCGCGCTGCCCTCGCTGGACAGCTGGCGCTGCAATTCAGTCCCCAGCTGCCCGCGGCAGCCGGTGATCAGGATTTTCATGGATGCACACCCTCCCCTTCTCAGTATCTCAGCTTGTCTTCCGCCACGTTGCGCAGGTGCTGGCCGTAGGGACTCTTGCCGTAGCGTTCGGCGCTTTCCAGCAGCTTTTCCCGGTTGATCCAGCCGTACTTGTAGGCGATCTCCTCCGGGGCGGAAATCTTGATGCCCTGGCGCTGCTCGATCATCCGCACAAAGTCGGCGGCTTCCACCAGGCTGTCCATCGTGCCGGTGTCCAGCCAGGCGTAGCCGCGGCCCAGCAGCTGCACATCCAGCTTGCCGTCCTGCAGGTACATATCGTTGAGGGTGGTGATCTCCAGTTCGCCCCGGGCGCTGGGCTTGACCTGCTTGGCCTTTTCCACCACGTCCCGGCTGTAGAAGTACAGGCCGGTCACGGCGTAGTTGCTCTTGGGGTGGGCGGGCTTTTCCTCAATGGAGGTGGCGTGGCCGGCTTCGTCAAAGGCGACGACGCCGAACCGCTCGGGGTCGTTGACATAGTAGCCGAAGACGGTGCAGCGGCCGGCCTCGGCGTTGGCCGCCGCCGCCTTGAGCCGCTTGGAGAAACCCGCGCCGTAGAAGATATTGTCCCCCAGGACCATGGCGCAGGGGTCGCCGTCAATGAACTCCTCCCCCAGCAGGAAAGCCTGGGCCAGACCGTCCGGGCTGGGCTGCACCTTGTACTGCAGGTGCAGGCCGTACTGGCTGCCGTCGCCCAGCAGCTGTTCGAACCGCGGGGTGTCGGTGGGGGTGGAGATGATCAGAATGTCCTGGATGCCCGCCAGCATCAGGGTGGACAGGGGGTAGTAGATCATGGGCTTATCGTACACAGGCAAAAGCTGCTTGGATGTCACCATGGTCAGCGGGTACAGTCGTGTACCGGCACCGCCGGCAAGGATGATACCTTTCATAGTTCCAACTCCTATTTTGCAGTCTGCTATGCGCGCCGCCCATCCCGAAGGGGCATAATCTCACACAGTCATATAAAATTATTATACAGGAAAACCGCCGGTCTGGCAAGAGGGTGCCTCCCGGCGGTTTCGGGTCGGTTTCAGGGGGCCTGGACGTCGGCCAGGGGCAGGCTGAGCAGGCAGCGGGCGCCCCGGGGGGTGTTCTGCGCAAACACGGCCCGGCCGCCGTGGGCCCTGGCGATCTGCTCGACGATGTGCAGCCCCAGAATGTGGGGGGCGGGGGTCTCCGGGTCGGGTTCGGCGCCGTTCAGGACGGCCAGCACCGCCGGCGGGTAGCCGGCGCCGGTGTCGGCAAAGGTGATCTCCAGCCAGCCGTCCGCCGCGTCGGCCCGCACCGTGATGTCACAGCCGCCGGGGTTGTGGCGGGCGCTGTTGCCCAGCAGGTTGGCAAAGGCCCGGCGCAGCAGGGCGCTGTCGGCGTCCAGCACGGCGCTCTCGGCCGCCGGGGTCAGGGCGAACTCCACCCCGCAATGCTCCCCCTGGCCGCTGTTGCAGAAATCGGTGACCGCCTGGCGCAGCAGCGGGGCCGCCCCCTGCCGGGCGCGGCGCAGCGGCTGAGCGCCGTATTCCAGCTTGCTGGTCAGGTTCAGGTCCTCGATCAGGTCCCGGATGGTCTGGCCCTGGGCGCGGATGGCCCCGGCGCAGGCCCGCTGGGCCGGCGGCAGGGCCGGGTCCTGTTCCAGCCGCTCCGCATAGCCGAAGATCAGCGAGAGCGGGGTGCGGATGTCGTGGCTGACCCCGGCGATCCAGTCGGTGCGGGCCGCGTCCCGCCGGGCGATGATGGCCTCCTGGCGGCGCAGGTGCTCGCTGGTCTGGTTGAGCTGGCGGGCCAGGGCGGCGGTGGCCCCCTTCTCCCGGATCTGCACCGGCCGGCCGGCGGCCAGTTCCTGCAGGCCGCTTTCCACCCCCTGCAGCCGGCGGTGCAGCGCCCAGGCAAACAGGGCGCAGGGCAGCACGATGACCAGCAGGTCCGCCAGCAACACCGGCCGGATGGCGGAGAGCAGCGTGTTGCTGATCTCGCTGGACATATAAAAGTTGTACCGGTTGAGGCTGCCCGGTTCCCGCCCCATCACCAGGGCGCCATAGTCGGTCAGGTAGCACATGACCGGGTAATCCTCCAGATACCAGCGGGAAAAGGAGACCACCTCCCGGGTGGTGTAGGGGTGGTCCAGCTCGGCGGGCAGCCGGTAGCGCCAGATCACATTGCCCTCGTCGTCCAGCATCATGGCCCAGGCAAAACCGGCGAACCATTCCTCCGGGGTGTGTTCGCTGCCGGGGTGAAGGGTGCCGTCCGCCTCCCGGGTGAAGGACTCGGCGATGTCGCTGGGGAAGTAGTCCAGATGCAGCGCCTGCCGGTACCCCACCAGGATCACGATTCCCAGGAAGATGGCCAGGTTGAGCAGAAGGATACCCACCGCGATGCCCACCCCTGCCAGCACATAGCGGCGAATCAGCCTGCCCAGCGTCCTCATGACACGCCCTCCCCTGCCAGCTTGTAGCCCAGCCCCCGCACCGTCAGCAGGCAGCGGGGCTTGCCCGGGTCATCCTCCAGCTTTTCCCGCAGGTGGCGGATGTGGACGCCCAGGGTATTCTCATAGCCGTAGTAGTCCGCATTCCACACCGCCTGACACAGTGCGTCAAAGGTGACGATGTGCCCCCGGTTGGCCGCCAGCTTCTGCAGCAGCCCCCGCTCGGTGGCGGTCAGGGTCAGCACCGCGCCGTCGGGGCGGGTCACGGTGGCGTCGTTCAGGTCCACCACCCGGTCCCCCACCTGCAGCCGGGCCGCGGCCCCCTGCTGCAGCTGGGCCCGGTAGGCCCGGCGCAGGATCAGCTGCACCCGCAGCAGCAGTTCCTGCGTCAGAAAGGGCTTGGTCAGGTAGTCGTCCGCCCCCAGCCCCAGGCCGAACAGCCGGTCGGCGTCGGCGTCCCGGGCCGAAAGGAACAGCACCGGCACCTCGCCCCCGGCGTTCAGCTCCCGAAACAGGGTAAAGCCGTCCCCGTCCGGCAGGTTGATGTCCAGAATCATCAGTTCCGGCGCCCGGGCCGCAAAGGCGCGGCGGGCCGCCCGGCAGCTGCCGGCGGTGCGCAGGCAGGTATAGCCCGCCCCGGCCAGCGCCTGACCCACCAGGGTCAGCAGCTCGGGGTTGTCATCCACCAGCAGGATCTCCGCTTCCTGTATGCGCTGCATCGCGCTTCCCCCTTTTCAGCAAAATGCTTCGGTTCCCGGCGGCCTGGCTGTGCCGCCGGGCATCGTTTTGTCCTTTATCATTATAGCGGCCCGGCAGGGCGGTGAACAGGGGACGGGGCAAAGATTAAGGCAAATTTAAGCGCAGGCGCCGGCAGGGATTAAGGAAAGCCCGCTATACTGGGTGCTGTCAGGGGGCGCCGGACCGGCCGCCCCGCGGCCCCGCACCGGGCCCCCACCCATAAGACAAAGGAGCGAAACACCATGCAAACTGTGATCGAGACCAAAGGGCTGTGCAAAGTCTACGGGCGGCAATTTGCCGTGGACCACCTGGACCTGACGGTGCCGGAGGGCTGTGTGTACGGCTTTATCGGCCCCAACGGCGCCGGCAAGAGCACCACCATGAAGATGCTGCTGGGGCTGATCCACCCTTCGGCCGGGCAGGTGACGCTGCTGGGCCGGACCCTGACGCCCCGCAACCGGCTGGCCCTGCTGCGGCAGACCGGCAGCCTGATTGAATCCCCCGCCGGGTACGGCCACCTGACCGGGCAGGAAAACCTGGAGATCGTGGCCGACCTGAAAGGGGTGCCCCGCAAGGACATCGACCGGGTATTGGAGATCGTCCACCTGACCGGCGACCGCAAGCGCAAGGTGGGGCAGTATTCGTTGGGGATGCGCCAGCGGCTGGGTATCGCCCAGGCGCTGCTGGGCTCGCCCAAGCTGCTGATCCTGGACGAACCCACCAACGGGCTGGACCCCGCCGGCATCCAGGAGATGCGGGCGCTGATCGCCCAGATGCCAAAGAGCTGCGGCGCCACCGTGCTGATCTCCAGCCATCTGCTCAGCGAACTGGAGCAGATCGTGGAGCAGGTGGGCATTGTGAACCGAGGCAGGCTGCTGTTCCAGGGCCCGCTGACCGAACTGCAGCGCCACAGCCGGGGGGATGTCTGCCTGCGGGTGCTGCGGCCGCGGGCGGCGGCCGAGGTGCTGCGGGAGAGCGGCGTGCGCGCCGCCGAAGGCGCCCGCCCCGGCGAGTGGACGCTGCCCCCGCTGCGGGAGGAGCTGCTGGCCGAGCTGGTGCGCACCCTGGCCGCCCGGGGCGCCGGGGTGGTGGGGCTGACCCGCCGCACCAAAACGCTGGAGGAGATCTTCCTGAGCCTGACCGGGGAACCGGACAGCGGAGAGGAGGCGGCCGTATGATGACGAGAAGTTTCCGCGCCGAACTGCAGAAGTCCCGCCGGCGGCACGACTGGCTGGTGGCGGCCGGCATCGCGCTGGTGGTGGTGCTGTGGGCTTCGGTGACCTATGACCTGGACACGCCGGAAGAGCTGGCCAGCTGCTACTCGGCGCTGTATTTTGCCGTTCCGCTGATGAACGCCATCGTGATGCCGGTGGGCATGGCCGCCCTGGCCAGCCGCATCTGGGACAGCGAGACCAAGGGCGAGACCTGCAAGCTGCTGTTCACCCTGCAAAGCCGGGAAAGCCTGTTTTGCGGCAAGGCGGCGCTGGGAATGCTGGAAAACCTGCTGGTCTGCCTGATCGAAGTCGCCGGCGTGTGGGCGCTGGGGCTGTGGAAGGGCAGCACCCAGGCCCCCGACCCGGTGCGGTTCGGCTGGCTGTTTCTCTGCGCCTTTCTTGTGAACGCGATGCTGTACTTTTTCAGCTTTTACCTGAGCCTGCGGTTCCGCAACCAGGTGACCGCCCTGGCCGTGGGGTTCTGCGGGGCGCTGATCGGGCTGTTTGCGGCGTATATGCCCACCTGGTTCGGCTACTTTGTCCCCTTCGGGTATTATGTGCCGCTCAACGGCGTTTTGATGAACTGGGACCGGGACACCCGCATCACCACCTTTTACCTGACCGATTTCCGCTGGTGGCTGCTGGGGGTGACGGTGCTGCTGGGCCTGCTGTGCGCAGCCGCCTGCCGCCGGTCCATCCAGACAAAGGAGGTATAATCATGCTGCTGCGCTGTATCCGCGCCGAAAATCAGAAACTGCACGGCGCCCCCATCTGGCTGGTGTTCCTGGTGGTGCCGCTGATCTCCTGCCTGTACGGCAGCTACAATTTTCTGCAGAACCTGGGGCTGCTCAGCTTCACCTGGTACAACCTGTGGACCCAGCACACCCTGTTCTACACCCTGTTTTTCTTTGCCCCGATGGTGGGGGTGTACGCGGCCTACCTGTGGCGGCTGGAACACCTGGGGCACAATTGGAACCTGATCATGGCGGCGCCGGTGCCGCCGGTGGACCTGTTCATCGCAAAGTTCCTGGCGGTGGCCAAGGTCACCCTGTTCACCCAGGGGTGGGTGTTCGTGCTGTATGTGGTCTGCGGCAAGCTGTGGGCCGGGCTGCCCGGCTGGCCGCCGCTGCAGGTGGCGGTCTGGCTGGTGCGCGGGGTGGTGGGCAGCTTTGCGATCATCGCGCTGGAACTGCTCATTGCCATGCTCATCCGCAGTTTTGCGGTGCCGGTTCTGTTCGGGCTGGCCGGCGGGGTCAGCGGGATGCTGATGGCCAGCAAAGGCTTCGGGATGGTATGGCCCTTCGCCCTGATGCAGATGGGGATGAACTCCAACAAATCGGAGGATGTGCTGGCCGGCAGCGGCGGGGTGTTCTGGGCGGCCTGCCTGATCTGGACCGGGCTGCTGTTCGCCGCGGCCGCCGCCCTGCTGCGGGCCCGGGATGTGCGGGCCTGAGGGCGGGCAAAGTTTTCCGCACACGGGGGCAAAAACGCTGGCTTTTTGCCAGGGAAAGCAGTATAATAGGCACAGCAAACATTCAATAGCCAGGCGCGGACAGGTTGCCGCGCCCTGTGGGGAAGGGGCTGGAACCATGACCGCCAATGCCGCCGAGTTTGCGGGCCCGGGATGCGGGCGCCGCTACGAGAAGGAGCTGGAAACCCATTTCCGCGACTGCCTACTGTTCTACCTGGACGGCCGCATCAAGTTTGAGCGCTACTGCTACGGCGAGGCCGCCTGCCTGGTGTTCAGCGTGTGGGGCCGCGGGCTGGACGCCGACGGCCGCATTTTGTGGGAGAAGGAGCCGGAGTTTGACACCGACCAGAAAGCCCTGCCCCGCCGCCTGACCGACGTGCAGGAGAACGGCGACGCCCTGCAGTTTGATTCGGCCCGCAAGCGCTATGTCAAAACCGAGGAGTTTGACACCGACAAGATGAACGGCTACAGCCGCTTCAAGGTATTTTTGCTGCGCCAGCGCACCAAAACCCGATAACCGCAGCGCCCCGGGTGACCCGGGGCGCTGCCATGTTTGCGCTGTTACCGATTCGAAACTTATTTTTGCCATTCTCTTGACGTTTTTGCCTCGCCATGGTATATTTAATATCAATAGTGATGCAATAGACGGTGGGGGTCTGCCCACCCTTTGGATAAACGGTGCCCCGGGCACCCTGTTCCGGATTCTTTGCACAGCGGTTCTCCCCTGTCTTGTGAAGGGGGTAACCGCTGTCAGAAGGAGGTCAGCTTCCCGTTGAAGCGTTTTTTATGCGTGGTCGCCATTGCCGCGCTTCTTGTTTTGTGCGCTGCCTGCAGCCGCACCGTACTGAGTGACACGCCGGAGGCCACCGCCGCCCCCACCGCGTCCTCTTCCCGCAATGTGCGCAGCGAACCGGTGACCGTGACCGAGACCTACGCCAACAGCGAGGTGGTGACGGAAACCACCGCCGCCCCCACCGTGACCCCGGAAACGGCCGACACCCCCGAGACCGGCGACTTCCCCGCCGCCTACTTTGTCGGGGTGCTGGGGCTGCTCCTGTTTTCCTCTGCCGGGCTGCTGATGCTGCGGCGTATCTGATCCGATATCTGCACAGACGTGCCGACCTGACGTTTGGGCTGCGGGCCCTGCGGCGCAGGGTCTGCACGCCTTTTCTTTTTCCCGCCCGGAACATTCCGCAGAAAGGAGGCGGCCATGGCGTTTCGCAAACGATACCGGCGGCTGCAGGGCAGCAGCGCCTACTACCCTTTCGGGCTGCGCATCGCGCTGCGGCGGCGGCAGCGCCGCCATGCCCGGGTGCTGCGTCTGCTGGGTTCGCTGGCCCTGCTGGCCGCCGCGGCCCTTGTGCTGCGCCAGACGGTGTTCCGCGGCGGTCAGCCGGAGCCCCCGGCGGCGGAGCCGGTGGTCCACACCGCACCCCAGACCCCCGAGAGCGCCCATGTGGCGGTGGATGTGCGCCCCGCCACCGCCGACGTGCTGGCCGAGACCCAACAGGCGGACGCCGAGGCCCGGTCCACCCCGGCGCCCCAGGCTTCGGCCACGCCGGAGACCGCCCGGTCCATCCTGCCCCAGTACCAGGCGCTGTATGAACAGAACCCCGACATGGTGGGCTGGCTGCGCATTGAGGGCACCGACATCGACTACCCGGTCATGCAGACCCCCGGCAACAACGAATACTACCTGCGCCGCGGGTTCGACCGGCTGTACGCCACCGCCGGGTCGCTGTTTCTGGATGAACGGTGCCGCCTGAACGACCCGGCCACCGCCAACTGGCTGATCTACGGCCACAACATGGCCGACGGCAGCATGCTGGGCGAGCTGGACCGGTATGAGGACCCGGATTTCTATGCGGCGCACCCCACCTTCACCTTCGACACCCTGACCGAGCCGGGCACCTGGCAGGTGGTGGCGGTGCTGCGCACCGAGCTGGGCGCCGACGCCCTGCCCTACTACACCTTTTTTGACGCCGACGGCCGGGCAGACTGGCAGCAGCGGGTGGATGCGATGCTGGAGCTGGCGCTGTATGACACCGGCGTGGTGCCCGAGTACGGCCAGCAGCTGCTGACCCTGTCCACCTGCGGCACATCCAGCATCTATACCGACGAACGGCTGGCCGTGCTGGCCGTCCGGGTGGAAGAGTGAGCCGCCGCCCTTGCATTTTGCCGCCGAATCCGGTATGATGGTACAAGACCGAACGCCGGGCCCCGCCCGGCCACACAAAGGAGATACTGCATTATGGCTGAATTTAGGTATGAGATCACCGAACGCATCGCCGTGCTTTCCACCAACGCCAGCGGCTGGGAGCGGCAGCTGAACATGGTCAGCTGGAACGGCAAGGACCCCAAGTATGACATCCGCGACTGGAGCCCCGACGGCAGCAAGATGGGCAAGGGCATCAGCATGACCCGGGACGAACTGGCCACGCTGAAGGGCATTCTGGACGAGATGGATCTGTGATGGAAAACTATCATCAGCAGTTTGTGGACCTGTTCACCCAGACCATCACCCGCCCCGGCACCGACCGGCTGCTGAAATGGCTGGAAGGCACCGACTTTTTCCGGGCGCCGGCATCCACCAAGTTCCACGGCGCCTGCGAACAGGGGCTGGTGATGCACAGCATCAACGTGTACAACGCGATGATGCAGCACTTTTTCACCGAAGGGGACAACCGGGAGTCCTTCGCCGTCTGTGCGTTGCTGCACGACGTGTGCAAGGCGAACTTCTACAAGGTCAGCACCCGCAACGTGAAAAACGACGCCACCGGCCAGTGGGAAAAGGTCCCCTTCTACCAGGTGGCCGACCAGCTGCCCTATGGCCATGGGGAGAAGAGCGTCTACCTGATCGAGCATTTCATGCGGCTCAAGACCGACGAGGCCATTGCCATCCGCTGGCACATGGGCGGGTTTGACGACGCCGTGCGGGGCGGCAGCTACGCCATCAGCGACGCCTACAACCGCTATCCCCTGGCCGTCAAGCTGCATGTGTCCGACCTGATCGCCACCTATCTGCTGGAACAGGGCACCAGCGCGGTGGAAAACGGCCACTGACCGGCCCCAAACCAAACAGCAAAACAACATCCCCCGAACGGTTCCTCTGCGGGTCCCGTTCGGGGGATGCTGTTTTGCTGTCACCCGGTCTCGCCGGCCAGATAGGCGTCGATCCGCTGGCTGTAGATCTCGGGCCAGCGGGCGTCATACTCGGCAAAGAGCTGCTTGAAATAATCGGCCTCCGCCTGGTCGGGCGGGCTGGTGCGCTCGTAGCAGTACAGAACCAGGCCGTCGGCCAGCGGGAACTCGGTCACATAGGCGTAATGGCCGGCCGCCGGCGTGTCGCCCCGGATCGCGGCGTTCACCCCGCCCACCAGGCCGCCCTGGTCCACCTTGTCGGTGACCATCACATACTTGCTGGACCAGATGCCGGTGGGGAAGCCGTGGGTGGAGGGCACGCTGTTCTCCCACAGGATCATGGATTCCAGCTGGGGATGGGACGGGTCGCTGAAGGCGAAGGTGGAACCGCTGTAGCCGTCCCCCGCCAGATTGATGTAGACGGTGTCGGTCTCGGCGCAGTGTTCCAGCACAAAGTCGGTCACCGCCTGCATCTGGTCCAGGTCGGTGCGGCAGGTGATGTCCAGGCTTTCGTCGCTCAAAAGCGGGGTGGTCAGGCTGGCGCCGGGAATGCGCAGCGCATTGGCGCAGTTGAGGGCGTAAAAGGCGATCATCGCCGCCGCCCCCACCCGGGCCGCCGCAACCCGCCGCAGCCCGCAGACCAGCGCCGCACAGCCGAACAGGCCCAGCAGGTAAGCCGGGGCCAGCAGCAGGCTCTGGTGGTCCCCCAGCGACTGGGTGCGGGTGAACAGCACCATGGCCAGCAGCGAGGTCAGCCCCGTGACTGCCACACCGCCCCGCAGCGCCGGGCGGGCCAGCAGCCCCGCGAACCCCGCTGCGCAGAGCGCCAGCCAGATCCAGCCCTGGCGGCCGGCCTGGGCCGCGCAGTTCACAAGGAAGCCGCCGCCGTAATAGGCGCCGTAGATGTCGGCGTAGTCGGTGGTGAGGATGGTGCGGAAGGTGGGCAGCAGCGCCGCCACCGTGAGGACCACCGACGGGATGCCGAATTTGAGCAGGTTGGCCAGCACCCGGCCGAAGACCCCGCGCCGGGCCGCCCGCAGCAGCAGCGCCGCCGCGTAGCAGACATAGAAGGCCAGGACCCAGAACATATACCAGCGGCGGGTCAGGATCAGGGCGAAGGTGGCGGCAAACAGGGCCAGCAGCCGGGCCGGGGGCAGCGTTTCAAACCGCAGGTCCGCCCCCAGCAGCAGGATCACCGCCGCAAAGGTCAGCCCGAAGGCGTCCGGCAGGCCGTGGGTGGCCGGCCACAGAAACATCGGCCACAGCACCATGGCGGCCATACAGGCGGCGTAGTACCAGCCCCGGCGCACCCCGGGGAAGGCGGCGGCCGCCTTGCGGGCCAGCATCAGCAGCGCGGTCCACATCGGCACAAAACAGGTCAGGCCGTAGCAGACCATGAAGGTATTGAGGTTGCGGGGCAAAAACAGGTACGGCAGACTGATGAAGAGGTTCATGAACATCTTGTAGTCCGCCGTGAGCAGGTTTTCCAGCAGGTTGCTGACCCCGTAGAACCCGCTGGTGGAGAAACTGTTGAACAGCAGGTTCTGCTTGGCAAAATAGTTGACGGCGTCGGTGGCATAGACGGTGCGGCGATAAAACACCAGCCCCGCCATGACCGCCAGCCCCACCGCTGCCCCGCCCAGCAAAGCCCGCAGAAAGGCCGGGTCGCTGCGCAGCCCTTCGCCGGGGAAGGCCGTGCGCCAGGTATAGGCGAGCAGCCACCACAGCCAGCCGGTGCACAGCACCCAGAGCAGGGCCACCAGCAGCAGGCCGCCGTAGGCGGTGATGGCGCCGCCCGCCAGGATCGCAGCCAGCAGCAGGGTGCCCAGGGTCAGGGCGCGGACCGGGGCCGGCCAGCGGCCAAACGCTGCCCGGGCGGCGGCGGTCAGCCGCCGCAGCGGCGGTGCGAACTGGAATTCGTGGGACATAAGGGCCTCCTTTATGCCCGCAGGGCCGGGCAGAAAATGCAGAAACAAAAATGAAAAGAGCAGGCCGCTGCGCGGCCTGCTCCGGACGAACCATAAAAGTTTGTCTGTTCCGCCAGGGCGCCGGGGAATTGCCGGCGGCAGCGGAGGGATCTTATCCGAAAGGACGGCAAGCCCGCGGCGCCGGGGAAAAGCGGCGGGCGGGGCCTTGCCCCTTGGGCCGGGTCACTTGTCCAGACGGTCGAGGGCTTCCCCCAGTTCCTGGGAGACCGGGCGCTGGCCGCGGGCCGCACGGCGCAGCCGTTTGACCGGGGCGGGCGGGGCCGGCTGACGCACCGGGCGCACCCGCCGCGGCGCCACCTTGGCCCGCGGGGCGGCCGGGTCGGCGGCAGCTGGGTCCGGCAGGCTCCCCTGCCCGAAGCTGCGCAGATCCGCCCCCAGCGAATCCAGGTCCTGCTTGGTGTCGTCCAGCGCCTGATAGATGGCGCCGGTGGCGTTTTCCAGATCCATGCTGGCGGAGTTGAGCCGCTCATCCACCCGGGCCAGCCGATCCCGCAGCAGCAGGACCCCGGCCTCCAGCGCGGTGGCATGTTCGGCCATCCGGGCTTTCTGGGCCTCCTCCTGCTCCCGCAGGCGGCGTTCGGCGCTCTCGGCGGTCAGGCGGGCATCCGCCAGGATCTTCCTGGCTTCCACCCGGGCCTGCTCGGTGACCGAACCGGCGGGGGCCGGCGGCACGGACGCCGGCGCCACAGGGGGCGGCGCCACGGGGGCCGGCGGTTCAGGCGCAGGCTGTTCCCGGGGCTTGGGCGGGGCTTCCGGTTCCGGCTGCCTGGGGGCGGGCATCCCGCCTTTGGGGATCATGTCCTCCATCTCCTTGACCTGCTTTTCCAGGTCATGGCAGCGGAACTGCCAGGCGCGGCCCGCCTGCTGGCATTCCTTGAACTTGCCCTGCAGGGTCTTGAGCTGGTTCTGGGCGTCCTCCAGCTTGGCCTTGGCCTCGGCGCTGGCCTTCTCGGCCTTTTCGGCCCGCTGGTTGGCCTGGTTCAGCTCCTTTTGCAGCTGCTCGGTATAGATCCGGGCGCTGGTCTGATCTTTTTTACATGTATCCAGCCGTTCATTGAGCTCGTCAATGGTCTGCTGCAGTTCCAATTCCCGCTGCTGGGTCTCGTTGGCCAGCGCGTTCATGTAAGCCAGCACGTCGTTTTTGTCAAAACCGCCGAACATACTGGTGCGGAACCCCTTATCCTGAATGGATGGTTCCTGTGACGGCATGGCGTTCCTCCTCATTCAGTAAACACTTCCGGCCGCGGTGCGGCATGGTACAACGTCCACAGCGCCGGGCGCGGCCCGCAGGTCAGGAACGCTTGTTCAGGATGCTGAGCAGATCGTTGAAGTAGTCGCCGTCATCCTCTTCCTCCTGGTCGTTGGCCTTGGAGTCGGTGGACGGGGCCGAGCCGATGTCGGTGTTGAAGACCTGGCTGAACACCGGGCTGGGGATCACCGGGTCCACGCTGGGCGCGGCCGGTTCCGGCGCGGGGGCCGGGGCAGGCTCCTTGGCGGGGGCCGCGGGGCGGGCCGCCGCCTGGGCGTTCATGGCGGCCTGGATGGGCTCATCCACACCCGGAGTGTTTTCAAATCCGGTGGCCACGACGGTGATGTTCATTTCGTCCGCCAGGTGATCGTCGAAGGCGGTACCCCAGATGATGTTGGCGTCGGGGTGGGCGCTCTGGGTGATCATGGAAGCGGCGGTCTCCACATCGTCCAGGCCGATGTCCGGGCTGGAGGTGATGTTGATGATGACGCCGCGGGCGCCGGCGATGCTGGTCTCCAGCAGCGGGCTGGAGATGGCGGCCTTGGCGGCGTTCTCGGCCTTGCCGGCGCCCTTGGCGACGCCGACGCCCATGTGGGCGAAGCCGGCGTCTTTCATGATGGAGCGCACGTCGGCGAAGTCCAGGTTGATGAAGGCCGGGATGTTGATGAGGCTGGAGATGCTCTCCACGCCCTGGCGCAGCACGTTGTCGGCGGCCTCGAAGGCGTTCATCAGGGTGATCTTTTCCTGGCTGATGAGCTTGAGGCGCTCGTTCGGAATCACGATCAGGCTGTCCACATGCATCATCAGGTTGGCGATGCCCTGCTCGGCCAGGCTCATCTTGCGCTTGCCCTCAAAGCTGAAGGGCTTGGTGACGATGCCGACGGTCAGGATGCCCAGGTCATGGGCGGTCTCGGCCACCACGGGGGCCGCGCCGGTGCCGGTGCCGCCGCCCATGCCGGCGGTGATGAAGACCATCTGGGCGCCCTTGAGGGCGTTGGCGATCTCGTCCTTGCTCTCCTCGGCGGCACGCTGGCCGACCTCCGGGTCAGCGCCGGCGCCGCGGCCCTTGGTCAGTTTGGCGCCCAGCTGGACTTTCTGGGTCGCCTTCGAATTGATCAGCGCCTGCTGGTCGGTGTTCATTGCCACGAACTCGACCCCGCCGAGACCGGCTTCCACCATGCGGTTGACAGCGTTGCCGCCGCCGCCGCCGACACCGATCACCTTGATGTTCGTTACATTCTGCATCTCTTCATCGAGAACGAAGGCCATGAGTGTATCCCCCTAAACGTTTCTGTTTCGGTAGGTCGGCGGCTGCGGGCGGCCCCTGGATGGCAGAGACCCCCGCGCAGGACACACCGATCCCGTGTTTTTTACATATAACTGATTATTAGAATACCAAATCTTCCGACCAATTTCAATAGCTGGGCCGCAAAAAGAAAAAAAATCACTCCGAGGTCTGCGTTTTTGTCTAATCCGCGTGGGTTTTCCGGCTTCTTTTTATCCGTATTGCACAGCCTTCGGCGCCCGCGCCGGGGCCGGCCTGCAGGCGGCGCCCAGCTGCCGCAGCTCGCCGGGCAGATCGGCATAGCCGCGGCGGATATGCCCGGGGTCCAGCACGGTGGAAGAGCCTTCGGCAAAAAGGCCCGCTATCACCAGCGCCGCCCCGCCCCGCAGATCCGGCGCCGTGACCAGGGTGCCCTGCAGCCGGTCGGACCCGGCCAGCCAGAGGTCCCGCCCCCTGGCCCGCACCCGGGCACCCATGGCCGCAAACCCCGCGGCGCAGGCGAACCGGTTCTGGAACAGCGCGTCATGGATGCGGCTGGCGCCCTCGGCCCCCAGCAGTACCGCCGCGGCCAGCGGGGCCGTGTCGGTGGCAAAGCCGGGCCAGGCGCCGGTGCGCAGATCCACCCCGCCCTGCAGCGGCCGGTCCGGGTCCCGGGCAACGGTGAAACCGTCCTGCCCGGCCTCGACCCGGCAGCCGGCCCGGCGCAGGAACTGCAGGAAAGCCCCCAGGTAGGCGGGGCGGCAGCCCTCCACCGTGACCTGCCCCCCGGCCGCCGCCACCGCCGCCGCATAGGTGGCCGCCGCGATGCGGTCGGGCAGCGGGGTGTGCCGGGCCCCGCCGGGCAGAAGGCCGCCAACGCCCCGGATCGTGAGCACCGGGGTGCCCGCGCCGGCGATCCGGGCGCCGGCGGCATTGAGGAAGGCGGCCACATCGGCGATCTCCGGTTCACAGGCCGCCCCCCGCAGCGTCGTGAACCCCCGGGCGCAGGCCGCGGCCATGAGCAGGGTCAGCGTGGCCCCCACGCTGGGCAGCCGCAGGGTGTAGTCCACCGCATGGAGCGCCCCCCGCCGCTGCACCACCACCCGGTCCGGCAGCGTCCGGACGGTGGCGCCCATGGCGGCCAGGCCGTCCAGATGGATGTCGATGGGCCGGGGCCCCAGCCGGCAGCCGCCGGGCAGCGGCAGTTCCACCCGGCCGGCCCGCAGCAGCAGCGGCGCCAGGTAAAACACCGACGCCCGCATGGCCGCGGCCAGCGGGTCGGGCACAAGGCCCCGGACCGGCCGGGGCGCCGTGCAAAGGTCCGGGCCCCGGCGCTCCACCGCCGCGCCCACCGACGCCAGCAGCTGCAGGCTGGTCTGCACATCCGCCAGGTCGGGCACGCCGCACAGGGTACAGGGTTCCCGGCAGAGCAGTGTGGCTGCCAGCAGCGGCAGCACGCTGTTTTTGGCGCAGGCCGGCCGGACCCGCCCCGCCAGCGTCCGCCCGCCCGTTATCTCGATCCGTTCCATCTGTACACCGCCTTTCCCAACTCGATACCACCAAACCAGTATATGCGCCCGCCCCAAAAAGTTACAACAGCAGCGGCTGCAGCTGCACGCCCCGCAGTGCGCTTTCCAGCGTGTCCGGCAGCAGGGTGAAGTCGCTTTTCAGGCTGTTGGGCTTTTTGAAGCTGTCGTCCTGCCCGAAGGGGACAAAATAGAAATGCTTGCGCTGCAGCAGCGCCGCCAGGCTCGGGGCGCTGCCCGACAGCCCGTCGTTGGTGGAGGGGGCGACGACCACCGGCCGGCCGCCCCGCAGCAGGCTTTTGGCCGCCAGGGTGACGGCGGTGCTGCTGACGCCCTGGGCCAGCAGCGACAGGGTGGTGCCGGTGCAGGGGGCGATGACCAGGGCTTCGGCCAGTTTTTGGGGGCCGAGGGGTTCGGCTTGCTGCAGGGTGGTCAGCGGCTCGTGCCCGGTCATGGCCCGCAGCGTGGCCTTCAGGTCGGCCGCGGTACCGAAGCGGGTGTCCAGTGCGGCGGCGCTGGCGCTGAGCAGGGGCAGCACGTTCCAGCCGCGCTGCTGCAGCTGTTCCACCTGGGGCAGCACCGCCCCGAAGCTGCAGAAACTGCCGCACAGGGCAAACACAACGGTCCGGGGCGTCGGCGTCCAACGTTCCATCTTCCTCACTCCTCTGTGTCCGGCGCGGTGCGCCGTTCGTTCAAAAGGTTGAGCACGGTCCGGGCGATCAGCCGGCCGGCCGTGACCGGGGCGCACCGCCCCGGCAGCCCGGGCGCCAGGCAGGCCCGCACCCCCAGCCGTTCGGCGGCGGCAAAGTCGGTGCCGCCGGGGGCGCTGGCCAGGTCCACCACCGCCGTGCCCGGCCGCAGCCGGGCCAGCTGCCCGGCCGGCAGCACCGGCGCAGGGATCGTGTTGACCACGGCGTCCGCCCGGGGCAGCAGCCGCGGCAGGGCGGTGAGCGGCGCGGCCCGGCAGTTGGCGCAGCGGGCGGCGGCCCGCTGTTCGGCGCTGCGGGCCGCCACCGTCACCAGCCCGCCCAGCGCCCGCAGCCGCTCGGCCACCGCCTGCCCCACCCGGCCGTACCCCAGCACCAGGAACCGGCTTTGCCAGATCGTGCTGTCCCGCATCTGCAGCAGCAGCGCCAGACAGCCTTCGGCCGTGGGCACCGCGTTGAGGCGGACGAGCTCCGGGCGGGCATAGTAGTCGATCAGTTCCAGCCCCCGCTGCTCCGCCAGCCGGCGCAGCGCGGCGTCGGGCCGGCCGGCCAGCACCAGCGCCCCGGGGGCGGCCGCCTGCACCGCCGCCCGGCAGACCTCCGCCCGATCGCCTGCTGCCCCCATCGGCAGCAGGATGACCGGCGCCTGCCCGGCCTGTTCGGGGCCCGCCACGGCGAGGCCGGCCTGCCGCAGCGCCCGGGCCGCCGCCTGCTGGCGGGCGTCCTGCCCCACTACACACAACCATTCGGACATGATCCACACCCCTTTTCTCTGTGGCATCCTATGCCGGAAACGCGGCGGCTGACACACGATCGGCACGGAATCGGCGTCCGCAAACCAAAAGAGGCACCCCGATGGCGGGATGCCTCTTTCAAGTTTATATGGGCAACGCTGCGGCGGATCAGTAGTAGCGCAGCGCGTCGCACTGGCCGCGCCAGATGCTCAGCGGTTCCACCGGCACATCGACGATGCGCACCTCGCCGATGGTGGCCTGGTTGGTGGTGGCGATCTGCTGGCCGCGGATCACCGTTTCACCCTCCTGCACCGACAGTTCGCGCAGGTTGTAGAAGATGCTCTTGACGCCGGCGCCATGGTCGATCACGATGGTGTTGTCCGCCGTGCCGCCCAGATCTTCCGCCAGCAGCACCTGCCCGTCGGCCGGGGCGATCAGCTGCCCGCCCCGCCGGCCGGTGACCACGATGTTGGTGCTGGTGCGCCCGCTGCCGGTGCCGGCCTGCCGCTGGGTGCGGGTGCGGCCCACATACTCGGTGGTGCCGTAGGCCAGCGAGATCTCGATGGAATCGGTGAAGGGCTGCACAAAGCCCTCCTCCGCCCAGGCGGCCTCCGCGGCGCCGGTGTTCAGCAGGGCCTGCACCTCGGCGGGGGTGTCTTCCAGCCCCAGATAGGGCGAGGTGAGCCGGCTGCGGCTGGACACATCCCGGGCCTGCTCGGTGCGCTGGCTGACCGTGAGGGTCAGCTCCTCGGTATAGCCGCCGGCCGTGACGGTCAGGGTGTAGTCGCCGGGCTCCCGGTCATACTCGATCGGCAGGTAGACGATCCAGCCGCTCTCCCCTTCATAGAAGCCGGTGTTGGTCAGGTCGGTGTCCAGGGTGGGGGTTTCGGTGTCCAGGATGCCGCTCACCCGCAGGGCCGCCACGCCGCCCTGCTGCACCGTCGTGGTGTTGAGACGGATGCCGGGCTTGAGCCGGACCTGGAAGGTGAACAGGTAGATCTGCTGGCCGCTGACCCCCGCCTCGTGGTCCAGGGAGTCGTTGTCCCGGTAGACCCGCAGCCGGCCGGTGTAGCTGCCGTTTTGAGAGAAGCGGAAGGATTCAAACTCCTCGGCCGTGCCCTCAAAGACGGTCTGGTCCGCCTCGTCGGTGATCTCCAGCTCGGTATCGCAGCCGTCCGCCTGGACCCGCAGCACCGCCCTGGTGGTCTCCAGATCGTCGAGCTGTTCGGGCTCGGTGAAGTTCTTTTCGGAATAGGTGCGCTTGAAGAAGTTCGCCACCACCGGCACATGCCAGCTGGAGGAGGCCGTCTCCAGCGTCTGGCCGTTGAAGGAAGCCGACACCTCGGGGATGGCTTCGTCCGAAGCGCCGCTGTACAGCCAGGCGATGCCGACGCCGGCCACCAGCGCCACGAAGGCGGCCACCAGCAGCAGCCACCTGAGCATCCGCCACAGCCCTTCCCGCATACGGTCGGCCAGGGTCGGCGCCGCGGCCGGCTCGACCGCTTCCATCGGGTCGGGCACATCGGTGAGCTTTTCGATGGAAAGCTGCACCGTGCGGGTCAGCTCCGCCGTGCGGCGCAGCTGTTCGGGCGTCTCCTCGGGCTCCTCCTCCGGCTCCGGCTCCTCCTCCGGTTCGGGCGTCCCGGCCGGTTCCTCCGGCTCGGGCTCCGCCGGGTCGGGTTTCTCCTCGGGTGCGTTTTCCGGCTGCCCGGTGGTTTCTTCCGTCCCGGTCGGCGCGTCCTCCGGTTTCTCCGTCTGCTCCGGGGTCTGCGGCGGCGCCGGGGGCGTCGCTTCGGCCGGCTCAGGCGGGTCCGGCATGTCGGGGGCCGCCTTCGGCCCTTCCGCCGCCGGTGCAGTCTCCTCACCGGGCGCCGGTTCCGGCCGCCCGGTCGGTTCTGCCGCCCCGGCCGGCGTTTGTTCGGTTTTTTCCGGTTCTGCCGGGGATTCCGGCGGCGCCGGGCGGTCCGGTTCTGCCGCCTCGGGAGGCCGCATTTTCTCCCCGTCCGCCGGGCGGACCGGGCGCACCCGCTTGCCGGCGGGCTTTTCCGCCGGCGCCGTCTGCTGCGCCCCCTCGGTCTTTTCCCGACCGGGCGCCGCGGACGGCCCCTGCCCGGCGCCGGATTTCGCCTTGCGGCGGCGGCGACGGCGACGACTGTTCTTGCCGGGGCCGCCGGAAGGCCGGCCGCCCTCCTGTCCTTGCTGCGGCGCCGGGGCCGATGCCTCCGGCTGCGGGGACTGCGGGATGACCCGCTCCTGATCCTTCTTCTCCTCCATACCCAATCTTCACCCCTGGGAGTTATCCTCTATGTCAACGGTCTTGCCGAACAAATCAACGGTTTTCCTGAAACTGCAGCCCGCTGGCCCCCTTGATGGCGGGGGCCGGGTCCACCGACTTGCTGCCGATGCGCAGCTCAAAGATCAGGTCGTGCGCGTCGGTGGCGGTGCCGACCTGGTCGCCCTTGGTGACCGACTGGCCCTTCTGGACCAGCACCTCCCCCATGCCGAACAGGTAGCTCTTGACCCCGCAGCCGTGGTCGATGACCACCGTGCCGCCGGACAAGGCCAGCGTGCCGGCGTACACCACCGTGCCGTTCTGGGTGGCGCTGACCTGGCTGCCCATCTCGGCATTGCCGTAGGTCAGCCCGGTGGACCGCCCGGCCGAGCTGCCGTCCGCCATCAGGCGGGCGCCGTAGGGCACGGTGACGGCGCTGTTGCTGGGCGCTGCGAACGCCCCCTGCCAGAGTTTGCCCGACTCGCTGGATGTGTACAGCGGCCAGATCGCGTTCCGGTATTCCTCCCCGGCGCCGGCGATTTCCGGCTCCGATTCGGTCTGCACCGTGGTGGCGCTCATCTCGGTGACCGAGAGGGTCAGTTCCTGCACCAGCTCCCCGCAGGTCAGCGTCATGATATGTTCGCCGCCCTCGGCGTTGTAGGTGACCGGAATGTACCCCATGTAGCCGGTCTGGGTCGGGCGGAACCAGACCGTGCCCAGGTCGGTGTCCAGCGTCGGGGTGCTGCCGTCCAGGATGCCGGTGACCCAGACGGCCACGATGGTGCCCTGGGGCGCGCTGTCGGTGCTGAGCACCGCCTTGGGCTGCATATTGACGGTAAAGCCCGCATGGTAGGCATACCACCCGCTGGAAAGCCCCGGCGCTTCGGCCGAGTGGTCCCGGTAGAGGGTGAGCTGCAGGTCATATTCACCGTTTTGTGAAAAGACGAAATCGGTATAGCCGGCGGCGTCCCCGGTGAGGGCGACGGTGCCGTCCGGCGCGGTGAGGGTGAGTTCGCTGCGGCCGGCCCATTCGGGCAGGACCAGTTCGGGGCGGACATCCCCCATATCCCCCAGCTGCTGCACGGTCAGGTTGGTGGGTTCGTTGAAATGGCGTTCCAGGTATTCGCCCAGCACCGGCACCGTCCACTCGAACCCGTTGGGTTCCAGCGCCGTGCCGCCGAAAGTGGGGTGCTCGGACGGGAGTTTGTTCTCCCCGGTCATGGCGTACAGCGCGGCGCCGGCGCCGCCCAGCAGCACCGCCACCATCAGCACGACCATCACCACCCACAGGAGCAGTCGTTTCATCGTTCACCCTCCTTTTGAAATCATCTGTCGCCGGGGCCGCCCGGCGGTGAAAGCAAAAGCCGGGCACGGCCCGCGGGGCTTGTGCCCTCCGCCGGGCCGCGCCTGGCTTTTTTGCCCGTCTGCCGGGGACTATGCAAACTCAGGACTGCGCGGCGTCATCCTGCACACCGTCGGCGTCGCCGGCGGGGGCTTCGGGGGAGATCGGCGCGTAGGTGGTCTCGTCATCGTCCTCATCAAAGTCAGAATCCGCATACAGCAGGCTCTCGTACTCGTCCAGTTCCTTTTCGCGGCGGCGCAGGTAGAGGGCCACAGCGGTCAGCACGCCAGCCGCAGCTGCGATGAAAGCCAGAGCGATGCCAAAAGTGGATTTCTTCATCATAGGTGTTTCCTCCCAGCGGCAGGCCGCAGCGCAGCCTGCAGTTTGATGGACGCAGCGGGACGGCTGCGCCTTCGGTTTGTTCTATTATAACCGACCTGCCAAAGGAATACAACAACAGGAAAGTAAAAATTTGGAGAGAAACGTCTCCCCCGCCGCCCTATTCCCGGTGCCCGGCCTGGGGCAGATAGGCGTCGAAGGCGCTGGGGACCGGGTACTGCTCGGCCAGTTCCTCGCCCCGCGCCCAGGCGTAGCCGTCGGGCAGCGCAGCCGCCGCGGCCGCCCGGCCCCGCCAGCCGCCCAGTTCCCAGATGCGGTGGGTGAAGACATGCCGCGCCGCGGGCAGGGCTGCTTCCCAGTCCACCCGGATCCCCAGCCGGGCCAGTTCGCCGTCCAGCTGGTCCCGGGTCAGCGTGCGGCCCTCAAAGGCCGGGGGCTGCCAGAGGTTGGCCAGCAGCCCGCCCGCCGGCCGCCGCTGCAGCAAAAGGCCGGCCGGGCTTTCCACCAGCGCCACCGTCACCGGCAGGCGGGTCTTCTCCTTTTTGGGCGGCTTGCAGGGCAGCGCGGCCGCCCGGCCCGAAGCCCGGCCGCGGCACAGCGCCGCCAGCGGGCAGGCGTCGCAGCGGGGCGCGGCGGGCAGGCAGACCAGCGCCCCCAGTTCCATCAGCGCTTCATTGTAAGGGCCGGGGGCGTCGGGGGGCATCTGCTCCATGACCCGCCGGGTAAACAGCCGCCGGACGGCCGGGCGGGTGATGTCGGCGTCGTCGTCAAACAGGCGGGCAAAGACCCGCAGCACGTTGCCGTCCACCGCCGGGGCCGGAATGCCGAAGGCGATGCTGGCGATGGCCCCGGCCGTGTAGTCCCCGATGCCGGGCAGCGCCCGCAGCGCTTCCCTGCTGGCGGGCAGAACGCCGCCGTATTGTTCGCAGACGATGCGGGCGGCTTTTTGCATATTGGCCGCCCGGCTGTAGTACCCCAGCCCCTGCCAGAGCTTGCGCAGCCGGTCGGGCGGGCAGGCGGCCAGGGCGGCGGGGTCGGGCAGCTCGGCCACGAACCGCTCGTAGTAGGGCAGCGCCGCCGCCACCCGGGTCTGCTGGAGCATGATCTCGCTGACCCAGATATGGTAAGCCGAAGGCTCCTGCCGGAACGGCAGAAGCCTTCGATTCTTTTCAAACCAGGGCAGCAGCGCTTGGGCGACGGCGCCCATCAGAAGCCCCCGCAGGTGCGCGGGAAGGGGATGACATCCCGGATGTTGGGGATGCCGGTGACATACATGAGCAGCCGCTCGAACCCGAGGCCGTAGCCGGCATGTTTGACGCTGCCGAAACGGCGCAGGTCGAGATACCAGTCGTAGTCGGCGGCGGACAGGCCCAGTTCCTGCAGGCGGGCTTCCAGCACGTCCAGCCGCTCCTCACGCTGGGAACCGCCGATCAGTTCGCCGATGCCGGGCACCAGCATATCGGCGGCGGCCACGGTCCGGCCGTCGTCGTTCATCCGCATATAGAACGCCTTGATCTCCTTGGGATAGTCGGTGACAAAGACCGGCTTTTTGAACACCTGTTCGGTGAGGTAGCGCTCGTGTTCGGTCTGCAGGTCCATGCCCCAGGACACCTTGTACTGGAAGTTGTCGTCGTTTTTCCGCAGCAGTTCGATGGCGTCGGTGTAGCTGACCCGGGCAAAATCGCTGGAGGCCACCAGCTGCAGCCGGTCCAGCAGACCCTTGTCGAAGAACTGGTTGAAGAAGGCCAGCTCGTCGGCGCAGTGGTCCAGCAGGTAGCGCACCACATACTTGGTCATGGCCTCGGCGGTATCCATATAGGTGGCCAGATCGGCGAAGGCCATCTCGGGCTCGATCATCCAGAATTCGGCCGCGTGGCGGGTGTCGTAGCTCTTTTCGGCCCGGAAGGTGGGGCCGAAGGTGTAGACCTTGCCCAGCGCCATGGCCAGGGCCTCGGCTTCCAGCTGGCCGGAGACGGTCAGGTTCACCGGGCGCTTGAAGAAGTCCTGGGTATAGTCCACCGCGCCCTCCTCGGTGCGGGGGATGTTGTTCAGGTCCATCGTGGTGACCTGGAACATCTCGCCGGCGCCCTCGCAGTCCGAACCGGTGAAGATCGGGGTGTGGACGTAGGTGAAGCCGTTGTCGTGGAAGAACTGGTGCAGCGCAAAGGCCGCCTGCCCCCGCACCCGGTACGCCGCCAGGAAGGTGTTGGTGCGCGGGCGCAGGTGGGTCATGGTGCGCAGGTACTCGGTGCTCATCTTCTTTTTCTGCAGCGGATATTCGGGGCCGCAGGCGCCGAGGATCTCGATGGAGTCGGCGTTGATCTCAAAGGGCTGGCGGGCTTCGGGGGTCAGCAGCAGCCGGCCGGTGACCGCAAAGCTCGTATACAGGCCGCACTTGGCCACCTGGGCGTAATTGTCCAGCTTGTCGGCCTCAAACACCACCTGGACGGGCTTGTAGCAGCTGCCGTCGGTCAACGAGATAAAGCCGATCTTTTTGGAATCGCGCACCGTCTTGGCCCAGCCGCAGACGGTCACCACGGTGCCGTGGGCGGGGGTGTCGGTGTAGAGCAATGCCAGTTCGGTCCGGTTCTTCAAATATTCCATGGACGTTCCCTCTCCTCTTTGTCAGATCCTGATGGGCCCCATTGGGTCGGGGCAGCGGATAGATAGGGGTATTATAGCGCAAAGAGGCCCAAATGTACAGCCCCCGGCCGGCATTGCGCTAAATTTCCGCCCCGAACAGCCCGGCCAGGGCGCGGGCGGCGTACTCGCCGGCGCGGACCGCCTCCTCCAGCGTGTTGGCGTGGCCGCCCACCTCCAGCAGCAGGCTGCCGGTGGTGACATCCTGGTTATAGAACCGGTAGCCGCAGAGCACCGGCCGGGTCAGGCCCGGGTAGGCGGTCTCCATGGCGGTCTCCCAGGCGGCGGCGAATTTCAGGTTGTCCTGCCAGTGGGGCAGGCTGACGGTGCCGCCGTTGTCGCACCCGGCGATGATCATGACCTGGGCCGCCGTCTTTCCCTCCAGCTCGCAGACCGGCTTGATCCGGGTGCCGTCGGCCTCCAGCGCGTCCCGGTGTACGTCCAGGATCACCTTGATGCTGGGGTATCGTTCCAGGTAGGCCCGGGCCGTGTCGGCGCTGCGGCCGTAACTCTCGGTGTAGCTGGGCGAGTCGTGGAGGGTGGTGTCGTGCAGCGTGTTGACGCCGGCCTCGTTGAGCACCTGCGCCATCCGCGCCCCCACGGCGCACATATTCAGGCTGGTGTCGGCGGTGCGGGCGGCAAAGTCCGGGTCATAGACAGGTTCCTCCCAGATCTGGTAGGTCTCGGTGGCATGGGTGTGCAGGATCAGCACCTGGGGGTCCGGGCTGTCCAGCTGGACGGTGAAGGGCAGCTCCCCCCGGGCGGCCCGGGCCAGCGCATCGTCGGAGTGATCGGTGGAATTCTTGATGCTGCCGGCGGCGAGGGTCACATACCCTTCCCCGCTGCCCTGGCCGTAGTGGCGGGCTTCAATGGGCCCTGCGTCTTCCAGGTCCGGCGAGGCGGTGGTCAGCGGCGCGGGGGTGGGTTCGGCGCCGGGCGAAGGAGCCGGGGTCGGCTGCGGGGCCGGGGCCGGGGTCGGCGGGGCGGGCGAGGGCGACGGGGCAGGCGGCACGGCGGCCGCGGCGGCCAGGGCCGGGGGATCGGGTTCCGACGGCAGCACCCCCACCGCTTCCACCGCCGCCGGGGCGAAGAGCAGCGCGGCGGCCCGCAGCACCCAGCCGGCGGGCTGTACGGTCGCGGCGCCGGCCGCCGCGGCGGCGGTCAGCACACCGGCCAGCAAGGCGCAGCCCAGCCGGCGCCCCGCACGGCGCAGATGGTCCATACACACACCCCCTCCGCGCCAGTATATGCAGCCCCGTCCGCCGGGAAAACCCGGGTGCCGGGGCGAAAAAAAGCAAAAATTTTTGCGGAAAGGACTTGCAAGGGGGGCAAAAGTATGGTAATATAGCTTGTACTGTTATGGGTCAACCAAGGAGGTGGAACGAATGCCTAACATTAAATCCCAGAAGGACCGGGTCGTGCAGGCCAAGAAAGAGGCTATGCACAACAAGGCCATCAAGACCAGCCTGAAGACAGTGATCAAGAAGGCAGACGCTGCCATCGACAGCAACGCTGCGGACAAGGACGCCATGATCCGTGCGGCCGTTGCCGCCATTGATTCTGCGAAGAGCAAGGGTGTCATCCATAAGAACACCGCTGCCCGCAAGATCAGCCGTATGGCCAAGCGCAACAACAAGGTCAGCGCCGCGCAGTAAGCTGCGTGCATTGACCCAATCCCTGCAAAAGAAACATTCCCAACCAAAGGCCCCGGCTTTCGGTTGGGAATTTTCGTTATAGGCGGGCCGCCGTGCCCGGGCCCGAGAAAGTGAGGAGTTGACATGAAAAAAAGCGTCCTGTTCCTGCTGACCTTTGTCCCGATCCTGGTCGGGTATCTGATCGATCACACTCTCCACCTGCCCGTCATCGGCTGGATCCTCTACCTCGTCCTGCCTTTGCTGGTCACGGTGTTCTGGTTCTTTCTCGGGCGGATGTACGCCCGCAGCAGCTGGAGTGCCCCGGCGGCGCTGCTCATCGGCAACGGGACCGGGCTTGTCTCGCTGGGCGTCTTTCTGTGGCAGATGCTGCTGGAAACCGATGAGACCCGGAACCTGGCGCTGACGGTGGCCTCCCAGATGTTCCCGGTCGCCGTGCCCACCTATCTGTTCGGCCGTCTGCCCTCCCTGTTCGAGACCCAGCCCAACTTTGCCGGGCTCAGGACCCACATCGCCATCCATGTGATCGGCACCCTGTTCATGGTCCTTGTCTTTGCGCTGGGCTATGGGTTGGGCCGGCGGAACCGCTTCCGCTGAGCCGGCGCGCCGCCCCCCTTTGGCGCGTTGCGAAAAAATCTAAAATCGTCGCTGTCGGCGGACATGCGCCGACGACAGTGACACCGACAGGAAAATTTTGCGGCAAATTGTGTGCGAGGAGCTCCGCTCCGAGTGCGCGATTTGCCGTAAAATTTTGTCGAAGGGGATACACAAGGGGAAACAGACGCGTTAGGCAATTGCCGTGCGCGGCTGTTGCCCCTTGTGCAGCGTGTCGAGTTCCTCGACACGCTGAGGCGGCAGGTGCCTTTTGCGGGCGCCTGCCGCCTGTTTTGCCGCCGGGGCGTTCAGCTCTGGTCCCGGCTTTTCCCGAACAGAGCGGCCAGCACCCCGAAGACCAGGCTGGCCGCAATGCCGCCGGACGCGGCGGTGAGCCCGCCGGTGAAAGCCCCCAGCAGTCCCTGTTCGGCCACGGCCTTCTGCACCCCCTGGGCCAGCAGATGGCCGAAGCCCAGCAGCGGCACGCTGGCCCCGGCGCCGGCCAGCTCGGCCAGCGGGCCGTACAGGCCGGTGGCGCTCAGCACCACGCCGGCCACCACATACCCGGTCAGGATGCGGGCCGGGGTCAGGCTGGTCAGGTCCACAAGCAGCTGCCCGGCCACGCACAGCGCCCCGCCCACCACAAACGCCCAGAGATAGTTCATCCTTCCCTCTCCCCTTTCGGTGCGATCAGTTCCACGGCATGGGCGATGCCGGGGATGGATTCCCCTTGCAGGATGGTGGCCCGGCTCATCAGTGCGCCGGTGGCCACGAACAGCACCCGCCGCCAGCGGCCGCTTTGCAGCTGGGGCAGGATATAGGCGCCAAGCACCGCCGCACTGCAGCCGGCGCCGCTGCCGCCGGCCTGGACCGGCTGTTCGTCCCGGTCATAGAGCAGGCAGCCGCAGTCCAGATGGTTGGCCAGCTCGCAGCCTTCCCGCCGCAGCTGGGTGTAGAGCAGCTCGCTGCCCACCGCCCCCAGGTCGCCGGTGATCACGGCGTCGTAGTCCTCAGGGCCGCTGCCGCAGGCGCCGAAATGGGCCAGCAGGGTGGCGGCGGCCGCCGGCATCATGGCGGCGCCCATGTTGTTGATGTCCCTGACCGCATAGTCCTGCACCCGGCCGAAGGTAACGGCGGCCACCGGCACCCCCGCGCTCCCCGCCGGGCGCAGCAGGCAGGCGCCGGCCGCAGTGGCGGTCCACTGGGCGGTGGGGGTGCGCTTGCCGCCGTAGAGCAGCGGGGTGCGGAACTGGCGTTCGGCGGCGCAGAAATGGCTGCTGGTGAAGGCCAGGGTGCGCTCGCTGTAGCCGGCGGCCGCAAAGGCCGCCCCCAGGCAGAGGGTTTCGGCCATGGTGCTGCAGGCGCCGTACACCCCCGCAAAGGGCACCCCCAGCGCCCGCAGCGTGTAGTTGCTGGCGGCGCACTGGGCCTGCAGGTCCCCGGCGAAGGCCAGGGTCACATCCTGCGGGCGCAGGCCGGCTTTGCGCAGGCAGCGGCGGATGCACCGCTGCTGCAGCAGGCTTTCGGCCTGTTCCCAGCTGCGGCAGCCCTCGGCGGCAAAGCCGGCATCGGGGATGCGCTCGTCAAAGGCGGAGGCCAGCGGGCCTTCCCCCTCCTTTTTGCCGCCCACCGCCGCCCAGGCGGCGATGACCGGCGGGTCCGGAAAGAGCAGGGTGTCCCTGCGGCGGATGGACATGGCTCACCCGCCCCGGTTCATGACCCAGTACAGCACCCCCCAGACCCAGCTGGCCAGGGTCCCGTAGGTGATGACCGGGCCGGCGATGGAAAAGATCTGGGCGCCGGCGCCGGTCACCCAGCCTTCCGACTTGAACTCCATGGCCGCGCTGGCCACCGAGTTGGAAAAGCCGGTGATGGGCACCAGCGTGCCGGCCCCGGCATGGGCGGCCAGCTTCTGGTACCAGCCGGGCAGGGTGGCGGCCGCCGCCAGGCCGATCAGGGTGATGCTGGTGAGGGCGCCCGCCGTCTCGGCCGGGGCGATGCGCAGGTACCGGCAGCGCAGCACCTCGCCCAACAGGCAAATGCCGCCGCCCACCAGAAACGCCCACAGGCAGTCCGCCCCCAGCCGGGAGGGCGGCGAAAACAGCCGGACCATCCGGTCATAGCGCTTGGGGTCCAGTTTCATGGGAACACTTCCTTTTCATCGTTCTGGTCCCATTGTTCCCTTATGCGCCGTAAAATATTACATTGCCCCGGTAATAGGGTTCGGGCACCGTGGCCCGGTAGATGGCCTGCAGGTCGGTGTTGATGTCGGCATCGGGCACGGCGGCGCCGCAGGGCATTGCATAGATCAGGTAGCGCACGCCGAACAGCCGGCTTTCCATCGCCGTAGGGCGCGCCCCGGCCCGCAGGTAAAACCCGATGCGCCGCCGGGCCGCCGCCGGGTCGGGAGCTTCGGCCGGGTGTTCGCATTCGATGATCAGGCTGTCCCGGTGCGGGGCGTCGCGGGCGGCCAGCGCCCGCAGCACCGCGGTGCCGGTGCCCCGGCCGCGGCCTTCGGGCAAAACGGCGAAATAGTCCAGCAGGGCGCTGGCGCAGCCGGGCACCACCGTCTGCCAGGCGTAGGCCAGCAGCCGGCCGTCCTCCGCCTCGGCGCCCAGCGGCTCATAAAGCCCCGCCTCCATCAGCTGCCGGATGGAGGCGAACGGTTTGCGCTCGGCCGGCGGGAAGTCCCGCACCATATGGCGGTCATAGATCCGTTTGGTTTCTTCCAGTGACAAAAGCCGAAGTTTCATACCCAACGCCCCTTTCCAAGCCTTGTACAATCGGCTATAATATTAGGGTATATCCGATTCATCAGACCTGCCGGGAATTCCGCCCCGGCGGATCTTCCGGCGCCTTGCTTTTCAGACACACCCCAAACCACAAAAACGACCAGGAGGTACCTTCCATGGAATGGACCGACATTCAGATCACCGTCCCCCACCCGTATGCCGAAACGGCCGAGGCCATCGCCACGATGGTCTCCAACGGCGGCATCTACATTGAAGATTACAGCGACCTGGAAGAGCAGGCCTGGGAGATCGCCCATGTGGACCTGATCGAGCAGGAACTGCTGGACCAGCCGCGGGACATTGTAAAGGTCCACATGTACCTGGCGCCGGACGAAAACCCGGCCGAGATCCTGCCGCTGTTCAGGGAGCGGCTGGACGCCGCCGGCATCCCCTACGAGCTGACCACCGCCGGCGTGGAGCAGGAGGACTGGCAGAACGCCTGGAAAAAGTATTACCACGCCATGGACATCGGCAAGCGGCTGGCCATCGTGCCCGGCTGGGAAGAGTACGAGACCGACCGGACGGTCATCACGATGGACCCGGGCATGGCGTTCGGCACCGGCACCCACGAGACCACCTCCCTGTGCCTGGAAGTGCTGGACGAGCGGGTGCGCGGCGGCGAACGGGTGCTGGACATCGGCACCGGGTCGGGCATTCTGGCCATTGCGGCGCTCCGGCTGGGGGCCGCCTGCGCCGAAGGGGTGGACATTGACCCGATGTGCGTGCGCACCGCCGGCGAAAACGCCCTGCGCAACGGCGTGCAGGACCGGTTCACCGTGCTGGTGGGGGATCTTTCGGACAAGGCCAGCGGGGTGTACAACATCATCACCGCCAACATCGTGGCGGCGGCCATCCTGAGCCTGGCCCCCCATGTGCCGGCGCTGATGGCGCCGGGGGCGGTGTTTGTGGCATCGGGCATCATCGACACCCGCAAGGAGGAGGTGCTGGCCGGCCTGCGCGGCGCCGGGCTGGACCCCTTTGAAGTGCGGGAAAAGCGCGGCTGGGTGTGCATCGTCTGCCGCAAGAAGGAGGGCTGAGATGCCGCACCGCTATTTTACCCGGGAGATCGGCGGCGGCCGGGCGGCCCTGACCGGGCCGGACGCCCACCACCTGGCCCATGTGATGCGGGCCCGGGCGGGCGACACGGTGCTGCTGTGCGGGCCGGACGCGCTGGAGTACACCGGGCAGATCACCGCCATTGCCCCAGACCGGGTGGAGTTCACGGTGAGCGAGGGGCTGCCCAGCACCGCCGAGCCCCGCACCGAGATCACCCTGTACGCCGCCTACCCCAAGCAGGGCAAGCTGGAGGAGATCATCCGCCACGGCGTGGAGCTGGGGGTGGGCCGGGTGGTGCCGTTTTTCAGCCGGTACTGCGTGGCGGCCCCCAAAAAGGAGGAGGCCAAAAACGAGCGGTACCGCCGCATTGCCGCCGAGGCCGCCAAACAGTGCGGCCGCGGGCGGCTGCCCGAAGTGGAGATGCCGCTGCCGGATTTCGGCGCGGTGTGCGCCGCCCTGGCCGATGAGGAACTGGCGCTGCTCTTTTACGAAGGCGGCGGCCGGAGTTTGCGGGAGCTGCTGGCCCGCCCCCCGTTCCCCCGGCGCATCGCGCTGGTGACCGGCAGCGAGGGCGGGTTCGCCCCCGAGGAAGTTGAACAGGCCGTCAAGGCCGGGGCGGTGCCGGTGGGGCTGGGGCCGCGGATCCTGCGGTGCGAGACCGCGCCGCTGGCCGCCCTGGCCGCCGTGCTGACCCTGACCGGCGATCTGGAATAAAACACCTGGATACGCAGTAAGGAGGAGAGTTGTATGATTGTGGAACCCAGAGAGCTGACCCTGCGGGACGGGCGGAGCGCCCTGCTCGCCACCCCGGACGCCGGGCAGGCGAACGCACTGCTGCAGTGCGCCCGGGCCTGTTTCGGTGAGACGGATTTTCTGTCCCGCTATCCGGAGGAGTTCACCATCACCCCGGCCCAGGAAGTCGCCTGGATCGAGAACGCCCGCAGCAGCCCGGACACCGCCCGGCTGATCTGCACGGCCGGCGACGAGATACTGGGCAACGCGCAGATCGATTTCAGCCCGATGGAGAAGACCCGTCACCGGGCCGTGGTGTCGCTGTGCGTCCGGCAGAGCTGCTGGGGGTTGGGCGTCGGCACCGCGCTGTTCACCGCGCTGATGGAGCTGGCCCGGCAGCGCGGGGTGGAGATCGTGGAGCTCGCCTTTGTGGAGGGCAACGACCGGGCCCGAAAGCTGTACGAGAAATTCGGCTTTGCCATCGTCTGCGAAATGCCCCGGGCCTACAAGCTCCGGGACGGAAGCTACCGCAAGGGGATCACGATGCAGTGCCAGCTGTGAAAGGGCGCCCGCCGGCCGCCCAAACAACCGCCATGCAAAAAGCAGAGGTCCGGACGGGCCTCTGCTTTTTTTGCCCCCACGCCAGTGTATGCCGGCGGCGAAGGCTGTGTTCGTCAATTTGTCAGGCTTCCTGCCCCCGCTGACCGGACAGGTCCAGTTCCATCAAACTGGCCTTGAGACCCGGGATGCCGGCGTTTTCCACACAGAAGCTGCGGGCCCCCAGCCGCATATAGTCCGCCATGCCGTCCAGCTGGTTGAGGGGAATGCTGCACAGCGTGACCGGGGTGTTGTTGGCCGCCGCGGTGTCCAGCACATCCCGGACCAGCCGCTTGACCACCGGCATGTTGGTCTTGCGGGGCTCTTCCCGCTCGTTCTTGGGCTGCACATAGATGAAATTGGCCAGGTCGTCCAGGTCGATGTAGAGGAAGGACGCCCCGTGGCTGATGATCTCGCCCACTTCCAGCGCCGAGGCCGGCACCTCCACCATGCAGCCGAAGGGCAGGTCCTCCTCAAAGGGCAGGCCCTCGGCGCGCAGCTGGGTCTTGCACTCCTCCACCCCCTGCATAAAGTCGTCCCAGCCCTGCACCCCGCAGATCATCGGCACCACGGCGCACAGCGGCCCGGCCAGACCGGCCCGCAGCAACGCCCGCACCTGGGTCACATACAGCGAATTGCGGGCCGCCAGCGTCTGCACGGTCTGCACCCAGGGGGCGCCGTCGTCCGCGCCGGGGTCGCACAGCCGCACCACCACCGGCCAGCCCCGGGCATAGTCCACCAGGGCGCGGTATTCCTGCAGCTGGCGCTCCTCATCATAGCCGTTCAGGATCATCGACTCGGTGCGCACCAGCCCGATGCCGCCGTTGGCGCCGTTGCTCATGGCCACCCGCACCTCGTCCGGCGAGCTGGAGTTGGCCGAACCCAGAATCGTGAAGGAGGTGCCGTCCCGGGTGCGGTTGGGTTTGGTCACCAGCGGGTCGGGGCGTTCGCGGCGGTGGGCCAGCTGGGCCTGGCGGCGGTGGGCCGCGGCGGTCTGCTCCACCGTGGGGTCCACGGTCAGGGTGGCGCCCTCGGCGTCCAGCACGGCCCGGTGGCCGTCCGCCGCCACAGCGGTGCCCTCCCCCACCCGGCACAGCGCGGGGATGCCCATGCTGCGGGCCATGATGGCCGCATGGCTGGTCACGCTGTCCTTTTCCGAGACAAGGCCCAGTACCATGCTGCGGTCCAGCGCAAAGAGGTCGCTGGGATAAAACAGGTCGGATACAAGGATGCTGGGCGTCTTGATCTGTACCGGCATGTGGGCGCGCCCGTCCAGGATGTCCACCACCCGGCGGCAGGCGTCGCAGACATCCACGCTCCGCTCCCTGAGATAGTCGTCGTCAATGTTGCGGATCCGGTCGGCAAAGATACGCTCGGCCCGCTCCACCGCCGCGGCGCTGCCGGCGCCGGCCGCGATGTAATCCCCGATCTCGTTGGTGAAGGATTCATCCTCCAGCAAGGCGACCTGGAACATCAGGATGTCGGCGTCGTTCTGGTCCTGGGCGTGCTTTTGCAGCGTCATCAGTTCATCCTTGGCCAGAACGATGGCGGCATCATACAGTGCGCGCTCCCGATGCGGGTCGCTGACGATGCGGTGCAGCCCGACCATGCCGTGGTCGATGCGCACCACCGGCCCGACAGCCAGCCCGCTGGAAGCTATGGTTCCTGTAAAAATACGCATAAGATCAACGCTCCATCTTTGTGTAGAGGAGAAAGGCACCCGGCAGCGTCAGACGAACCGCATCTGCTGCAGGGTATGGCACACCAGTGCCGTGACAAATTCATCCGGGGCGGCGGCCGCCATGGCGGTCTCGCCCAGGGGACTGCCGGTCTCGGCGCCGAACAGCACCCGGAACCGGTCGGCCGGGTCCCGGTCAAAACTGCCCAGCAGGGTCAGGGCCAGCATGCGCGGCGTGTAAGGGCTTTCGGGCGAAACGCCCAGCTGCTCGGCGGCCAGTTCCAGCGGCGCGCTGGCCCCGCGGGTGGGCGCCAGCAGGTTATCGGCAAAGGGCGCCGGGTAGCCTTTGCGCTGGCGGGCCATCGTTTCCGCCATGGCCAGCGCGGGGGCCCGGGCCACCACCGCTGCCAGCTGCTTCTGGTAGGCCCCGGCAAAGGCGGTCAGGAAACCTTCCCGGTCGGGCAGCAGCGCATAGGCGGTGCCGCCCACCCGACCGAAGGCCCGCAGCGTGTCCAGGTAGCCCAGCGTGATGTTGCGGGCGGCCCGCTCGCCGTCAAAGTCGAACATCGGGCCCAGATCCCAGTGGCAGCGGATCACCCGGGTGGGCAGCCCGGTGCGGTTGGGCCGGTTGTAGCCGATGCCCTCAATGTCCACGGCCACCAGCTGCCGCGCCCCCATGGCCGCGGCCAGGTCCAGCGGCATGTTGTCCCGCCAGCCGCCGTCTATGTATTTGACGCCGTCGATGGTGCGGGGCCGCAGCGCCGGGAAGCAGGCCGAGGAAGCCAGCATGTATTCCTTGAGTTTGCCCGGGGGGATCTGCTCCAACGGACACTGGATGCTCTTCAGGGTGTTCATCTCGGTCATGACAAGGCCGTAGCGGATGGGCGCCGCCCGCATCTCCTCCTCGGTGATGAAGCGGTCGATGGTCTCGCCCAGCGGTTCCAGGTCCAGCCCGCCGCCGCGCACCACATCCAGGAAGAAATCCCCCAGTTCCTCGGGGCTCTTGCCCTGGGGAACTTCGAGCACGCCGTGAATGTCCAGGCTTTTCCACAGTTCCACGGCCTGGGCGACCTTGCCGGTCACGAACAGTGCGCCGTTCAGGCAGCCCACGCTGGTGCCGGTGATCACATCCGGCCGCCAGCCGATTTCCTGCAGAGCCTGGTAGGCACCCACCTGGTAGCTGCCCCGGGCGCCGCCGCCCGCCAGCACCAGACCCTTGACCGTTTCTCCCATGGGATCTCCCTCCCTTCCTTGATTACTTTACATTATACCACGACTGTGTCAAAAATTCCATCGAGTTCTGGCGGGCTTTCCCTCATTTTTTACGTTTTTTTGCCGTTTGTTTCCCATTTTTTCGGCAAAAGCCACGGTGGTTGTCAAGTCATCGCTTTGAAGCCCGAAAGCGCCAGACCCGCGCAGCGCGGGGCCTGCCCCCATTCACAGGCAGATCCAGATCCCCACAAGGACCAGCAGCACCCCCAGTGCCCGGGCCAGCCGCCGGGCCGGCCGGTAGCCCAGCCAGCCGATGGTTTCCGGCGTGGCCAGGGGCAGACCGATCACGGTCAGCCCCATCAGCCCGATGGCCGCGCCGATCAGGGGCGTCCATGCGACAAAAACTCCGGCCAGAACCAGGAAAACCCCGGCCGCGATCCCCACCGCAAAAAGTCTCGCTTTACCATCGTCACGCCTCACGCTTTTCTCGTATTCAGTTTTACATTTATCGCTGCAATACGTTATATTATCTCCTGTTTTCTTTCCGCAATACAGACATTTGTTCATTGTATTTTCTATCGCTTTGTGCCAGTTCCGACACATTTTTCCGGAAGATGATTTTTTCTCTCTCACCTGTATTGTACCCCGCCTTGCCGGGAAAATCAACCGCCATTTGAAAAAAGAGTTCCGATTTCCTTTCTCTGCAGAGCGACTTGCCGCCGCCCGGTCGGACCGGCCGCCGCCCCCCGCGCCCTTGGGGTTGTTGACGCGGGGGGAATGCGGTTGCGGACACAGCTCGACACTGCCGCGAAGGAAGAAGAGAGCATAAACGAAAAGAGAGCCAACCGACGAAGCAGAATCGGTTAGCTCTCTTTTTATGAATCATGAAAAACTGTTGCCAAATCGTTGCCAGGTCGGGCATCAAACCTTGGAAAGCCCAGTCATCACGGGCTTTTCCGGGCCTGTGAAATCATTCGAACTCGGCAAATTCAGATATATGGGAGCGTATTTAGGGTGATTTTGCAGGCAAAACATTCGCAAATATGTTAATGTTTTGCCTGCTTATTTGAGGCAGTACGCTTTCTTAGTATCAAAATAGTATCACAAAAACCGAGAAATTGCAAGGGTTTCAGGCCATAAACGGCCACAATCAAAACTTCCCTCAATTTGATGTAAGTTTCTGTCGAAATGGGTCTCAAATCGAGACCCATTTCGACCACCGCCTGGGAGCGTAAACGCTCCCAGGCAATAGGGGATTGATTTCCGCCCCGGCGGAAATCAATCCCACCATGGGACGCAATTCGACCTAAAATCAAAGGAGGCGGGCAAGCACTTCTGGTGCTTGCCCGCCTTGATAACCGCAGAGCAAGGCCGGGCGGGGCGGTCAATGGCGGCGCACTTGTGCGCCGTTCATCTCGACCATTGACAGCCCCGACTGGATTTGCTATCCAACTAAAGAAGTGCGTTGTGTTCTATTCGATTTCTTAGATTATCAATTTTTTCTTTGATAGACTGGATTATCTCCAAAAATGCTTTGTCTGATTTTCCTGTCGGATCGTCAAGCCCCCAATCCTCCCGGTGCTTGCAGGGTAGATAGGGGCAGGCCACATTGCACCCCATTGTTATTACAATGTCTACGGGCGGAAGTTCGTTCAGCAATTTGCTATATTGCGTCTGCTCCATGTCAATGCCATAGAGTTGTTTTATCAGCCGAACTGCGTCCTGGTTGATCTGCGGCACAGTCTCTGTGCCAGCGGAGTAACTTTCAAATACATCGGAGGCCAGATACTTTCCGAGTGCCTCGGCGATTTGGCTCCGGCAGGAATTGTGGACGCAGATAAACGCCACCTTGGGTTTTTGACCCATACGTCATCCCCTGACCTTTTGAATGAGGGCTTTTACCTCATCTTTTTTCAAAACCTTACCATAGGACACGACCTTGCCATCTACCACAAGGGCAGGGGTGGTCATCACGCCATAGGCGGCGATCTGCGAGAAGTCCGTTACATGGTCTATGGTCGTGTCCATATTCAGTTCCGCAAGCGCCGCTTTGGTGGCATCTTCCAACGCATG
>DWWE01000067.1 GCA_019119835.1 Candidatus Gemmiger stercoravium | reverse complement strand
GACGAAGACTGCATCGCAGCGGCCAAGCTGGCCGGCGCCGACGACTTCATCCGCCGTCTGCCCGAGGGCTACAACACCGTGCTCCGCGGCAACGGTGCCAACCTGAGCCAGGGCCAGCGGCAGCTGCTGGCCATCGCCCGGGCCGCCGTGGCCGACCCGCCGGTCATGATCATGGACGAGGCGACCTCCTCCATCGACACCCACACCGAGGCGATCGTGCAGCGGGGCATGGATGCCCTGATGACCGGGCGCACCACCTTTGTGATCGCCCACCGGCTGTCCACCGTCCAGAACGCCGACGCGATCATGGTGCTGGACCACGGCCGCATCATCGAGCGCGGCACCCACGAGCAGCTGATCGCCCAGCACGGCACCTACTATCAGCTGTACACCGGTGCGCTGGAGCTGGATTGATCCGTCCCCGCCGGCTTTCGCCGGAGCGCGGGCCGATCTGCCGGAACCATCATCAGTAAAATGAGCGCAAGCCGCCCGTTCCCCCGGCCGGGGAACGGGCGGCTTTGCGTTTTGATATGATGAAGTTTTCTGCGTGGGGGTGGGGTCGCCCATACGCCTGCACGCTGGGCCTTCTCCCGTCGTGGCTTGCTTCCGCTTGCTTTTTGCCATTTCATGGGATCCGATCCTTGACGCACCGGTTGGGCCATGCTATGATCAGGTATACATGGATGCAGCGGGGCGGGTGGGGTTTCCATTCCCGGCATGGCCGCCCCGGGATCTATCCGATGGAGCGCGGCCGGACGCAGCGGGACGAGAGCCGTTTTTCTCCGTCCCAAAACGGGGTCCGGCTGACCAGGCCGGTCCTGTCGGAGTATTTGCGCAAAACAAACGTCTGCTTTGTGACTTTCGGGATCCTCAGGCAAGGGAGGGATTGCCATGTGTGGCCGTTACCAGTTCTCGACGAAGGAAAGCCGCGAGATGCAGCAGATCGTCCGGGACGCCGAGCGCCGCAGCCGCGGGCGGTTCCCGGTCGAGGCGAACTTCCCGCCGGCGGGCGATGTGGCGCCCACCCAGGTGGCGCCGGTGCTGGTTGCCAGCGGCGGCAAGGTGGTGGCCGAGTACCAGCGCTGGGGCATCCCCGGCTGGCGGGGTGGGCTGATGATCAACGCCCGGGCCGAGACGGTCTGTGACAAGCCGATGTTCCGCCGCAGCATGGCGGCCCAGCGGTGCGTGGTCCCGGCCAGCGGGTACTATGAGTGGGACGCGGGCAGGCACAAGTATTTCTTCCGGGCGCCGGGGCGGCCGCTTTACCTGGCGGGCATCTACGACAATGTGGACGGCGCCAACTGTTATGTGATCCTGACCACCGCGCCCAACGCCTCGGTGGAGGGCATCCACGACCGGATGCCGCTGATCCTCACCCACGAACAGGTGCGCCCCTGGCTGACCGACCCGCAGGCCGCGCTGGCGCTGCTGACCGCCGTGCCGCCGGAGCTGGAACGCAGCTGCGAGGATGGGCAGATCTGCTTCGATGACCTGATCTGACCGGGAGGGGCCCCGGGGCTGCGGCCCCGGGGCCCCTCCCCTACTCTGCATCCCGCAGCGCCGCAAGCACCAGCCCGGCCGCCAGACACAGGGCCGTGACGCCCGCGCCATAGCCGGCGGCCTGCCAGAAGATCGAGTGGCCGCCGCCCAACGCCAGCCAATAGGGCATGGGCGTGGCGGAAAACACCAGGGCGGACAGCGGGGAGACCGCCGCCGGGTCCGGCGCAGAGACGCTCACGATCACGCCGGCCAGCGTCGTCACAAAACAGAAGGTCGCCCCGGCCAGCTCGCTCCGACAAAGCCGGCAGACCAGCCAGACCGCCGCATACCCCGCCTGCAGAACCCAGGCGCTCTGCACCCAGAAGGACGCGGCCCGGGCCGGCTGGGCCAGGGCCCCCGCGGCGGCGGCCAGCAAAAGATACAGTACCGCATACCAGCCCTGCAGCAGAGCCGTTTGGGCCTCAAAACTGCCGACCACATACCGGATTCGACTGACGCCGTGGGCCGCCCCCAGCCGGGCAGCGCCCGCGGTTTTGCTTTGGCGGAACGCCGTCACCGCCACAAGGATGACCGCGACCCAGCCAAGGAGCCCCGCCGAGAGGACCGTGCCGATCGCCGCATCGGCCGCTGTTCCCGCAGGCAGTGACCCGCCGGGGAAGATCCCCACCCGCCTGCCGTCGGCCCAGGTGGCATCCACGATCTGGGAATCCCTGACGCCCAGGGCAAACGCCCCGCACAGCCCGCCGAGCAGTACCAAAAGCACCGGCAGACTGGTATGGCAAAGGGCATACAGCGCCGCAGAAAAGGAGCTGGCCCGGTGCGGCGTTTGCCGCACCGCGGTTTTCCCCTGCCGGCGCAGAAGGCGTTCCGCCGTTCCGGTCCGGCGGCGCTTTCCGGCCTGTGGGCGGTAAAGGGCAAGCCAGCCCAGCCCGGCCCCGGCCCCCAGCGCCGCAACCAGCCAGACCGCCAGCTCTGCGCAGAACGACGGCGTGATATTCAAGGCACACAGCCGGGACCAGTAGTAACTGGGCATCGCCTTGGCCGCCAGCTGCATCACAAGGGGCTGCGCGTCAAACTCCGCATACTGAACCTGGTAGAGCATCACCCCCGCCAGGGGGAGGAGGCTTGTCACAAGCGCAGCGGCGGCCCGGTTGTTCAGCCAGAGGGTGAAGGCCGCTGCCAGGGCCAGAAACGCCCCCAGCACCAGGAGATTCCCCGCCGACACCGCGCAGAACAGCAGGATGATCCCGGGCGCGGGCCGCATTCCCATCCGGATGGCCGTGAGGACAAAACAGGCCCCGTAAAATGCCAGCTGACAGGCCAGGCAAGCCCCGCAGACCGTCCCGAATTTGGCACCGTACAGTGCGGCCAGACGTCCCCCATGGCTGACAAGCAGTTCATCCGTGCGGGCTCGGCGTTCCGCCGCAAACTGCGCCACGCACAGGTTGAGGGGGATCAGCCAGCCAAACACCGTCAGGCTTTGGGAGCTGCGCACCAGCTGCAGGCCGGATTGGCCGCTTGCCATGGCCACATCCTTGAAAAAGCCGATGGAGGCCAGCGGGTCCAGCAGGTCGCCCGCCACCATGAAATACAGGGTCCCGCTGTTGGCAAACCACGCCAGCAGCAGGGCAAATCCCAGCACAGCCCAGAGCTGTGCTTTTGCATGGAACAGCTTGATTCTTTCCGCTTCAGCCTGCATCGGCATGACCGTCACCCCCCACCAGCGCCGTGAAATAGGCTTCCAGCCCTTCGCTGCGCACCGCCAGTTCCTGCACCTGCAGGCCGTTTTCCACCAGCACGCCGGACACCGCCGCGGCCGCGTCCGCCCTCACCGGGGTCAGGCGCAGCCCTTCCGCCGTTGCCTGGCAGTGTGCTTTCGGGAACATCCGGCCAAGGATGTCCGCCGCCTGCCGGTCCCGGTCGGTCCGCACCAGCAGATATTTCCGGCAGCGGGCGTCCAGTTCCTCCGCCGTCAGCTGCTCCAGCAGCCGGCCCCGATGCAGGATACCGTAGCCGGTGGCAAGCTGGTGCAGCTCGCTGAGGATGTGGCTGGAAAGCAGGATGGTCATTCCCTGTTCCCGGTTCAGCCGTTCCAGCAGATGGCGCAGTTCCTGAATTCCCATCGGGTCCAGGCCGTTGAGCGGTTCGTCCAGTACCAGAAATTCCGGCTTTCCCAAAAGGGCAATCGCCAGCCCCAGCCGCTGCCGCATGCCCAGTGAGAATTTGCCGGCCGGCTTGCCGCCTGCAGCCTCCAGCCCCACCAGCTGCAGGGTGGGGGCGATGGACGTTTCTGCCAGGCCCCGCTGCAGGCACTGCACTTTCAGGTTCTGCCAAGCCGTCAGGTCGGTGTATAAGGCGGGGCCGTCCACCAGGCAGCCCATCCGGCGGCGCATTTTTTCCTGCCCGGCGGCGTCTGCCGCGCCGAACAGAACCACCCGCCCCCGGGTGGGGCGGGTCAGCCCGCACAGGATCCGGAGCAGGGTGGTTTTCCCTGCGCCGTTCTCTCCGATCAGGCCGTAAATCTGTCCCCGCGGGATCGTGATGGTCACATCCCGCAGCGCCGCCGTGTGCCGGTATTCTTTGCAGAGGTGTTCCGCTGCAAAAACCGCTTCCTCGTATCTTTCCATGCTCTGCGTCTCCCTTCCCGTTGGTTCGGTGGTTCTGTTTAGGATACGATTCCGAAACGGGGTTTTTGGCAAAGCCGGGCGTTTTCGAGAAAAATACCTGTCCCCTTTATCGGCTCCGCTTCCGGCACCAGGCCAGGGCGGCGGCCGGCAGGCAGGCTGCGCCCACCAGCAGCGGGATGGCCAGCAGCGGGCCGGGCGACCAGATGCGCAGGCCAAACCAGTGGTACAGGTTTTGCCGGAAGATGTCCTCCGCCCCGCCCACAAAGGGCAGCAGCCGCAGATACTGCTGCACCGACCAGGGCAGATACTGGTTGAGGATCTGCGGCCCCCAGGTTATTAGCAACGCGGCGATCAATGCTGCCGTGGTTCCGGGCAGAAGCGCCGACATCAGCAAGGCAATCCCGGCAAAGCCCAACATCGAGCAGAACAGGTACGCCAGTTCATAGCATTCCGCCTGGAACATATTCATCGGTGCAGAGGTCAGCATCTTGATCAACTGGATGGGCAGATTCCAGCCCTCAAATCCCAGCCAGACAGCCTGAACCGCCACCATAACCGCCGCAAACATCGCAAAAATTTCCACCGCAAATGCCAGGCCCGACAGGAGCTTTGCCACGGCCAGCCCAGCTTTTCCATGCAGGGATGTAACCTGCAGCGTATCCATGCCCCGCCGTCTTTCCCCGGCAAAGACAGGCGCCAGCGCCAGGGCCAGGACCACAGGCAGGACCATCTGACCAAAGCCCCCGATCCCGTTGCCCAGAACGGCGGACCAGCCCGCAGTCCAGCCGTAGGCCATGGGCTTGTCCACCCGGCTGTCCATGTCCAGAAAGAACTGCCGGTCCGCCGGGTCGGGAAACTGGGTCTCCAGGTAATAGCCGAGTTTTTCCTGGCGGCGCTCATACAAGCCGGTCAGCCGGTCGGGGTCCAGATAATAGGTGGTCAGCACCGGGTAGGGCTGGGTCTGGTCCTCCATCTCCGGCCACAAAAAGGACACCAGCGTCCCCTGCAAAAAGCCGAAATCCGCCAGGTACCCGTCAAAGTCCGGGTTTTCCGCCAGCTTCTGCTGGTAGCTGCGCACCATCTCCTGCACCGTCTCATCGGTGAGGGTCTGCCACCGTGCCGCATACTGCCGGCATTGGCGGATGTTCGCATACCCGTTGGCCCGGCGGCTTCCGTCCGCCCGCATGGTGCCGAAGTTCACACACTGCATGGTCCATATCTGCAGCCCCAGGGTCAGCAGCAGCATCCCGCCGGCCGCCAGCCGGGTCAGCCCAGAGCGCCACAGTTTCTTATGTTCCTGCCAGAACAGGCTCATGGATTGTCGCCTCCTTCCTCCTCGGGAAAATACAGCAGATACAGGTCCTCCAGCGTGGGGGGGCAGGCTCGGGCCTCCGGGGCCGGTTTTGCGTCCGCCAGGATCCGCAGGGTCACCCGGTCGCCGTCATAGCGCAGGTTGGCCACCGTCAGCCGCGCCTGCCAGGCCGCCCCTTCCCGGGCGGGCACGGTCAGTTCCCACACCCGGCCCTCCGCCTGCCGCAGCAGTTCCGGGACGGTCCCCCGGGTTTGGATCTGCCCGTCCTTCATCAGGAAGACCGTGTGGGCGATCGCCTCCAGGTCCGAGACGATGTGGGTGGAAAGCAGCACGATCTTTTCCTGCGCGTATCCTTCCAGAATGTTGCGGAAGTGGACCCGCTCCTTGGGGTCCAGCCCGGCGGTCGGCTCGTCCAGGATCAGAAGGTCCGGTTCGTTGAGCAGGGCCTGGGCGATGCCCAACCGGCGGCGCATTCCGCCGGAAAAGGTCCGGAGCTTTTTGCCGCCGGCTTCCTGCAGGCGGACCGTGCGCAGCAGTTCCTCCACCCTCGGTTTGGCCCGGGCGCGGGTCATCCCTTTCAGCACGGCCATATACAGCAAAAAGTCCCGGGCGGTGTACCGGGGATAACCGGCAAACTCCTGTGGCAGATAGCCCAGCCTGTCCCGGTAGGCCGCCCCCAGGGTGTCGATGGGGATTCCATCCAGGCACACCCGGCCGGACGTGGGCCGCAGGACCCCGCAGATCATCCGCAGCAGGGTGGTTTTCCCCGCCCCGTTGGCACCCAGCAGGCCGTAAATGCCGGGCTGCAAAACCGCGGTGACCCCGGCCACCGCCGGGGTTCCCCCGAAATCCTTGCGCAGGTTTTCAAGCAGCAATTCCACAGATGGCTTCCCCCTTTCGTTTTTGGAGCAGAAAGACCAGTTCCCTGACAAAGAATCCGCCGAAACCGGTGAAGGCAAGGGCCCAGCCGCCCAGCGCCGAGGTTTCATACAGCTGCGGCGCCGCAAGATGAACGGCCAGCAGCCCCGCCGCCGTGGCGCAGCACACCGCCAGGCAGATGGTTCCGTGGCTCCGCGGGCAGCGCCGCAGCACCGCCAGCGCCGTCAGCGCACAGAACAAAAACGGCACCAGCAGATAGAAAAACAGCGGCAGCAGGGCCTTCTCCGTCCGGGTGCTGCCCAGCGCCAGCGCCGAGGTCAGCAGCACCAGGTCGGCGGCCGCGGCCAGGACCAGCTTGGCAAGCGCCAGTTCTGCGCGGGAAACGCAGGTGGATGCCTCCAGCTCGTCCATCTCATAGCGGGGGCCGGCAAACAGGATCGGCAGGCACGCCCCCACCAGAAGCGGCCCCAGCAGCGGCAGCCAGGACACCAGGTCTTTTTGCCCGGCCGCCGCCAGGAAAAACAGCGCGGCCGCCGCCCCCTGGGCGGCCCACATCGGCACCCCGGTGAAGCGCCATACCTGCGAGAGAAAGGCCCAGAACCCGGTGCGCGGCCGCGCCGGGGTTTCCTGCAGCAGCGCGGCGCATTTTTGTTGGGTCTGCGCCAGGCGCGTGGGCCGCGGCCCCTGGCACAGCAGACGTTGCAGGTCGGTAGAATTCATAGGGTTCCCTCCCTTAACGTTTTCAGGGCTTTCCGCACACGGCTCTGCACGGTGCGCAGCGGCTGCCCCGTGACCGCTGCGATCTCGCGGTATTTCAGCCCCTGCCCGTACCGGAGCAGGATGGCTTCCCGCTGTTCCGGGGGCAGGCCGGCCAGCAGCCTCTGCGCCAGGTCGCGGTTTTCGATGGCTTCAAAGGGCGCCGCCGGGTCGGCCAGGTCT
>DWWE01000066.1 GCA_019119835.1 Candidatus Gemmiger stercoravium | reverse complement strand
TCAAGATAATAAGTTTGAAATTGTGCCAAAACGATAGGGTTTGCACCACCAATCCAAGCAATGGCGAAAGAGGCTGGCAAGGATATTTTGTTTTTATAGCAGTGGCTAAAAAGCTGTAAGCCAAAGATTATCGCAAAAAGTATAGTGTAACATTTTCCTGCCTCGATAGAGTCAGTAAGTTGATAAACTAGTGCAGCAAAATACCAAGTACCTTTAGGATATACTTCTACCCATTGTAGCGGACTTTGATCTGCGTTTTGTAACGTACTTTTGTTGTCAAGAAAGTCTTGTGGCGTTTCAAAATAAGGATTCCAGCCTTCTTTTAGAAAACCAACAGCGTTTTTATGATATGCCGCTCCATCCCAAGTGTTATCAATAGTTAAACTGGAAAAAAGCGTGCAACATACAATAATTGCTAATCCGATCAATATGGCAATAATAAAATTCTGTCTTTTGAGACAACAATATTTCCAAACAATGATACAAGACAGAATAAAAGAAAAAAGCAAAAGAATAGTTGATAACGAGAAATGTAGAAATAAAACTGTGGCAGATAATACCACCGATAGAGTCATGAATAGGAGAAGAAAGAGTGATATGGCGGTTGTCATGGTTCCCTCCGATCAGATATCAAATTCAAAAATAGAGGAACACTGCAAGGATAACTGCAAATATAATTGCCAATATGATGCAAAATTTGTCACCCAAGATTACATTGACAGGATCACCGTCACTGCTTTCTCCTTCAATATCCATACAGTAGCGGAAACAAAGTAAAATGAATATTGGAACGAGTAAAATAAATGAAGTACCATTATGTAGGGTTGTTCCACGCTCTTTACACCATAAAGCAAAGAAGGCGATGGTTAATGTCAGACACACATACATTGCCATATTCAGAAAATCCGAGCTATAACTTTTTAGCACACTTCTAGTACGGCTATCCGAGCGTCTTAGTTCACCGCGACGCTTACCAAAGCCCATAAAGAGGCTTCCGGTTATCACAACAAGATGCAACCATTCGGAAATGTATACGCCTGTTGCGGTGCCACCAATAATTAAGCGTAACCAAAAGCCGGAAGCCAGAAGTGCAACGTCAAGCAAAGCATAATCTTTCAATCCGCCGACAGAGTAGAAAAGGTTGACAACCATATATAGAGATAAGACTAATAAGGAATTCACTAGATGAACTGGTTGTGCTAAAGCCATAAATGAGTAGCTAAGCAAAATTAGTACCAAAGAAAAAGCACTAGCTGCTCTAACATTAATATCGCCAGAAGCTATAGGTCTGTGCTTTTTTACAGGATGCAGGCGGTCTTTGTCTAAGTCATGAATATCGTTAATACAATAAATCGCGGATGACATCAAACTAAAAGATAAGACAACAAAGATCAATGTTATCCACAAAGAGTAATCTGTGAGAGCGTTTCCGAAAAATGCGGGAAGAAAGACTAATAGATTCTTTACCCAATGCTTAATCCGCATTTCCCTAATAAACGAATATACTGTCTTAAGTTTCATTTTGCTGCTATCCCTCCCAGGGAATAGGAATCCCCTTTTTTATCAAAAAGGCACTTTTCGAAATCTCTTTCATTGGCCAATCGCTTCTTGAATCAGAATAGAAATTATCAATTGTACCATTCGCATATATTTGAAAGAAACGATTGACTTTTTCTTGGCCGTAACAATTTTCAGTCAAGAACTTTCCGCTACGAGGATCTACAATGCTTGCAATAAGATTTGCGACATTCAGCTGAGAACAGATTGGTATGAGCAAAAAATCGGGAGACGCCGAAACAATAACGTCCGTTTGGGAGTGTTGAGTTAGATACCAAGTGTAGATTTTTCGTCTATTCTTACTCCAGAATTGCTGAACAAGTTCTTCTAAATCTGCTAAGTTTGCAACAAAGGAAAAAAAAGCCTCCTTTAGTTCCTTTTTACTTAAGCAGCGTCTCTTGTATTGAATGAAAGATAGACAGAAATGAGGGAAAGATCTGGCAACTGCAAAAAAATGCTTTTTCGCGCAAAACAAATAGAAATCAACGCTGGAGTCGCCACAATATACTGTTCCGTCAAAATCATATACGTTCATGGCACAGCCTCTTTTGGATTATATAACTTAATATAGCTGGCAATTAGTCCAGCAATCAGACGCAGAAAAGCGCTATACAGAGCATTCGGATAAATCAGGTTATTAGGTCAGTTTCTCCATGGGGAACCGTTTGCTGTATAGCTCATCTGGTAATCATCCATAATGGCAAAAGGGAGTTTAAGTACTGCAAAAACAGCTAAATAAGCAACAACTACCATGATGCAAGCAACCGCATTACCGGAACGGTAAAATTTGCGCATATCTTTCCCCCAAGAAGACTTGCTACCATACTAAAGTTCTCCCAAACGCTTAGTTAGTCTTTGACCGTCCGGAATAAAGTTGCCTAGATATAGTGCTTGAAAATAAACGGACTTCCATTGTGCTTGGTTTCTCAATCAATGACGAACAATGACCACTATGTAGCAAGCAAACACAATTTTATGCTTACATTTCCTTCATTTTTCCCTTAAATCACGAAATTTCGTTTTGAGCCAGCCACTTATATGGCGCAAAGATTCATTTTCCTTTTGCAGTTCATTAATTCGTCTCTCTTGCCCTTGGATTTGTTGTTCCAACCAATCTTTGCCACTCTGCAACTCACCAATCCAGTGTTCCTGTTCTGCACTGTGCTGTTCCAGCCAGTCTTTGCCTACCAAAACCTCTGATAGATAGTTGCTAATCTTGTTTTCGCCAAATTCTATATTATCCAGTAGAAATTCCACATCAAATTCTTTGTTGGAAAAAGCGGACTTTGAGGGAGCAGCCAAACTTTCAAACAACTCTTTCCAAGCGGCTTTTTGGTTATATGCCGCAAAACTCTCGGCACTTTCACGTGATGCCTTTCCTAAGGCGAGTCGCTCCTTGACATCAAGCGCCAAGTAATTTTGTAACGAATGAGCCAATCCGGCAATGTCCCCTTGAGGGACCGAAATAATTCCCCGGCGATCCCGTACCATCTCACAGTAAGGCAGGTCATACATAACAATCGGGAGGCCGTGACTTTTGGCCTCTGCAATTGTCATGGGAAACCCTTCAAATGAAGATGTGAACAAGAGTACGCTTGCCTTTTTATAATAGTCAGCGATCTCTTTGTGATACCCCGGGAACAATACGCTGCTTTCCAGCCCCAGTTCCCGCGCAAGTGTCTTTACAGAATTGACAACTTCAGGTTCACCAGTGCCGAGCATGATCAGGCTGGACGAGGGGGCGCTGCTTTTGACTTTTGCAAATGCGCGAACAGCATCTTTGGGGTTCTTTTCTTCAATAAATCTGCCAACCCACAAAATCATCTCTTCAGTTAGTGCGGAACAATCTTCCGACGGACACAGGTAAACAGGGTTTGGAATGTACCGTGAAGGACAAAAGTGATTCCAAAACCCCCCGAAAGAACGCGACAATACAACAGCGCAATCGACCAAGTGGTAGGCGCGTAACAAGTCAAAACGTTGCCGAACTTGTTCCCGAAAAAGGTATGTGTACGTCCCATGAACGCCAACAACAAGATTGCACCCTAGTCCCTTAATCATGCAGGCATCCCAAAACAGAAAGGCTGAATCCCATGCTTCATATACAATGGCGTCTATCTGATACTCTGCTATAATGTTTTCCCACGCGTTTGCTCTGTATTGATAATTAGCAGCCTTACATTGCGTTACTTTTGGTAATAGAACGCGTTCTATATTTTGTGTGACAGGGTAATCGTCATCGGTTGCGACTTCCTCTGTCAAAAGAATGATTCTGTAACCAAGGTTGAGCCAAATAGGAAGAAGATGAGATATTACGCGCTCAATACCGCCGTTTCGCAACCTGTAATAGTACACGGCAATTGAGCTAACATTTGAAGATTGATTGGCAGAAGGAGCTGCAAGTGAAATGCGTTCGTATATTTTCCTCTGCTCCGTCCAATAATTACTTGCTAATTCCGAAATGAATTTCGTGCAGCCAAAGCGTGAAATCAATTCGGGATATTCTGCACGTGCATCCTGTACAGACTTTTCTTCTATCCATTTCTTGGCAATGTCAGTAAGACTATTATTTGTCGCCATTATTTCATCCTCGCCATCAGTCTGTGCTAATTATCCAGCGCACCGTGACTTAATCTTATTTAAGAAAAGCAACCAAGTATAACCTATTCCCTCCTGCCGAATGTGCTGGATTGCGCCACGCAACTTCCGTTTAAGCCAATGCCAGCGGCTTTCACCAGGCATGCCAACCGTGCTGCGGTGCTTGTGCTCCCAGTCAAGTGTGACTTCCAAAGCTTCTGCACGCATAGTTGAGATATACACTTCACTCGCCAAAGGTGCAGTCAATTTCAATGAAGCGGCCACACGATGTCGAGTGTCAACAGCAATTGGATCGGACGACAAGCGAACAAATTCCGCCTCAAAGTAGTCCACCATCTGCTGAATGGTGAAACCATTTTCTATCCGCGCCCGTGCATTGCGGCTCATTGTTTGCCACAATTTGTCATCGGTCAGAATCTCCGCCAGCGGCTTCACATACGATTCTATTTCTTCCTTGCTGTACTGCTGGTCATTGATGCCGCTGGCTTCGTCTTGCAAGCAAGGAATCAGAGCCCCTACCGTATTGTCTACCAGGTCCTTTTGCCCGCCCACATCAGAGCTGACAATGGGAACCCCCATGGCACAAGATTCATACGCGGTCAGGGAAAGTCCTTCTTTCAAACTGCAGACCAGCGTAACCTTTGCATCTCGATAATAAGGTCGAACCTCTTTTTTGGCACCGAGGTAGTACACTGTATTTTCCAGACCGAGTTTTTGCGTGCGTGCCTTCATGCCATCTTCCAGCTCACCGTCGCCTACAACAACAAAAGCTACGTCTGGCACGCTATGGCGAAGACTGTTGGCAATTTCGAGCATCAGATACGGGCGTTTTTGCGGGTGCAAACGGCAGATAAACAGTACAACCGGGCGGCCTGGTTCGATGCCGGTTTCCCTATAAAGCTGCCCGGATTGCACTTTTGTGCGATCAAACGTTCCTTCGTCCACACCGATATGAACGGTCACGACGCTTTCAGGGCTGCGCCCAAAGTGGTCAATCATTACCTGGCGGGTCGCGCTGTTGCAAACATAGGTCCGGTCCAGCACACCGCCCATGACCCCACTGGTTCTGGCGTGACCGCCCTGGCGCCAATACCATTCCTCCATGTGAACATAGTCCACAATAGCCAAGTCCGGGAAATTTTGCCGGAGCCAAGGGACCAGATAGATGCCAATATAGGTGTTGCTGACAACCAGTACATCCAGTTGGCGGCTTTTTATGTAGTAACTGATAAATTCGGCATAATCGGTGACCGCCATGAAATTGGGCAGATTGAACACATCGTCACAAACGGCACGGAAGCGCTGACACCAGTCGTTCTGACTGGTCAAAGTCGTCAAGATTCCAACGTCGAAGCAATTTTTATCCAATCCGGAAACCAGGTCCAATACAAACTTATCCGCCCCGCCCATGACCGTCCAAGGAAGAAGAAATGCGACGTGCAACTTTCGTGATTCGGTCGGCTTGAAAATGGAATGTTCCCATATAGAAGATACAGGAGTTTCCCAACTGTACTGGTATCCCGTCGGATACAAAACGGGGGGCTGAGTCTTTTTAACTTCTTGCGCCGCGGCTTGAATATATTGCTGATTCTTAGCGGAAGCTTTCGATAGTGCCCCTGTAGAGGTGCGCCGGTACCAAAACAAATATTCGCGTTGTGCCTGCACGGGAAATTTTTCTTTTGCAAGCAGCTTTAACCAAAAAGCCCAATCTTCATTATAATAACGGTCAAGAACGTCATAACCATCTACTTCGAGAAATGCGGATTCTCGAATCATTGCCGTAACAGGCAACAAATTTTCTCTTTTCTCTTTTTCCGGGGAAAAAGGGCATGCGTATATATATTCCACTTCCTGGAATCCGATACTGTCAGTATAAGCCCAAGCAGCGTCCGCATTTTTTTGCAGCATCCACCAGCAAACTTCCAGATAGGTGGGTTCGATTAGATCATCAGCATCCAAAGGAACAATGAGCTCAGTCACGGCAGCCTGGACACCAAAATTGCGCGCCGCGGCTGGCCCCTCATTGTTTTTGTGCAGAACATGGATGCGGGCGTCTCTCCGCGCAAATGTTTCCAGCACTTGCAAGTCTTGAGAATCGGTGCTTCCATCATCCACAATGATCCACTCAAACCAGGGGAAGGTCTGATTCATTACGCAGTTGAAAGTCTGCTCAAAATATTTTCCGCCATTATAGAAGGGCGTGATGATACTCACCAAAGGTTGCCCGTCGTTCCGCAATCCTCTGTGGTGTATGGAAACACCAGGTTGCGATTGAAAATCAAATTCCATAGATTTCTCCTTGTGCCTCTTTTCTCGGTTTAGTGGAGCCCGTGCAGACAGTATCCTAGCAGTCCGTACCGCCGCCGCCTCGCCAACATCGCATACAGCCTGCTTCGGCCGCCGATGCCCGGGGGCAGATGCGTGAACCGCTCGAAGCGTTCCGGGTCTTGCAAAAAATCCGCAATATACCGGCTGCGCACGGCAGGGGTCGGTGCGTAAACTGCAATATACCGCAGCACGGAGATGATTTTCCCGTAGCTCCAGCGGTCGAACCAGATTTTCTCCTCGGCAGACATCTGCGCTGGCGCAAACAGAGACCGCTGTGCTTCCCAAAGTTTCGCCTCATCCCGGCAGATCCCCTCATAAAAGCGATGGGTGGCCGAGGCCTCATTCACGCGGTAGTGGTACAGGATGCCGGCACAGGCTGAAATCGTATCGCACTTTTGCAGACAGGCTGCCACAAAGGCGGCGTCTTCCCCGCGCTTCATGGCCGGGTCGAACCGAGGGCCGGCCGGCAGCAGCAGTTCCCGTCGATACAGCTTGTTGATCGCGTAGTTGGTATAAACCAGCTGCGCATACCGGGAGGGCTGGTGCTGCATCTGTTGGCGGGAGACACACTCGGCCGGCGGCGCGAAGGGTGCCTGGTCAGCCACACCACACAGGGACAGCTGAGAATTTCCGATGGCCTCATAAAGCTGTTGCAAAAAATCGGGCTCGACCCAGTCATCGGAATCGACAAACGCCAGAAAATCACCGCGGGCGGCTTCCATACCGGCATTTCGCGCTGCGGAAACCCCTTGATTTTTTTGCTGAATGACCGAAATGCGCTGGTCCCTGGCTGCATATTCGGCGCAGATCCGGCCGCTTGCGTCGGTGCTGCCGTCATCCACCAAAATGAGCTCGAACAAGGGATGCGTTTGATGGAGCAGGCTATCAAGGCAGAGAGGCAAAAACTCTTGCGCCTGATACACCGGCACAATCACACTTATATCTGCCGCCACCTCGATCTTCACCCTCTCGAAACTTTGCTCAACAGCACGATTGACAAAAAACAAAACCACCACGGAACGTGAATTTTGTTGTTATCGCTCAGACAAAATCACTAAGCTTGTCATTCGCTCTATTATACATCAAATCGTAATTTCTCGCAACCCATTTTCTCCATCTTGTAAATATTCCTAAATGAGCCCCCAAGAAGCTACCTCGAACAGATGGGTCCGCCTGAAAAAATGCCCCCGAATCGTCCGTCAGAGCCCTATCCACCACGGTATTCACGTTATGTTGTGTTCGCTCGTACAGCAAAACACGCCCGCCCTGTCTGATTGGTCGATCAGGCAGGGCGGGCGCGTTGTTTGGGTGTGCAGGGCAGTGCAAACAGGCCGTCCGGGTGGGCGGCCTGTTTCTGTATGATTAAGGAAGAGCCGCCGCGATTTATAACAGAAGCGCCAGCCTTTCCATCTGGCGGCGGTATTCGGCGCCGGTGGTTCGGGTATAGACGCGGGTGGTGTTGATGTTGCTGTGGCCCAGGATGCTGGCCAGATGCTCGATGTCCTTCATCTGCCGGTAAAAGCACCGGGCAAACAGATGCCGCAGATTGTGGGGGAACACCTTCCGCGGCGCTACCTTCGCCGCTTGGCACAGAGATTTCATCATCGCCCAGATGTTGGAACGATCCAGCGGGCGTCCGGTGCGGGTGACAAACACCGGCCCGCCCCGAATCTGCCGGCCCCGGCAATAGGCGATCAGCCGGGTACAAAGCCCCCGCGGCAGGAACACCGTGCGGAACTTCCCCTTGTTGCGGATCTCGGCCCGGCCCTGCTGCGCGGCTTTCAGCGTGATGGCCGGCAGCTCGCTGACCCGCAGTCCCAGGCTGCAGAGGGTTTGCAGCACCAACGCCAACCGGTCGTCCCTGCGCTCTTTGGCGGCGGCCACCAGCCGCAGGTATTCGGCTTTGCTCAATTCCCGCCCGGCGTCTGCATAGAGAGTTCGCTGGATCCGCAGCCGTTTGACCCGCAAGCCTGGCCAATTCATATAAGAAAAGAATCCATTCAGCGCCGCCAATATACAGTTCACACTGGCCGGGGCATGGCACTGCACCAGCTCCGCCTTATATTCGATGACCGTCTCTTTTGACACCGGCCGCCCGCCCAGCCAGGCGGCGAACCTGTACAGCTCCCGCGCATACTTTTCTATCGTAGAATCGCTTCGTTCCGCCTCATGCAACATACGGATATAGGCTCTGACTTTCTCTGCATCCAGAGGGTATTCCATCGTGACCAGTCCTCCCGCTTTTTGCTTCCATCTTACCATGGGCCGAGAGGAGTTGTACAATTTGGAGCTGTCGGAATCATGCAGTTCCCTGCCCCGCCCACCTGTAAATCGAGGGTAGGAAAAGAGGGACACGTTGCCCGGGGCGGGGCTGAATTTTATGAATGTTGGCGGGGAGGAAGGCAAAAAAGGGCCGCAAAAATTGTGTGATATACACAAGAATACGGCGAAAAATTTGTCGGAAATTTTCTGGTCCGCGGGACGCATTTTGGCGTTATTGCTGCGGATTTTTCCTGTTTCCATGGTTCTTTGTTGCAGGGTCCGGGCTTGCGCGGGTTCTCGCTTTGGGGCCATTCCACCGCCATTCCACCCAAAGAGCGGGAAGCGGTCGGGCGGGCGATACCGGTCCCGGGATCAGGGTGTGGACTTTTGCGAAAAAGCGCGCCTGTGCACAGCCGCGGCCGTTAGAAAAGCAGCGCAACCATGCCAGAAAATAAAAAAAGCACCGACCAAACGGTCGGTGCTTTTTTGCTGATGCAGACCCAGCATTCTGGTCCGAGTGGCGAGAGTCGAACTCACGGCCTCTTGAACCCCATTCAAGCGCGCTACCAAACTGCGCTACACCCGGTCACGGCTGGGCTGGCCAATCAGCATAATCTATTATAGCGACAGAGGCAGGAAATGTCAAGAGAAAATTTCAAAAAATTTGGGCTTTTTCCCGGCGGCTTTTCTTCACTCCCGGATGGGCGGCGGGGTGCAGGCGGCGTTCACAGGCGGCCGGTTTCGAGGGGGTCCCGGATACCAAAGCCGCAGCCGATCCGCCCGCCGTTTGTCAGGAACTCGGCGGCCGCCCGCTGCAGGCGGGTCCGGCGCGGCCAGTGCGCCGGGTCGGTCTGGCCGTCAAAAAGCCAGGTACAATAGCCGTCATCCGCCAGATCAGCCGCGTAGACCCGATAGCCCCGGCCAAAGCGCCGGATACCGGACGATTCCGGCAGCAGGGACAACAGCGCCGGGGCGAGCAGCCAGCTGCTGCACAGCATCGCCTGCGGCGCCCCCTGCAGGCAGAGCGCCGCCCGATGGCGAGCGAAAAACTCCGACGCCTGCCGGTAGGCATCCTGCAGCGCCGGGTCGGTCAGGCCGGCGTCGGACGGGATGTGTACCGAAAGGACCGGCACCCCCTGCCCCACCGATGTCGGGAGCGGTTCGCCCGCCCCGGTAAGGCGGTATTCGAATTCCAGCGTTCCCAGCCGGAACAGCCGGCCGGACAGCTGCCGCCAGCACCAAAAGCCACGGTCAAAGCAAAGCCGCCCCTGCCGGCGCCGGGTCTCCTGCAAAAAGCGGGGCAGGCAGCCCAGGGTCGCCCAAAACACCGCATCCGGGATTTCCGCTTCCCGGAAGCGCCGGCGGGTCCGGCAGGCAGCGGCCAGGTAGAGGGTCAGAAGCTGCATCCCGTCCCCGTCCCGGGGCGAGAGCGCGGCGTCCAGCTCCTGCCAGGCTTGCTGCGCCTGATCCGGCTCGGTCAGCCGGCGACACGCCGCCGCCCACCGGGTCAGAAATTCCGGCTGGGCACACTCCCCCACCCGCCGGCAGGCATCCGGCGGCAGCGCCAGTTGCTGTGCCAGCGCGGCGATCTGGCGGGCAGTCTGTTCCCCGTCCATGGTCTTTCCCCTTTCTGCAGCTTTCTGGTCTGTACCGCGGGCGGCCAGGTCGCTATACCTTAACCCCCACGTTCTTGGTGGCGATGATCTCGACGCCGGTATCGGCCACATTGTCCACCAACACCTGACCGATGGTTACAGGCGCCGGGACCGTGACTGTCTTGAGGGCGCGGACCACGTCGAAGATTTTTCCCTTGGGGATGTCGGTGCGGGTCTTGCAGGAGACCACGGGCAGCGTGCCGCCCTCCACCCGCACCGTGCTGGTGACGATGCGGGTGGGGTTGGTGACCTCCTTGCGGCCATAGGCGTCGCCGCGCGGGCAGGTGTTGCCGGTGACCTTGCTCACCGCGCCGTTTTCCATCTCCACCACCAGCGGGCAGCCCATCGGGCAGCCGATGCAGGTCAGTTCAATCTTTTCCATCGTTTATGCCTCCTCCAGCGTGACGGTGATGTGGTCGGCCGCGGGGTCCTTGCGGAGCAGTTCACCCTTGAGCTGGATGGTCTCCATCTCGCCGGGGGCCAGCACCGGGCGCTTGCGGGCGAAGATGCAGGTATCGCCCAGGTAGACGGCGATCTTCTTGTTCTTGTACACAGCCCCGACGCGGAAGCGCAACGTTACCTTGTCGCCCGCGCAGGCGGGGCGGATGGCGGTGGGCACGGTGTAGCGCACGCCGTTTTCGCAGCGGACAGGCAGCGAAGCCGCATCGGCCCCCTGCTCCCCGTTTTGGATATAGGCCGCCGCATGGGCGCCCGCTGCACCGGCTTCCTCCGAGACATAGTCCACCAGGTCATGCACATGCAGCACGTTGCCCGCGGCAAACACGCCGGGGATGTTGGTTTCCAGGCTCTCGTTGACCTTGGGACCGTTGGTTGTGGGGTTGAGCTCGACCCCGGCCGCGCGGCTGAGCTCGTTTTCGGGCAGCAGCCCGCAGGAGAGCAGCAGGGTGTCACAGTCATAGTGTTCCTCGGTGCCGGGCACCGGCTTGCCGTTTTCCACGCGGGCCAGCGTGATGCCCTCCACCCGCTCTTTGCCCTGGATGTCCACCACCGTATGGCTGAGTTTCAGCGGAATGCCGAAGTCATCCAGGCACTGAACGATGTTGCGCTTGAGCCCGCCGGAGTAGGGCATCAGCTCGGCCACCACCTGCACCCTGGCGCCTTCCAGCGTCATGCGGCGGGCCATGATCAGGCCAATGTCCCCCGAACCGAGGATGACCACCTTGCGCCCGGGCATGTAGCCTTCCATGTTGACAAGGCGCTGGGCGGTGCCGGCGGTAAAGATGCCTGCCGGGCGGTATCCGGGGATGTTCAGCGCGCCGCGGGGCCGTTCCCGGCAGCCCATGGCCAGAATGACCGCTTTGGGGTGCAGCTGAAACAGGCCGTCCTGCCGGTTCATGGCGGTGACCGTCTTGTCGGCGGCCAGGTCGAGCACCATAGTGTTGAGTTTGCAGGGAATGTCCATCTCCCTGACCTGGGCGATGAACCGGCCGGCGTATTCGGGGCCGGTGAGTTCCTCCTTAAATGTATGCAGGCCGAAGCCATTGTGGATGCACTGGTTCAGAATGCCGCCCAGTTCGTTGTCCCGTTCGAGGATCAAAATATCCTGAATGCCCTGGCGGCGCGCCTCCACAGCGGCTGCCAGACCGGCGGGGCCTCCGCCGATGATGACCAGATCTACGTTCTTCATCTTCCCTTCCCCCCTTACAGCGCGTCCTTGTTGGTGCCGACAATGATTTTGGAATCGCCGCCGGACTTGGTGATCGCGCTGAGCGGCAGGTTCAGCTCCCGCGCGAGAATCTCCATGACACGCGGGCTGCAGAAACCGGCCTGGCAGCGGCCCATTCCGGCGCGGGTGCGGCGCTTGACCCCGTCCAGGCTGCGGGCGCCGGGCACCCGATGGATGGCGTCGATGATCTCGCCCTCGGTGACGCTCTCACAACGGCAGATGATCTGACCGTAGGCGGGATTCCGGCGGATCAGCTCGGCCCGCTCCTCAAACGACAGCGTCTTGGGGTCGAGGATGCCCTTGCGGGTGGGGTCGAAGGCAGGGTTTTTCTCAAGATGCAGCGCCTTGGCCGCCAGATCGGCCACCATGGCGCCGATGGCCGGCGCGCTGGACAGGCCCGGCGACTCGATGGCCGCGCAGTCCACAAAGCCGGGGGCGATCTCCCCGATAAAGAAATCGTGACGGGGTTCGTGGGCGCGCAAACCGGCAAAGCTGGTGATGGTCTGGCGCATGGGAAGATCCTTGACCGCCAGGCCGGACTTGGCGCGGACTTCCTCCAGCCCGGCGGCGGTGGTGTTGGTGGCCTCCTTGTCCTCCACGTCGATGGCGGTGGGGCCGACCAGCAGGTTGCCGTGGACGGTGGGGGTGACCAGCACCCCCTTGCCATACTTGCCGGGCAGCTGGAAGACCGTATGGCGCACATGGTCGCCGGCGGTGTGGTCCAGCAGGAAGTAGTCGCCCCGGCGGGGGATGATCCGCATCGGATCGGCCGGGGCCGCCATGTTGTGCAGCACGTCCGCATAGACGCCGGCGGCGTTGACCACCAGGCGGGTGTCATAGCTGCCGCGGTCGGTGTGGACCCGCCAGCCGCCCGCGACGGGTTCGACCCCGGTGACGGTGGTGTCAAACTGGAACTTGACGCCGTTTTTGGCGGCGTTCTCCGCAAAGGCGTAGGTCATGCCGAAGGGGCAGACGATGCCGCCGGTGGGGGCCCACAAGGCCGCCACCGCATCGTCCGACACGTTGGGTTCCATGGCCACGAGCTCGTCCCGCTCGATGATGCGCAGGCCCTCCACCCCGTTTTGCACGCCGTTTTCGTACAGCTGCTGCAGTTTGGGGCGGTCCTCTTCACTCAGGCAGACCACCAGACTGCCGCACTGCCGGTAAGCAAAGTCCAGTTCCCTGGCCAGGGCGGGCATCCGACGGCTGCCCTCCACATTCAGCCTGGCCATCAGGCTGCCGTGGGCGGCGTCGAAACCGGCATGAACGATGGCGCTGTTGGCCTTGGAGGTGCCGCAGCAGACATCTTCCTCTTTGTCCAGCACCAGGATGTCCGCCTGGTAGCGGGAGAGTTCCCGTGCGCTGGCGCAGCCGGACACACCGGCGCCAATGATGATCACATCCATCATAAGTCCATATTTCTCCTTACTCATTCCCTGCGGGGTCTGGCCCCGGATCATTCCTCATTCTCATCTTTGGCCCAGCCGAAGGAACAGCGCACCGCCTTCTGCCAGCCGCGCAGCCGCCGGGTGCGCTCGGCCCCGGTGATCTGCGGGCGGAACACCCGGTCCACCGCCCAGTTCTGCCGCACCTGCTCCGGCGACTGCCAATACCCCACTGCCAGGCCGGCCAGGTAGGCCGCGCCCAGGGCGGTGGTCTCGACACATTTGGGGCGCTTGACCGGCAGGTCGCTGATGTCGGCCATCGTTTGCAGCAGGTAGTTGTTGGCCGAGGCGCCGCCGTCCACCTGCAGTTTGGTCATCGTGATGCCGGAATCCGCCTGCATGGCGTGGAGCACATCGTTGACCTGATAGCACTGGCTGTCCAGCGTGGCACGGACGATGTGGTATTTGTTGACGCCGCGGGTCAGCCCCACGATGGTGCCGCGGGCGTACTGGTCCCAATAGGGGGCGCCCAGACCGGTGAAAGCCGGCACCACATAGCAGCCGTTGGTATCCTTGACCTTGTTGGCCATGTATTCCGAGTCGCGGGCATCCTCCAGCAGGCGGAGTTCGTCCCGCAGCCACTGGATGGCCGCACCGGCCACAAAGATGGAGCCTTCCAAGGCATAGTAGACCTTGCCGCCGAGACCCCAGGCGATGGTGGTGACCAGGCCGTTTTGGGAATAGACCGGCCGCTCGCCGGTGTTCATCAGCATGAAGCCGCCGGTGCCGAAGGTGTTCTTGGCCTCGCCCTCCTCAAAGCAGGTCTGGCCGAACAGCGCGGCCTGCTGGTCCCCGGCCGCACCGGCGATCTTGATCTCGCCGCCGAAGTGCATCGGGTCGGCATATTCATAGAAGCAGCTGGAGGGCATCGGCTTGGGCAGCATGCAGCGCGGGATGTCCAGCTCCTGCAAAATCTCGTCGTCCCAGTCCAGGGTATGGATGTTGAACATCATCGTGCGGCTGGCGTTGGAATAGTCGGTGACGTGGATCTTGCCGCAGGTCAGCTTCCAGATCAGCCAGGTTTCCACCGTGCCGAACAGCAGTTCCCCGGCTTCGGCCCGCCGCCGGGCGCCGGGCACATTGTCCAGGATCCACTTGAGCTTGGTGGCCGAGAAATAGGCGTCGATGACAAGACCGGTCTTCTGGCGGAACTTTTCGGTCAGGCCGCGGGCCTTGAGCTGGTCGCAGTACTCGCTGGTGCGGCGGCACTGCCAGACGATGGCATGGCAGACCGGCTCGCCGGTATCCCGGTCCCAGACGATGGTGGTCTCCCGCTGGTTGGTGATGCCGATGGCGGCAATATCCTCCGCGCTGGCGCCGATCTGGTTCATCGCCGACAGCGCCACACCCAGCTGGGTGGTCCAGATCTCGTTGGCGTCATGCTCGACCCAACCGGGTTTGGGGAAATACTGGGTGAACTCTTTTTGAGCGACACTGCACATCTCCCCGGCTTCGTTGAACAGGATGCAGCGGTTGGAGGTGGTCCCTGCATCCAGCGCCATGATGTAGGCCATAGAGGATTCTCCTTCCCTAAGTTGAACGATCGTAAAAGTGCAGAGAAAACCGCGCCCGCCGGGCGGCGGGGCGTTTGGGAAAATCTCAGTACTCGATGCCCGGGCGGGCCGGGACGCCCCGGTCGTAGGGGTGGCGGCGGGCGCACATTTCGGTGCAGTAGTCGGCGGCCTGCTGCATCCAGGGGGCGGGGTCCCGGCCGGTCAGCACGACCTCCCGCCCGGCCGGGCGGCCGAGCACTGCCTTTTGCAGCAGGTCCCGGTCCACCATATCCAGCTGCCAGGCGGCGCAGGCTTCATCCAGAATCAGCAGGTCGCAGGGGTCGGCCAGCACGGTGCGCAGCAATTCGCTCTGGTACTGCCGGGTCTGCGCCCGCTCCGCCTCGGTCATCTGGAATACAAAGCGGGAACCGGTCTGCCCGGCCAGGACACGGGCCCCCAGTGTGCGCAGCGGCGCCAGTTCGGCGCTGGAACCATCCTTGAGGAACTGCAGGATGGTGACCGAATGCCCGGCCCCCAGTGCCCGCAGCGCCAGGCCCATGGCCGCCGTGGTTTTGCCCTTGCCGTCGCCGCAGTAAAGGTGGACCAGGCCGGGTTTGGATGTGGGCTGCATCAGCTTGTCCCCCTTTTTCAGAAACGTTCGACCCCGTCGGCGGTGACCCGGGCGTAGACCAGCGGCGGTTCAGCCGGCCGACGGTCGGAGATCACAAGGCCGCTGCGGTACATCTCCTCGGCGGCGGCGAAGAGCGCCGGGTCGGAGGCATAGAAGGTGCAGAGCACATCACCGGGCCTGACCGCATCCCCCAGCTTTTTGTGCAGTTCGATGCCGGCGGCAAAGTCGATGGGGTCTTCCTTCTTCAACCGGCCGGCCCCCAGCAGCACGCTGGCGTTGCCGATTTTTTCCACATCGTTGGCGGTGATGTAGCCCGCGCCTTCCCGTACCACCAGATCGTAGCAGTACTTGGCCCTGGGGAACCGGTCCGGGTCCTGCAGCACCGAGATGTCGCCCCCCTGGGCTTCGAACATCTGGCAGCACTTGGCAAAGGCCGTGCCGTCGCTGAGCGCCCGCTCGGCCATGGCGCGGCAGGCGGTCAGGCTGCCCTTGCCGCCCAGCACCAGCATGTTGGCGGCCAGCTGCAGGCAGACTTCGGTCAGGTCGGCGGGGCCGCGGCCCTGCAGCACCGCCATGCTTTCGGCCACCTCCATCGCATTGCCGATGTTGTGCCCCAGGGGTTTGTCCATGTCGGTGATGAGCGCCGCCACCTTGCGGCCGTGGGCCGTACCGATGGAGACCATCAGCCGGGCCAGCTCGATGGCGTCCTCCAGGTTCTGCATGAAGGCGCCGGTGCCCATGGTGACATCCAGCAGAATGGCGTCCGAGCCGGCGGCCAGCTTCTTGCTCATGATGGAGGAGGCGATCAGCGGGATGCAGCCGACGGTGGCTGTCACATCCCGCAGGGCGTAGAGTTTTTTGTCCGCCACCGCAATCTGGCCGCTCTGGCCGATCACGGCCAGGCCGATGCGGTTGACCTGGGCGAAGAATTCCTGCTGGGTCAGGGTGGTGCGGGTGCCGGGGACGGCCTCCATCTTATCAATGGTGCCGCCGGTATGCCCCAGGCCGCGGCCGCTCATCTTGGCCACCGGCAGCCCGCAGGCCGCCACGATGGGCACGATGACCAGGGTGGTCTTGTCCCCCACCCCGCCGGTGGAATGTTTGTCCACCTTGACGCCGGGGATGCTGGACAGGTCCACCATATCCCCCGAGCGGGCCATCACGTCGGTGAGGACGGCGGTCTCGGCATCGGTCATGCCCCGCAGGTAAATGGCCATAAGCAGGGCGCTCATCTGGTAATCCGGGATCTCGCCGGCCACATAACCCCGGATGGCAAAGTCGATCTCCGCCTCGGTCAGGGTACCGCCGTCCCGCTTTTTTGCAATGATGTCATACATACGCATAGGGTATATCACCTCCGGAAACAGGGGCGGCCGCCGGGTGGGCGCATGGCACCCGCAACGGCGGCCGCTGGGTCGTTTGACTGTGCAGGCCGCTCAGCGGCTGCCCTTGTCGTAGGGGATGCCTTCGGCCTTGGGGGCCATGCTGTTCTTGCTGGTGAAAGCCAGAATGACCATCGAGGCGATGAAGGGCATCATATTGTAGATGTTGGAAGACCAGCCCAGCTGGGACAGGACGGTGGCGTCCGCGATGTTGGCCAGGCTTTTGAACACGGCAAAAAACATGGCCGCGCCGAAGATGTGCATGGGTTTCCACTGGCCGAAGATCATGACGGCCAGCGCCAGGAAGCCGGTGCCGGCCACGCCCACCTCAAAGCTCCAGGTCTGCACGCTGGGGATGATGTAGGCCAGGCCGCCGATGCCGCCCAGCAGGCCGGAGATCAGCACGCCGCTGTAGCGCATCTTGTACACATTGATGCCCACCGAGTCCGCCGCCTGGGGATGTTCGCCGCAGGCCCGCAGCCGCAGGCCGAAGCGGGTCTTGTACATGACCACATAGCTGATGATGAGCAGCAGGATGCCCAGCGGGATGAAGATGTTCAGCTCCAGGCCGCCGATCTTGAACAGGAAGGCGTTGTTGGTGTAGCTGACCTTGGAGGAGGTGGAGCCGTTGTAGTTTTTGGCCAGGATCACGGCGATGGCGGTGGCCAGCATGTTCAGGGCCGTACCGCCTATGGTCTGGTCTGCCTTCAGGTTGATGGAGGCGAAGGCCAGCAGCAGCGAGTAGACCATGCCCGACAGGGCCGCCACCAGTACCGACAGCAGCACCACCAGCCAGGGGGCCGTGCCGGTGGGCAGCATGGCCACTGTGAGCACGCCGCCCAGGCCGCCGATGACCATGATGCCTTCCAGCGCGATGTTGATGATGCCGGAATGCTCGCTGAACATACCGCCCAGCGCCACCAGCATCAGCACGATGCCGTACAGCAGGGTATATTTGATGAGTAGCAGCATATCACTTGCCCTCCTTCCCGGTCTTGTCGGGCGCCGCCGCAGCGGCCTCCGTATTCTTGCGCTTGCGCTCCATCACATGGCCGATCAGGCTGCGGAACAGCATGGCGAAGGCGCACAGATAGATGATGATGCCGGAGATCAGATCCGCGATTTCGGTGGGGAAATAGCGGGTCGGCAGGAAGGAACCGCCCACCGTGATGTGGGAGACGAACAGCGAGGAGAAGATGGTGCCGATGGGATGGGAGGATGCCAGCAGCGCGGTGGCGATGCCGTTGAAGCCCATGGCCGGCAGGGTGGTGGTGTTCAGGGGGTTCCACTCGGCGCCGCCGGACAGATAGAGCAGGCCGGCGCCGAAACCGGCCAGAGCGCCGGCAATGGTCATGGAAAGGATGATGTTCTTCTTCTCGTTGATGCCGGCGTAGCGGGCGGCGTTCTTGTTCAGGCCCACCGCCTTGAGCTCGTAGCCGAAGGTCGTCTTTTCCAGCACAACCCAGATCAGAATGGCCACCGCAATGGCCAGGAAGATGGCGATGGTGTTGCTGGTGGTGTGGAAATATTCCGAAAGGCCCATCGAGGGGATCAGCGATCCGGGCGAAACGTCCTGCACCTTCCAGGTGCGGGTGTTGTTGGCGTCGTACATCGGGCCGGCCCCGCGGCCGTAGATGACCTCACAGACCAGGTAGAGGCCGATCCAGTTGAACATGATGGAGGTGATGACCTCGTTGATATTCAGATATGCCTTGAAGATGCCGGGGATCGCCCCCCAGACGGCGCCCAGCAGCGCCGAAACCAGTAGGCAGACAAACCAGGGCAGGTGCAGCACCAGGGCGCAGTACAGCCCGCCGAAGGCGCCCAGCGTGTACTGGCCGGCGGCGCCGATGTTGAACAGGCCGGTCTTGAAGGCAAAGGCCACCGAAAGGCCGGTCATGATGAGCGGTGCGCCGTTGACCAGCGTGCGGCCGACGCCGTAGGGATAGTCGTAGAAACCGCCCTGGATGATGCGCATGAAGCCGTCGGCCCAGGCATGTTCCGGATTGATGATGAGCAGCACCAGCAGCCCCACCAGCAGGCCGATGAGGATGCACAGCAGTGCCGCCATCACCGTGTTGACGCTCTGGTGCAGCTTGGCCCGGACATCCAGACTTCTTGTGGTCTTTTGTTTTGCCATGGCTCAGTGCGCCTCCTTTTCCTGCTTTTTGGCGCCGGCCATATACAGGCCCAGCTCCTGCACCGTGGTGGTCTTGGGGTCAAATTCGCCCACGATCTCCCCTTCGTACATCACGAGGATCCGGTCGGACAGGTTCATGACTTCGTCCAGTTCCAGGCTGACCAGCAGCACGGCCGTGCCCCGGTCCCGCTCGGCCACGATCTGTTTGTGGATATACTCGATGGCGCCCACGTCCAGCCCGCGGGTGGGCTGCACCGCCACCAACAGCTTGGGGTCCTTGTCGATCTCCCGGGCGATGATGGCTTTCTGCTGGTTGCCGCCGGACATGCTGCGGGCGATGGTCACGCTGCCCTGGCCGCTGCGCACGTCATACTGCTGGATCAGCCGGTCCGAATAGGCGCGCACTTCGTCCTGACGGATGAAGCCGCCTTTCTGGAACGCGGGTTCCCAGTAGCGCTGCAGGACCATGTTCTTTTCCAGGGTATAATCCAGCACAAGGCCGTATTTGTGGCGGTCTTCGGGGATGTGGCTCATCCCGTCCTTGGAGCGCTGACGGATGGAGGCATGGGTGATGTCGGTGCCGTCCAGCGTGAGGGTGCCGCCGCTGAGCTTTTCCAGCCCGGTCAGGCCGTAGACCAGCTCGGTCTGGCCGTTGCCCTCGATGCCGGCCAGACAGACGATCTCGCCGGCGTGGACGGTGAAGCTGACATCCCGCACCGCTTCCTTCTTGTGGACACGGCTGGGCACCCGCATCCCCTGCACCTGCAGCACCGGTTTGCCGGGCTTGGCCGGGGCCTTTTCCACCGCGAACTGTACGTCGCGGCCCACCATCATGCGGGAGAGTTCCTCCTTGGTGGTGTTGGCGATCTCGACCGTGCCAATGCCCTTGCCCTTGCGCAGAACGGTGCAGCGGTCAGCCACCGCCATGATCTCGTTGAGTTTGTGGGTGATGAAAAGGATGCTCTTGCCCTCTTTCTTGAAGCCGCGCATGATCTCCATGAGTTCGTCGATCTCCTGGGGGGTGAGCACGGCGGTGGGCTCGTCAAAAATCAGGATCTCATTGTCCCGGTACAGCATCTTCAGGATCTCCACGCGCTGCTGCATCCCCACCGAAATATCGCTGATCAGGGCGTCCGGGTCCACCCGAAGGCCGTATTTTTCCGACAGTTCCATCACGCGCTTGCGGGCCACCGACTTTTGCAGAAAGCCGGCCTTGCAGGGTTCCACCCCAAGCATGATATTGTCCAGCACCGAGAAGCACTCCACCAGCTTGAAGTGCTGGTGGACCATGCCGATGCCCAGGTCGTTGGCGTCGTTGGGGTCCTTGATGCTGACCTCCTTGCCATTTTTGCGTATTGTGCCGTGTTCCGGCTGATACAGGCCGAACAAGACGCTCATCAGCGTGGATTTTCCGGCGCCGTTTTCGCCCAGCAGGGCATGTACTTCGCCGCGGCGCAGCTGGAGGGTGACATCATCATTCGCCTTGATGCCGGGGAATTCCTTGGTGATGTGCAGCATCTCGATCACGAAATCCTCTGCCAATCCGTTCACGCTCCTTTCCAAAATCATTGTTAGCTATATTATACAGGTTTTTGCCACCATTCACAAGCGATTTGTAACTTTTTTCGGGAAATGGCACAGCCGTGCGCCCCACCCAACCAAAAAGCGGCGGGCGCCTGCTCGTTTGCAGGCGCCCGCCGCGCAGACAGGTGCAATGTTGCCTGTGGCCGCTCGCTTACTGCTGATAGTCCACCGTGGTGAACTCGCTGGTGGTCGGGGTGGTGGCAGCGTCAGAGCTGTTGTCCACGGTGATCTCACCGGAGCGGATCTTCTCCAGCAGGGCGGTGTACTCGTCCTGGGTGAAGGTGGTGAAGCCCCAGCTGGCTTCCTCGGTGGGCAGACCCACATAGTCGCCCTCTTCCAGGCCGTAGTTGCCGTTGGTGCCGGCGATGGTGTCCCAGGTACCGGCGGTGATGTGATCCAGAGCGTCGGTCACGGCCACGCCCAGGCCCTTCATGGCGGAGGTCAGGAACGGGTTGTAGCTGTAAGCGCCGTCCGCAACGCCCTTGTCGCCCACATAGCGCTGGTCAACGTCCACGCCGATGACCTTGCCGTCATACTTGACAGCCGCTTCCACGGCGCTGGTGTAGATGCCGCCGCCGCAGGCGAAGACGACCTCGGTGCCGCCCTGGTACCAGCTCTCCATCTTGGCGGTGATGTTGGCATCGCCGAAGAACTGGTTGCCGTACCAGTAGTTGATGCTGATGTTGGTGCCCAGCTCGGCAGCCGCCGCGTCGGCGCCCTGCACAAAGCCGTAGCCGTAACGGATGACGGCGGGCACAGCCTGGCCGCCCAGGAAGCCCAGGTTGGTGAAGCCGTCCTTCACGGCGGCGTAACCGGCCAGGTAGCCGGCCTGCTCTTCCTTAAAGGTGATGCAGTAGACGTTGGAGGGGATGTTGCCCTCGGCGTTGATGTCGCCGGCGGTGATGTCCACGCCGATGAAGTTCACATCGGGATACTCGGCAGCGGCCCAGTCGATGGAGGAACCGTACAGGTAGCCGACGCAGACGACGGTGTCATACCCGTCAGAGACAGCCTGGCGGATCATGGACTGACGGTCCTCATCAGAGGGGTCGTCCGGCGGCAGGTAGTAATTGACGTCGATGCCGTTGGCTTCGCCGTAGGCTTCCACCGCATCCCAGCAGCCCTGGTTGAAGCTCTCGTCGTCGATGGTGCCCACGTCGCAGACCTGGGCGATGCCGCCGATGGTGGAAGCGCCTTCGGCAGTGGCATCACCGGCTTCGCTGGTGGCGACGCTGGTGGTGGTATCATCCGTCGCAGCGGAGCTGCTGCCGGTGCTGCCGCAGGCCGCCAGGGAGACTGCCATGGCAGCCGCCATGGTAAGAGACAGGATCTTTTTCATTTTGTACTCTCCTTTGGTGATCTGACAAAACGGGCGCCGCCCCCTGCGGGATTGGCGCCCACCAAGATGATTCCAGTATAATCCATCCCGCTGTTTTTTTCAACTCAAAAAACAACGTAAAGGCTTTACAAATTCATAACAAATCTTCTGCGATGGGTTGTCAGTTTTCAATATCCACCGCCACGTTGGGGGTTTCGGGCAGGGTGGCCGTGTCGCTGTAGCGCTCCACCCGCACGACCCCTTCGGCCAGGTCGCCGTACAGCTGGCGGTAGGCTTCGCGGCTGAAATTTTGGAATTTCCACACCGACATCGGCAGACTGACCGCCGCTTCGGAGGCGGTGACGGTCTGGGTTTTGCCGGCATTCTCCCCCCAGCCGCCGGTAAAATAGGCATACAGCTGCTGCTGGGCGATGACCGAACCGTTGAGCACCCCGCTGGTGAGCACGGCGTCGTTCAGGGCGGTGGCGTCCCAGCCCAGGTTGATGACCCGGCCGCCATTGTCCTGCGCAGCGGTCAGGCAGCTGTCCAGCAGCTGCCCGCCGCAGACCGCAATGGCCTGGACGCCGTCGGTATACCAGCTGCCCATCCGGGCGGTGACCGCGTCGCTGGCGTCCGGGCTGCCCACATACCACACCTCAAACCGCACCTGTTCGCCCTCCTGCTCGGCGGCGGCCTCGGCGCCCTGGATCATGCCGGTGCAGTATCGCACCGTCTCGGGCATCGAATCCACCCCCACAAAACCCAGGGCGGTGTAGCCTTCCATCACGGCGGCATAGCCGGCCAGGTAGCCGGCCTGCTCCTCGCTGAAAAGCACGCAGTGGGTGTTGGACGCCGTTTCATAGGAGGTATAGTCGGCGGAGTGGGGCTCCCCTTCCAGCAGCAGGTAACCCACAGTGGGGTAGTTGCCCTGGATGGCATGGACCGCGACGGCCATTTCCTGCCCGCTGCACACGACCACGGCGGCGCCGCTTTCGGCGGCGCTGCGCAGCGCAGTCTCCCGTGCTTCGTCGGTATCGGCCTCGGCCTGGTAGGACTGGGCCGTATAGCCGAAGGTGGCGGCAAAGTTCTGCACCCCGCGCCAGACCGACGCATCCAGGCCGGTTTCCAGCCCGGCCGCATCGGCCACAAAGGCGATGGTGGCGCCGACGTTCTGCAGCGTCGCCGCCTCGGGGTCGGTGGGGGCGGACAGCACGAAAGAGGCGTCCTCCATATCCACCGGGTCAAGGGCCTGCTGCGCAGCTTCGGAGGAAGCCGCCGTGCCGCAGCCGAACAGCCCCAGCGGCAGCACCGCACACAGGGCCGCGGCGGCTGCACGGCGCAGCCGGCGGGACAATGATCTACGGAATCGCATTCGGTGAAAACTCCTTATCCGGGATGTTCAGTCATTGGGGCGGGACGGGTCGATCTCCAGGTTCTTCGGGCCGAAGCCGTAGGGCAGCAGCGCACCCAGGGTGGTCTCGATGTAATCGTCCTCGCTTTTGGCCATCAGGACCACCAGGTCCGGGCCGGTGAATTCGAACAGCGCCTGACGGCAGACGCCGCAGGGGCCGGTGGGCAGCTCGTTGCGCTTGCCCTGCAGGCTGCCCACCACCGCGATGGCCGAAAACTCGGTGACGCCCTCGCTGACTGCCTTGAACAGAGCGGTGCGCTCGGCGCAGTTGGTGGGGGTGTAGCCGGCGTTTTCGATGTTGCAGCCGGTAAAGACCCGGCCGTCCTTCGCCAGCAGCGCCGCCCCCACCGCAAAGTGGGAGTAGGGCGCATAGGCGAACCGGCGACCCGCAAAGGCGGCCCGAATCAGCGCCGCGGCCTGGTCCCGCGGCATCGGCGCGCTCACAGCTGCGCCCCCAGCGCGACCTTCATCATGGCGGTGAAGCTGGTCTGGCGCTGTTCGGCGGTGGTGATCTCGGGCGAGACGAAGCTGTCCGAGATGGTCAGCAGGCAGGCGGCGTTCTTGCCCAGCACCTTGGCGTTGTGGAAGAGCGCAAAGCTCTCCATCTCCACGCACAGGCAGCCTTTTTCGTCCCGCAGCCGCTCCCAGTAGGTGGGTTTGGCGTCGCTGGGTTCGCGGTAGAACACGTCGGAGGAATGGATGATCCCCTCGATGAGCGGGATGTTCTGTTCGGCTGCGCTGCGGCGCAGCGCTTCGTTGAGGGCGGCGCTGGGGCGCTGGATCTCCTCCCGGTCGCCGGACTGGGTCACGGCGTAGTTGCTTTCGGAGTAGGCGCCGTCGGCCAGCACCACGTCGAAAAGCCGGGCCTTGTCGGTGTAGGAGCCGGCCGAACCGATGCGGATGATGTTCTCGACGCCATAGCGGGTGTACAGCTCATAGGAATAGATCCCGATGGACGGCATCCCCATGCCGCTGCCCATCACGCTGACCGGGCGGCCCTGGTAGGTGCCGGTGTAGCCCAGCATCCCCCGCACGTCGGTGACCAGGCGCGGAGATTCCAGAAAAGTTTCGGCAATGAATTGGGCGCGCAGCGGGTCGCCGGGCATCAGGACGGTCCGGGCGAAATCTCCCATTTCGGCGCGGTTGTGTGGGGTAGACATGGCAACGCCTCCTTTTTAATGTTCCCCGGCTGATTTTTGCCCGCCCGCAGGCCGGCGTACCGGGGGGTTGTTTGGGCACCGCTTCAGGGTGCGTCTGAAAAATCCTCGGCGCTGGCTGATTTCAGAGTGAATTCTCCAGCACTTTTGGTTGATCCTATACGCCCTAGTATACCACATTTTGCAGTTTTGTGCTAAACTGTTTGTAAAGAAAGTTCGGGGCGCGGCGGTGTTTCACCAAAATTTCCCGCCCCGCAGGAGGATCCCCCATGCAGCTGCCAACCCATTGTACCCTGTGCCCCCGCGCCTGCGGCGCCGACCGGGCCGCCGGACAGACCGGCCTGTGCGGCGCCGGCGACACCCTGCGGGCCGCCCGGGCCGCCCTGCACCACTGGGAGGAACCCTGCCTGAGCGGCGACCTCGAGGCGCCCACCGGCAGCGGCACGGTGTTTTTCAGCGGCTGTGCGCTGGGGTGCTGCTACTGCCAGAACTACGGCATCAGCCAGGAGGGACAGGGCCGCCCCCTGACCGAAGCCCGGCTGGCCGAGATCTTTCTGGAACTGCAGGCCAAAGGGGCCAAAAACATCAACCTGGTCACCGCCACCCAATGGCTGCCCTGGGTGCTGCCGGCGCTGGACAGCGCCCGCCGCCGCGGGCTGAGGCTGCCGGTGGTGTACAACACCGGCGGCTATGAGACGGTGCAGACGGTGCAGGCCCTGGCCGGGTATGTGGACATCTGGCTGACCGATTTCAAATACGACAGCCCCGCCCTGGCGGCCGAACTGTCCCGGGCCGGCAACTACCCCGCCGTGGCCGACCGCGCCCTGCGGGCGATGCTGCGCCAGACCGGGGCGCCGGTGTACGACCCCGAAGGGTATTTGCGCCGCGGGGTCATTGTGCGGCATCTGGTGCTGCCCGGCCAGGCGGCGGACAGCCAGGCCGTGCTGCGGCGGCTGGCCGCGGTGCGCCGGCAGGAGGAGGTTCCCTTCCTTTTGAGCCTGATGAGCCAGTTCACCCCCTTTTACCACGCCGCCGATCACGGGCTGGGGCGGCGGATCACCAGCTATGAGTACCGCAAGGTGGTGGACGCGGCGCTGGCGCTGGGGCTGACCGACGGATACATGCAGGAAAAGAGCAGTGCGCGGGAGGAATACACCCCGCCGTTTGACGGGGAGGGGCTTTGATGGACCATGCAGTTTCACTTTTGAGGACCGCCGCCTGTCTGGCATACCTGGCGGTGTTTCTGGCAGCCGGATGGCTGGCGGCCCGCCGGGCGCTGCCCGACGCTTCGCCGGGGACAGTACTGCCGCTGGGCTGCGCCTTCGGTGTGAGCGGCCTGGCCGCCCTGCCGGCGCTGGCGGCCCTGGCGCTGGGTTTTCGGCTGCCGGCGGTGCTGCTGGCCGGTGTGCTGGCGCTGGCGGCGGCGATACTGCTGTGGCGCGGCGGGCGGCGGCGCACTCCCCTGCCCCCGCTGCGGCGGGACCCGGGGGACGCCGCCCAGTGGGCCTGCGTGCTGCCGCTGCTGGCGCTGACTATCTGGCTGCTGCACACCCACATTCTGCGGGAGGTGGACGGGACCTACCACACCGGGCAGAGCTGCTACGGCGACCTGGCGCTGCACCTGGCCTACATCAAGAGCATCGCGGTGCGCGGGGTCTTCCCGCCGGTGGACCCGATGCTGGCGGGGGACTTCGGCCTGGGGTACCCGTTTTTGTGTGAGACGGTGTCCAGCGTTTTCCTGGTGCTGGGCGCCGGGCTGCGCACCGCCTACCTGCTGCCGCTGGTTCCGGCGCTGGCGGCGGTATACGGCATGGCCTGGCAGCTGGCGCGGCGGATGCTTGGCAGCGCAGCCCGGGCCAGCCTGGGGTACTGGCTGTTTTTTATGGGCAGCGGGTTCGGATTCCTCTACTTTACAGGCAGCGCGGCGGATTTTGCCTCCATCTTTACCGGGTACTACACCACCCCCACCAACTACACCCAGCAAAACATCCTGTGGGTGAACCCGATCGTGGATCTGCTGGTGCCCCAGCGGGCCACCCTGCTGGGCTGGAGCGTGCTGTTTGCGGCGCTGTATCTCCTGTGGCGGTTCTGTATGGAGGAGGAGAGCCGACTCTGGCTGCCGCTGGCGCTGCTGGTCCTGCCGCTGCCGCTGATCCAGACCCATGCGGCGCTGGCGCTGGTGCTGTGCTGTCTGGTGTGCGGGGTGTACACCCTCCTCTGCCGGCCCCGCACCCGGGCGGTGCTGCTGCCCTGGGTCGGGCTGGCCGTCCTGTGCGCCGCCGTATGGCTGCCCGAGACGCTGGGCACCGTGATCGGCCATGCGGTGAACGGCGAAAACATGCTGCGGCTGCACTTCAACTGGGTGAACAACGAGGGCGGCCTGAAGGACAACTACTTCTGGTTCTACCTGAAAAACATCGGGCTGGTGTATCTGCTGCTGATCCCGGCCTTCCTCCACGCAAGACCCCGGCAGCGGTGGTTCTACGGCGGCGGGCTGCTGATCCTGGCCCTGGCCGAGTGCGTGGTGTTCCAGACCAATCTGTACGACAACAACAAGCTGCTGTACATCTGGCACCTGCTGGGCTGCTTTTTGGCAGGCGGGCTGCTGTGGGACCTGTTTGCCCGGCTGCGCGCCGCGGCCTGGCAGGCGCTGGGGCTGGCGGCGGTGTGCTTTGTGGGGATGTTCGGCAGCGTGCTGACGGTGGGGCGCGAACTGCTCAGCGACTACCAGCAGTGGAGCGCCGACGACATCGCCCTGGCCGCGTATGTGGATGACAATGCCGCGGCGGACGCGCTGTTCCTGGCGCCGGACAGCCACCTGGCCCCCACCCTCTGTCTGGCAGGGCGGCAGATCCTGTGCGGGTCGGCCACCTTTTTGTACTACCACGGCATGGACTATTCCGACCAGTATGCCGCGATGGTCAGTCTGTACGCCCGGCCGGATGAAGTGACGCTGGACGCCTGGGGGGTGGATTATGTGGTGTTTGACACCACCGCCCTGACCCAGTACAGCGGCGACGAGAGCTGGTACGCCGACCGGTACGAGCTGTGGTACCAGAACGAAACCTACCGGGTATACAAGATCGGGCAAGACGTGACGTAACCGGGCATTGCCGGCTGCAAAATGACCGCCGGCCGGAAAGGGCCCTCCCTTCCGGCCGGCGGTTTTGTATTGGGTCCTCGGCTCCAGGGGCAGGGCGCACCGCTCAGCGGGCCGCGCTCATTATGGTATAGACGCCCACATCCCGGAAGCCGATGCGGTGGTAGATGCGGCCGGCCGCGGGGTTATCGTAAAACAGGCAGAGGAACTGCCGGCCCGCGGCGAAGTTGTCCCGGCAGAGGGCGGACACCACGGCGCTGGCATAACCGCGCCCCCGGGCGTCCGGGCGGGTAGCCACCGAAATGACCATGGCGCTCCGGCTGCTGGCGGCAGTAGTCTGGGCGGTGGCCACCAGCCGGCCATCTAGACAGCCGCCGTAGATCATACCGCCCATATCCAGGTACCGGGCCATACGCTCCCGTTCCCTCGGGTCCCCCCGGTAGGTGTCGGAGAATTCCTCAACGCCCCGCAGCAGCTCCAACACCTCGTCCACCTCCGCCTTGCCGAAGCGGCGGACGCTCAGGCCAGCGGGCAGCGGGCCGGCCGGGGCGCAGGTCTCGGCGTTGCAGCGGCTCATGTGGGCGTCCGTGGGCCGCAGCGTCGGAAAATATGGCGCCAGCCGGTGAGCCAGTTCGCCCTTGGCGTTGAGGTTTTCCACCCGGCGGCCCTGCAAAAATTCCACAAAAGGCGCAAGGTCGGCACCGGGGTCGCAACTGTAGTAGAGGTAGTTTTCATAGTACTGCAGCAGCAGGCCGGACCACTGCCCGGCCGCCTCGCCCGCAGGTACAAAGACATGGACCGGGTCCCGGTCCACGCCAACCGATTCAATGTCGCCGTAGATAAACAGGTTGATTTCGGGTTCGGCCGCGATGTAGGAAAGGATCGCGGCGCGGTCGGACTCGGTGCATCGGCGCAGAGACATGGGGACCCTTCCTCCTTTCTTGTGCTTCGGTTCAGCGCCCCCCGGGCGTCCGGGCGGGGCGGGGATCACTTTTTGCGGGCGGTGCGCTTTTTGGGACCGGGGTGGGCCCCGGCCTTGTGGGTCACGCTCTTTTTGGGCGGCTTGGGCGGTTTGGGCGCCGGCGCGGGCCGAACGCGCACAAACTGGATCGGGTTGCCGTTGGCCAGAATCCGCTCCTCCACCTCCATCTCGGGGAAGGAGGCCAGGAACTTGTTCAGACTCTTGGAGCCGAAGTTTCGCACGTCAAAGTCCGGGTAGCGCTTGATGAGCTGGTCGCCCACCCGGGAGGTGCGCACCCAGCCGGTGCCGTCGTCCATCTCGTCGATCATGCCGCGGACCAGTTTGCCCACCGAATCCCGGTTGATGGCGGTATCGTCCCCGGCCTGGGCCATGGCGGCGGCCTCGGCGGTGTCGGTGGCGGTGGGGGCGCCCGTTTCCTCGGCCTGATGGCCAAGGATCAGATCCAGGTACTTGAACTGGTCGCAGGCTTTGACAAAGGGGCCGAGGGTCTTGCTCTCCCCCATGCCGATGACCAGCTTGCCGGCTTCCCGCAGGCGGGCGGCCAGGCGGGTGAAGTCGCTGTCCGAAGAGACGATGCAGAACCCATCCAGGTTGCCGGAATACAAAAGGTCCATGGCGTCGATGATCATGGCCGAGTCGGTGGCGTTTTTGCCGGTGGTGTAGCTGTACTGCTGCATCGGGATGATGGAGTTGTTCAGCAGGGCGTCCTTCCAGCTTTTCAGCCGCTGATCGCTCCAGTCGCCATAGATCCGCTTGACGGCGGACACCCCGAAGGAGGCGGCTTCATCCAGAATGACCTTGACATATTTGGGGGAGATGTTGTCGGCGTCGATCAGGACCGCCAGTTTCAAATCTTCCATTCTCAACCCTCCTGTTTTTTGTTGGGCTTTTGCGCGGTGCGCTGGTAATACATATACAGTTGACAGGGGATCATGCCGTTATAGATCTTGCGGCGGCGGGCGGCTTTCTGGCCGAAATGCGCCTCAAAATCCGCATCGGCGGTGATGGCGTACAGCCCCGCCCCCGGTGAAAACCGCCACACCTTGCCCAGCGCCGCGGCGAGGGTTGCGGCCTCGGCGGCGTCGCCCAGGCGCTCGCCGTAGGGCGGGTTGGTCAGCACGGTGGCGTCCGGGTCGGGGCGGTAGTCCCGCACGTCCTGCACTTCGAACCGGCAGCGCTCCCCCACCCCGGCCAGTTTCGCGTTGGCCCGGGCCAGTTCCACCGCCGCGGGGTCGATGTCAAACCCGAATCCGGTGAAGGCCGCGTCGGGGCGGGCCGATTCGATGGCCTTCTGCCGTTCCAGCCGCCATGCCTCGGCCGGCACAAAGGGGAAGTTTTCGGCCGCAAAGTGGCGGTGCAGGCCGGGGGCGATGTTCAGCGCCTTCTGGGCGGCTTCGATCACAAGGGTGCCCGACCCGCAGAAGGGGTCTTGCACCAGGGTGTCCCGCCGCACCCGGCCCAGGTCCGCGATGGCGGCAGCCAGCGTTTCCTTGATGGGGGCCAGGGTGGCGTGGCGGCGGTAGCCCCGCTTGTGCAGCCCATCGCCGGAGGTGTCCAGCATCATTTCCACGGTGTTTTTGCGCAGCGCGAACCGCAGCTTGTACACCGGGCCGGACTCCGGCAGGGCGGAGACCTTGTGGCCGGCCATCATCCGCTTGACCACCGCCTTTTTGACGATGCTCTGGCAGGCGGGCACGCTGGACAGCTGACTGGACAGACTCGACCCCTTGACCGGGAAGGCCGCGTCAGCGGGGAGCAGCTCCTCCCAGGGGATGGAATAGACCCCGTCGAAGAGTTCGTCAAAGGTGGTGGCCTGCCAGGTTTTGAGCAGCAGGAGCACCCGCTCGGCGGTGCGCAGGTTGAGGTTGGCGGCGGCGATCATCGAAGCCGGGCCGGTGAACTGGACCCGGCCGTCGGTAACCTGGACGTTCTCGGCGCCCAGGCGGCGGACCTCAAAGGCCAGGGTGGCCTCGGTGCCGAAAAAGCAGGGTGCGACCAGGGTGTAGGTGTTGGACATGGGATTTCCTTTCCAGATGGGCTGCTGGGCAGCGGGAAAACAGGCGCGAGGGGCTGCCGGCCGGCGGCGCGGCGGGGAACAAAAGCAAAGCGGCCAATGCGCACAGGGGGCCGGGCGGACCGGGCCGCCGTACCCCCAGTGTGCATCTGCCGCTTGTGCATCTGCCGTGTTGTGCGCCTGTCAAACGGGCATGAAAACAGAAGCCGCAAAGGGCAGCGCCCTTTTGCCGGCGTCTGTCAGGCTCCGCCCGGGTCGGGCGGGATCAGCCGCGGCGGCGCGAATACCCGCCGCGGCGGTTTTCGGTGACGCGCTTGAGGTCGGCGATCTTTTCCTCGCTCTGGCTCTTGTAGCGGGCCATCATATCCTCAAAGCTCAGGTTCCCCTGCGGCTGTGCAGGTTTCGGCTGCCACACGCGGGGCGGGGCTTCCCGCTTGGGGGCACGCCCGCCCTGGCGCGGCGGCTGACCGCTGTGGCCGCCAGGCCGGGCGCCCCCGGCCTTGGCGTTGGCACCGCGGGGCGGTGCCGGCTGCGTGCGCTTGATGGACAGGGCGATCTTGCCGTCCGGTGCAATGGAAAGCACCTTGACCTTGACATCCTGCCCTTCGCTGAGCACGGCAGCCAGGTCCTGCACATATTCGTAGGAGACCTCCGAAATATGCACAAGACCGTTTTTGCCTTCCGGCAAGGAGACGAACGCGCCGAACGGCTTGATGCCGGTCACCTTGCCCTCAACAATATCCCCAACCTGTAGTGTCAAACTCTGATACCCCTTTTTCCGGCGGGGCGCTGCCCGCCTGTTTATTTCAGAAAAGGGCCGCCCTGCCGCGCCTGCCGGACGCCGCAAAGCCCCTTTGCTGTACCGAAAACTTATTTGCCGCTGATGTCCACCCAAATCCGCTCATTGGGCTTGGAGTAACCTTCCTCCCGGGCGAAACGCTCTATGATGGCGTCCTCCCCGTCATCAAGGGTGCGCTGCAGGTCCTCATTGCGGGCCAGCTGATCGGAAAGTTCGGCCGTGACGCTGGCCAGTTCCTGTTCTTTGGTCCGAATGGTCATCTGGCTGCGCAGCAGGCTGTAGAACAGCGAAAAGCACAGCACCAGCACCAAAATCGGAATGATCCGCCGGGCCAGGCCGGTTTTGTGGTTCATCGCCCGCGTCGCCTCCCTTCCCGCGTTGGACAATGTTTTCTAAACAGAATCAATTATACAATATTTCCCTGTCTGTTTGCAACAATTTTTTCTGCTTTGTTACATTTTTGCTTTTCTTTCCCGTTTTTTTGCCGCCCGGGGCCGGCAGCCGCACCGCCAGGGCCCGGCGCAGCCGCCGCAGCGGCCAGACGGCCGCCCGCCGCACCCCGCCAGCCAGCCGGTGCAGCAGGCCGGATACCGCCCACTGCCAGCCCAGCGCCCCGGCCCCCAGCCCGGCCGCCATATACCACCGCATCACCCCGCTGGACGACGCCCCCGCCACGAAGCCGCACAGCAGCACCGCCGCCCCCGCAAAGGCGGCCAGGTCCCAGGCAAAGCACCGCACCCGGCCGTTGCCCAGCAGCAGGCCCAAAGCGTCCCGGGCAGCCGCCAGCAGCAGCCCGATGCCCAGGCAGGCAACCACATCCCGCAGCGCCGCCGCCAGGGCGGGTGCGGCGTTCATCCCCGCAGCAGGCGGGCCAGCAGCCCGCCCGCGGTCTGGCGGTTTTCGGCATACTGCAGGAATTCGATCTTGCCGGCAATGTTCACCTGGCCGGTGCGCACCGACAGTTCGCTGACCTGGATGCCCTGCCCGCCGATGGTAAGGTCCCCCTGGCTGGTCTTCAATGTGGCGCCGCCCTCGTCACAGCTGACCACCCGCGTCACCCCGCTGACGGTCAGCCGGCTGCGGTTTTCCAGCAGCAGCACATGTTCCCGGCATGGGGCCGGGTCCCGGCCGGGCGGTGCGGCCGGCGTTTCCTGGGCATGCGGTTCCAACATAAAAAAGCCCCCTGTCCCCCTTGTGTACTGTTACATACTTATGCGGGGACAGCGGGCTTTATGTATGGGGCGGCCGGGTTTCGGCCGTCAGCTTTCGATGACTTCGTACAGTTCCCGGGCTACGTCCTTGCCTTTCGGCTCGGTGACCGAGAGGACCCGGACCTTGACCGGGCGGTTGCCGAAGGTGATTTCGATGATGTCGCCGGGTTTGACGGCGTAGCTGGCCTTGGCCGGCTTGCCGCCCACCAGCACCCGGCCGGCGTCCGCCACTTCGTTGGCGAGGGTCCGGCGCTTGATCAGGCGGCTGACTTTCAGGTATTTATCCAGGCGCATAGGATTCCTTTCATTGGGGGCGGGACAAGAAAAGCCCGCCGGAATGCGGCGGGCACAGCGTGTCGAGGGACTCGACACGCTGCACAAGAGGCAACAGCCGCGCACGGCAATTGCCTGACGCGTCTGTTTCCCCTTGTGTATCCCCTTCGACAAAATTTTACGCCAAATCGCGCACTCGGAGCAAAACTCCTCGCACACAATTTGCCGCAAAATTTCCCTGGCGGTGTCGCTGTCGTCGGCACATGTCCGCCGACAGCGACAATTTTAGACAATCTGAGCCCGCCGGAATGCGGCGGGCAAAGAGGCGCAGCTCTTACTTCACGGCGTCCTTCAGAGCCTTGCCGGCGCTGAACGCAGGCAGCTTGGAAGCCGGAATGGTCATGGGCTCGCGGGTCTGGGGGTTGCGGCCCTGGCGCTCTTTGCGCTCGCGGACTTCGAAGGTGCCGAAGCCCACCAGAGAGACCTTCTCGCCCTTCTGCAGAGTTTCGGTGATGACATCGATGGTGGCGGTGACAGCCTTCTCGGCATCTTTCTTGGTCAGGCCGGCATTGGCGGCCACAGCGGCGATCAGTTCAACTTTGGTCATAGTTTGTACCTCCAAGTGATTTATAAGCCAAAAGCGGGGTCGTGCGTCTTATGCGTGTCCGCCTTTAGGCAGTTGGGATGTGGGCGGCATCGCGGATGAACGCATCGTTGGCGCGTTCCAATGCCTGTTCGGGGTCCAGCCCGGCGCTGCGCCCCAGCGCGGCTGCCAAAAACAGCAGCCGGCCCAGGGCCGCTTCCGCGGCAGGGCTGCCGGGGGCGGCGCTCTGCAGCCGGGCCGCCGCATCGGCCAGATCCTCCGGCCGGACGGGCGGCTGCGGTTCGCCGTGCTTTTCGGCCCGCTTCTGCAGCTTGGCTGCCCGCATCAGGGCCGGCATGGCGCGGGGCACCGCTTCCAGATCCGCCTGCAGGGTGGTGCGCCCCTTTTCCATATTCTTGAGCGCATCCCAGTCATTTATGCCTTCTGCGCCGGGCGCAGCGCCAAAAATATGCGGGTGACGCCAGATCAGCTTGCGGCATACGGCATCGCAGACCGCCGACCAGTCAAACCGGCCGGCTTCCTGCTCGATGCGGGCGTGGAAAACCACCTGCATGAGCACATCGCCCAGCTCTTCCCGCATCAGGTCCGGGTCGTCAAGATCCAGGGCATCCACCGCCTCGTAGGCTTCCTCCAGAAAATTCATCCGGATGGACTGGTGGGTCTGCACCCTGTCCCATGGGCAGCCGGTTTCCGGGTCGCGCAGAATGGCGATGATGGCCGCCAGATCCTCGGCTGTATAGCGTTGTTTTTCAGGATAATGGATCATAGGCTCCCCGCCGGCGGCGCAAAAAGACCGCACGCAACATTTTACACAGGATTTTTCATTTGTCAAGCCCGTGGGGCACAGGACCCGCAGCCTCCCGGCTTTCGGCCTTCTGCGCCCTGCCGCGCACTTACAGCTGCGCGCCGCAGTGGTTGCAGAACAGCGCGTCCACATCCACCTTGGCATTGCACACCGGGCAGACCTTGGTGGGGCGGTTGTCCTCGAACTCGTCCTCCTCCGGCATTTCCTCCTCGGCGGAAGCCTCCGCGGCATCGGTCACATCGGCGGTGGTCTCGGCGGTGGCTTCCGCCTCGGCGGTCTCCTCCGCGGTCATACGCTCCTTGATGGCGGCGATATTCGCCTCGATCTCGGCGATGTTCTCGATGTACTTATCCACAAGGGGCTGGTTTTCCTCCCCGGATTTATGCAGGCTGTACACCAGCGCGCCCAGCTGCCGCTGCGCCTTGGAAAGCTGGGTCTTTTCATTGACCAGATCCAGCTGGTTTTTGCCCTTGTCGGCCAGATCCAGCGCGGTCTTCTTGGCCAGATCCACCAGTTGGAGACCCTGCTCCTTGATCTTGTCGATGTCCAGTTCAAACGTCATGATAAACACCTCGCATTCAGAGTTTCGGTTTGGGATGGTGCTATTTGCATTATAGCCGATTGCTGCGCGGTTTTCAATCAAAAAACAAAGATAATTGTGACCTTTTCTTTAACTTTTCGCGGAAGAGGTCCTATTTTTTGTCGGTGTCCCCTGTTTTTTGGCCGATGAACTCCCGCAGCATACTGTCGGCGGGCACGACGGTGCCCCCCAGCGGCGGGAAGGCGGCGAACCGGGCGCAGAGGTCCCGCAGGCGGCGGGCGTGGGCTTCGGCGTGCATCTGCTGGGTGTAGTGTTCCCACAGGCAGACCTCGTAGCTGAAGGAGGTGTCGATGACCAGGTCCGCACGGTTTTTGAACGCCTTGATGTACTTATCCTCCGACGCGCAGACGTGGGGCCACAGGCCGAGGGTGAAGTCCGCGTCATGGCCGCGGAACAAAAAGTCCCGTGTCAGCCGGCGGGCCAGCCGGATGTCCCGGGTGGCCAGCACCCGGGCGCCGTCCGGGGCGGCATATTCTTCCCGCAGGCCGGCGTACAGGTGCAGGGCGGTGCCGGCGGGCAGCGCGTCCACCTGCAGCGCCGGGTTGAAGGCGTGCAGCCCTTCCACCACCGCAATGCCGCCCCGGGCATCGACGGTGCGGGTCTCGCCGGTGGGGCGCTGGCTCAGGAAGCTGAAGATCGGCGCTTCGCACCGCCCGGTCCGGGCCAGGCTAGCCAGGCAGCTGCGCAGCACCGGCAGATCCAGGGCTTCGACGCACTCATAGTCATCGCTGCCGTCAGGCTGTTTGGGGTAGCGCCCCTCCCCCACAAAGAAGTCGTCCAGACTCATGACCGCGCTGCGCATCCCCCGCGCCGCGATCCGCTCGGCCAGTTTGTGGGCCGTGGTGGTCTTGCCGGCGGCCGACGGGCCGGTGAGCATGATGATCTGTACCTTGCGCTCCAGCGCGGTTTCCACCACCCGGTCCAGCCGGTCATGGTAGCGCTTTTCGCAGACATCCACAAACGCGGCGGGGCTGCGGGCGGCCAGGTCGATCAGTTCACACCCGACCAGCCGTTTCGGCGGCGTTTTTGCGGCATGTGTCATAAAAGTGTTTCACTCCTTCCTTGCGGGCCAGGACCATATCGAAACGGTCGATGTACTCGGTGGGGTATTTGTAGTTGAAGATCCGCTCGATCCTGCCGTGGCGGACGCCGGGGGTCACCAGCTTGGTGGAGCCGCCGGCCCCGGCCGACAGGATGCTGTGGACCTCTTCCATGATATAGATGTTGTACAGGCATTCGCGGCCGGGTTTGCTCCAGCCGATGTTTTCCAGGTTCTGCAGCGTGCCCTTCTGCCGGTAGAGGTAGTAGGGCCGGTAGCCGGCCTGTTCCAGCAGCGTACACTGTTCGAGCATGGCGGCCACATCGTCGTAGGCGGCCGCCCGGTGTTCCACCACCAGGTTGGACGCCCGCTTGAGGGTGAGGGTGTGGACCGTGATGTTCTCCGGCTCCAGCGAGATCGCCGTTTCCAGGCTGCGGCGGAACCCTTCCACCGTGTCCCCGGGCAGGCCGGCGATCAGGTCCATGTTGATATTGGTATGCCCCACCGCCCGGGCGGTATGATAGCAGTCGAGGATGTCCTGCGCGGTGTGGCGGCGGCCGATGCCCCGCAGCACCTCGTCCGAGAAGGTCTGGGGGTTGATGGAGATGCGGGTGGCGCCGTATTCCTTGATGATGCGCAGCTTTTCCTCATCGGTGCAGTCGGGGCGCCCGGCTTCCACGGTATATTCCTGCAGAGCGTCCAGCGGGAAGCAGTCGGCCATCTTTTCCATCAGCCGGCGCAGCTGGGGCGCCGACAGGCTGGTGGGGGTGCCGCCGCCGATGTACAGCGTGCGCACCCGCAGCCCGCAGCGCTCCACCTGGGTGCGGGTGGCTTCCAGCTCCCGGCACAGGCAGTCCACATAGGGGTCCACCAGCGCCTGGGTGGACCGGTCCCCCACCGTGCGGGAGACAAAGCTGCAGTAGCTGCAGCGGGAAGGGCAGAACGGGATGCCCGCGTAGACGCTGCAGTCCTGCGGCGCACAGGATTCCAGCACCGGGCGCTGCAGGTCGGCGATGGCCCGGGCCATCTCGAACCGGCGGGGGGTGCAGTCATAGGTGTCGAGGAACCGCTCGGCAATGTCCGCCTCGCAGGCGCCCTCGGCCCGCATATCGTGGATGATGCGCACCGGCCGCACACCGGTCATCATGCCCCAGGGCGGCCGGATGCCGGTACAGGCCTTGAGCAGCTCGTACAAAAGGCGGCAGAGCCCATACTCCCGCCGGCGGCGGGTGTCATGGCGGGAAACGGTTTCCATCCGCCACCACAGCCGGCCGCCCCGGCGCAGGTAGACCAGCCGGGCCAGCGTATGGTCCACGGCGGCCACCACGTCCGCGTCCGGGTCGTCCAGGCGGCAATCGGCCCCGGCCAGCTCGGCGCCGGGGAAAAACAGGCGGGCCACATGCTCGGCCTCATAGCCGGCGGCGTCCCCGCGCAGAACGATCTGCATAGCTACCTCCTGTTGGTGGGCCGGGCGCACAGCCCCGCGCCCGGGGTGAAGATCCGTCAGAACCACTGCCCCTGCAGGTAGGGGTTGGTGTCACGCTCCTGCCCGAGGGTGGAAAGCTCCCCGTGGCCGGGCAGCACCTGGGTGGCGTCGGGCAGCGGCAGGCCGGCCAGCAAGGCCAGGCTGCGGCGCATGGCGGCGGCGTCGCCGCCGGGCAGGTCCACCCGCCCGCAGGAGCCGGCAAACAGCGTATCGCCGCAGAAAAGCAGGTTGCCGGTGTGCAGGCAGACGCCCCCTGGCGTGTGCCCCGGCGTACGCCAGATCCGGAAGGTCACCCCGTCGAGGGTGAGTTCCGGGGCGTCGGGCCAGGGTTCGTCCACCAGGTCGGGGGTCAGGGGCAGCAGTTCGCTGCCCGACGCATCGGCCGGGTCCATGTGGACCTTGGCGCCGGTGGCGGCCCGCAGCGCCGCCACCGCCCCCACATGGTCGTAGTGGCCGTGGGTGAGCAGGATGTGGGTCAGGCGGGCGCCGCGGTCGGCCAGCGCCTTCTCGTAGACCCCGGGGTCGGCGTTGGGGTCGATGACAAGGGCGCTGCCCGACGGGGTGAACAGCAGAAAGCTGTTGGTGTACAGCGGCCAGGGGCCGTGGATGAGTTGCAGTTCCATGGGGAATCCTCCTGAATCTGGGGGGTTGGTCATTTTTTGGTCCACTCGTCGGTGTCGATGACGATGGTCACCGGTCCGTCGTTCACAAGGCGCACCTGCATGTCGGCGCCGAATTCGCCGTGGCGCACCGCCCGCAGCCCCTGGCCGGACAGCTCGGCCAGGAAAGCCCGGTAGGCGCTGTCGGCCGCCTCGCCCCGGGCCGCCCGGATAAAACTGGGCCGGTTGCCGCGGGCGGTGTCACCGTACAGGGTGAAGTTGGAGACCACCAGCGCCGAGTAGCCAAGTTCCGCGGCGCTGCGGTTGAGTTTGCCGGCGTCGTCCTCAAAGATGCGCAGGTTCGCGCATTTGGCGGCCAGCTTGGGGATGATGGCGGTGTCCTCGCCGTCCTTGACGCCGAGGAGGATCACAAGGCCGGGGCCGATGGCCCGGGGCTCGCCGCCGTTGACGGTGACCGAAGCCTCGGTCACACGCTGGATCACAGCACGCATGAAAAGGGTCCTCCTTGATGGAAAATGAATTCAGCCGGTCAGCGGGACCATGAAGTAGCAGGAATCCGCCACAAAGAAGGTCAGGGCCGGGTCGCCGGCAAAGATCTGCTGCCAGCTTTCCCACACGCCGCCGTCGGTGGTGACATAGACGGTGCCGGGGTCATACCGGCCGCTTTGCAGCAGGGCGGCGGTGTCGGCCCGGCTTTCGGCCGCCCCGGTGCGGGAGCCCGAAACCGCAATGTCCAGGTTGGTGGCCAGCCCCTGTTTGCCGGCCAGGATGGCCAGCAGGCGCAGCCGGTCCTCCCGCACGTCGCCGGCGGCCAGCAGCCGGGTATGCCCCACCCCCAGGGCGGCGGTCTGGGGGTCGTTGACCACGGTGGCGTTGATGGCAGTGTCCGACCGGAGCATCGCCCGCTTCTGGGCGGCTGCCGCCGACAGGTCCCACAGCTGTACGGCCAGCACGGCGGCCAGCAGAAGGCAGGCGGCTGCCTCGCCCCGGGGGCCGGCCAGGGCGCCGCGCAGCGTGTAGACGGCCCAGACCAGCATACAGGCCGCCACCAGGTAGAACATCCGCCCGCTGGAACGGAAGATGCCGCACAATTCCAGCAGCCAGCCCGGCAGCGGGATGGTGAAGGAGAATTCATTCAGGGTGACGGTGTTGCTGACCGCAAAGGCCGCCAGGAAGGCGCAGGCCGCCGCCGTGGGCCAGTTGCGCCCCCACCACCCCCGCACCGCCGCCGGGCGGCGGACAAGGGCCGCGGCGGCCAGGGCCAGCGCCGCGGCCAGCAGCACCAGCACCCCCAGGCCCAGGTAGTTGAAGCCGTCATACTGGCCGCTTTGCTGGGGCAGGGCCGGCAGCAGCCGGCTCCAGGTATAGCCGCCGCGGGAACTGGGGTTCCACAGCGCGTTGAGGTTCATCGAGATCTCGCCGTAGCCGTGGCGGGACAGTCCGCTGTCCCCGCCGATGGCGCCGCAGAGCACCCCGCCCGCCAGGGCGGCGGCCAGCGAGAGGGCGAAATCCAGCGCCCCGCCCCGCCAGGCGCGGGTCAGCCGGCCCCGGTCCAGGGCGGCCAGCAATGCGCAGACCATGACCGGCGGCAGGAAATAGGGGTGGATCCCCACCGCCCCGAAGGCCAGGACCGGGAAGGCCCAACGCCAGGCGCCGGGACGGCCAAGCCGGCGCAGCGCGGACCGCTCTTCCAGCAAAGCGTACAGGGCCAGCAGGAACAGCCACTGGGAGGCCAGCGCCACATGGCGGAAGGCGCGCTCCCAAAGGGTGGGCAGGCAGGCGAACAGCGCCCCGGTGAGCAGCGGCAGGCAGACCGCCCCGGCCCGGGTGCGCACCCCGCGGCTGCACAGCAGCGCCCCGGCCGCCCCCTGCAGGCAGAAGCACAGCAGCGTGTACAGCCCGAACCACTGGAAGGTGGCGGGCAGAACGCCCCGCAGCAGCTTGAAGAAGATGCTGACCCAGGGCAGACTGTCGGTGTAGGAGATCACGGTGCCGTCCGGCACGGCGAGGGTATCGGCCAGGCCCAGCGGGAAGGACCAGTGGCTGTTGCGGAAGAGCAGCCAGCCCGCATAGTGCTGCTGCACGTCCCATTCATCGTACCCGTTCAGGATCCAGGCGTCCCAGCCGGGGTTCAGCACCGCGGCGCCGTACAGCCACAGGAACACCGTGGCGCCGGCGCAGCCCCCCAGCAACGCGGCCAGCAGCCGCGGGCGCCGGGGCCTGGTGCAGAGAAACGCAGAAAACATGGCAAGCCTTTCTGTTTGCGATCAGTTGCGGGTGACGCCCATGACATCCTTGACCTTGCGCAGACGGGCCACCACGTTGTTCAGATGTTCGGTGTTGTTGATGCCGATGGTGACGGTCATGCGGGCGCGGCCCTGCTCGGCGGAGCGGGCGTCCAGCGAATAGATCGGCACCCGCATATCCCCCAGCGCCAGCGCCACGTCCGAGACCAGGTTGGCCCGGTCCATGCAGAACAGTTCCAGCGTGGCCTTGTAGTCCTCCCGCACATCCTCGGCCCAGCGGGCGCGGACCCAGCGCTCCCGGTTTTCGGGGTGGCGCAGGCTTTCCCGCACGTTGGCGCAGTCCTTTTTGTGGATGGAAACGCCGAAGCCCCGGGTGACAAAGCCGATGATCTCATCGCCGGGCAGCGGCGAACAGCACTTGGCGAACTTGATCGGGCAGTTGTCGATGCCCTCCACCACGACGCCGCCGCTGGAATGCGGCTTCTTGATGTCCACCGTAATAGGTTTGGGCTCGGCCTCGGTGGCCTTGAGGCGGTTGTACTCATCCTTGAGTTTGGGCAGGATGCGGGCCATCTGCAGCCCGCCGTAGCCAATGGCGGCGTACATCTCCTCCACCGTGTTGCAGTGGTTGCGCCGGGCCAGCGCCGAGAGGAAGTCCTCGGACTTCTCGGGGGGAATGGTCATCATATTGCGGCGCATCTCGCGTTCCAGCGCGTCCTTGCCCTCGGCAATGTTCTCTTCCCGGCGCTCCTTCTTGAACCAGTTGCGGATCTTGTTCTTGGCCTCGCTGGTCTTGACGATGTTGAGCCAGTCCCGGGAGGGGCCACGGTTTTCCGGCCCGGTGATGATCTCGATGATCTCGCCGGTGGAGACCTTGTGTTCGATGGGGACGATGCGGTTGTTGACCTTGGCGCCGATCATCCGGTTGCCGACGGCCGAGTGGATCGCATAGGCGAAGTCGATGACGGTGGCCCCGGCCGGCAGGTTGATGACATCCCCGCGGGGGGTGAAGGCGAAGACTTCCTCGGGCAGAAGGTCGGATTTGATGTCGCTGAGCAGGTCGGTGGCGTCGGCGCTGGTGCGCTGGCTTTCCAGCAGCTGGCGCACCCAGGCCAGCCGCTCTTCCAGCCGCTCGTCGCTGCCCGAGATGCCGGCCTTATACTTCCAGTGGGCCGCGATGCCGTATTCGGCCATGCGGTCCATGTCCCAGGTGCGGATCTGCACCTCGAAGGGGATGGCCTCCCGGCCGATCACGGTGGTGTGCAGGCTCTGGTAGCCGTTGGGCTTGGGGGTGGAGATATAGTCCTTGAAGCGGTTGGGCAGCGGGTGGTACATATCATGGATAAAGCCCAGCGCGGTGTAGCATTCGGCCACCGTATCCACGATGATGCGCACGGCGTAGACATCGTAGATCTCCTCGAAGGTCTTGCCCTGCATGTACATCTTGCGGTAGATGCCGTAGATGCTCTTGACCCGGTGGCGGATGGTGGCGTTGCCGATGCCGTTTTCCCGCAGGTGGCGGCCGATGGTGTCGCAGACGCTGTCGAGGAACTCGGCCCCCCGCTTGTCCAGCAGCTGGCGGATGTGTTCGTACCCCACCGGGTCCAGGTAGCGCAGGCTGCGGTCCTCCAGCTCCTCCTTGATGTTGGAGATGCCCAGCCGGTGGGCGATGGGGGCGTAGACCTCCATCGTTTCCAGGGCCTTGTCCCGGCGCTTCTGTTCGGGCCAGGCGTCGCCGGTGCGCATGTTGTGCAGCCGGTCGCAGAGCTTGATGATCATGACCCGCACGTCCTGGCTCATGGCCAGCAGCATCTTGCGCAGGTTTTCGGCCTGGCGGTCCTCCACATTGGAAAACTTGATCTGGGTCAGTTTGGTGACCCCGTCCACCAGCAGCGCCACCTGGGCGCCGAACTTCTGGCGGATCTCGTCGATGGTGACGGCGGTGTCCTCGGCCACGTCGTGCATCAGCGCCGCGGCGATGCTCTCGCTGTCCATCCCCAGCTCCACAAGGATGCGGGCCACGTTCAGCGGATGACAGATGTAGGGTTCGCCGCTGCGGCGCCGCTGGCCGTTGTGGGCGGCCTCGGCCAGTGCGTAGGCGCGGTCCACCAGATTGAAGTCATACGGGCGGCCGCTGTCGATCATGTCCTGTTTGAGCTGCTCATAGGTAATGGGCATCGTCTCCCGGTTTTCCATTCCGCATCCTCCCCTTTGTGTTTCCGATTCAACCCTGCGCCGCCATGGCGTGCAGTTTTTTCAGCACCGGCGCGTCGTCCAGGTTGCGTTTGGCGGTGACCTGGGCCGGCACCCAGCGTCCGTCCTGATTTTCCACCAATCCCAGCTGGGCCAGGGCGGTCAGGCTGGCCAGTGTCTTTCCAGTATTGGCCGCCCCCACCGCCGCAAACAGCGGCTGCAGGTCGTCGGCCGGCAGCCCGCCGGCGCGCACCATCCGGTACACCCGGGCGGTGTCGCTGCGGTCCGGCAGGAACGCGGCGGCCTGGTCCGGCGGCAGCGCCCCGCCGCAGCGCAGCGCCTCGAAGGCGGCGGCCTGCCGGGCCGGAAGGTCGCCAAGCCCCGCCGGGCGCAGCGCCCGGACATGGGCCGACACCATCGGCCCGCTGCGGCCGTTGAAGATGCTCACCTCCACCAGGGCGTCCACCCGGCTGCCCACCGGGTAGGCCACCGACTCGGGCGGGGTGCCGAACAGGCTGAGGAAGAGTTCGGCGCCGCCCTGGCGCAGACGCAGGCGGGTGTGGCGGCGTTCGCTGCCCATCGGCCACAGCCCGTCCACCTCGGCGTCCTCGATGCGGAGCAGCGGCGTGGGGTTGCCGGCCCCGAAGGGCGCCAGCCGTTCCAGCTGCCCCACCGCCGCCAGGCTGAGTTCGTCCAGCGTGACGGTGGCGTCCGGCCTGTAGCAGCCGGGCTGGGGCACCGGATATTCCCGGGCGGCCCAGGCGTTGATCGCAGCGCGGAAGGCGGGGATCCGGTCTTCCTCAATGGTCAGGCCGGCGGCCGCCGCATGGCCGCCGCAGCGCAGCAGCTGCCCGGCACAGGCCGTGAGCGCCGCGTGAAGGTTGAAACCTTCCGGCGCACGGCCCGAGCCCCGGCCCTCGCCGTTTTCGGTGGAGATGACGATGACCGGCCGGGCGAAGCGCTCCATCAGCCGGCTGGCCACAATGCCGATGACGCCGGGGTGCCAGCCCTCCCCCGACACCACCAGCACCCGGTCGTGGGCGCGTTCGGGGTCGGCGCGCAGCGACTGGAGCGCCGCGGCGGCGATCTGCTGTTCGGTCTTCTGGCGTTCGGCGTTGATCTCGCCCAGGCGGGCGGCAATGCCGGCGGCCTGTTCCTCGTTTTCGCACAGCAGCAGCTTGAGGGCGACGGCTGCGGTGTCCATCCGGCCGGCCGCGTTGATCCGCGGCGCCAGCCCGAAGCTGACGGTATCCGCCGTGATGGGCCGCCCGGCATAGCCGGCGTTTTCCAGCAATGCCTGCAGGCCGGGGCGCATGGTGTCCTGCAGCATGGCCAGCCCTTCCTGCACGATGGTGCGGTTTTCGCCGCACAGCGGCATCATGTCCGCGATGGTCCCCATGGCTGCCAGTTCGCCGAACACTTCCAGCAGCTCCCCGGGGTCGCACCCTTCCAGCGCGGCGCAGAGCATGAAGGCCACCCCGGCGCCGCACAGCGTTTTGCAGGGGCTTTCGTCGTCGGCCCGGTTGGGGTCCACCACCGCCACCGCGTCGGGCAGCCGGGGGCCGGGCAGGTGGTGGTCGGTGATCACCAGGTCCACCCCCAGTTCCCGGGCGCAGGCGGCTTCCTCCACCGCGGTGATGCCGTTGTCCACCGTGATGATGAGCTGATACCCCTTGCCGGCCAGGCTGCGGATGATGTCGGTGTTCAGCCCGTAGCCGCCGCCCTCCCGGCTGGGGAGCTTGCAGCGCACCCGGGCGCCCTGGTTGGCAAGACACTCGTACAAGATGGCGGTGGCACAGACGCCGTCCACATCATAGTCGCCGAAGATCACGATGGATTCCTCTTCCTCCACCGCCCGGCGGATGCGAGCCGCCGCCTTGTCCATATCCCGGATGCACAGCGGGTCGGACAGCGGCGCCCGGGCGTCCAGCAGCTGGGCGGCCGCCTGCGGCGTGGTGACGCCGCGGGCGGCCAGCACGCGGCTGAACAGCGCGCCGTACCCGGCCCCCTGCAGCGCCTGTACGGCGGCGGGGTCGGCCGGTTTTTGCTGCCAGATCCGATAATTCATAAAACTGTGCCTCCTTGGGGTCGTGTCATTCGGCGCCGCCGAAGTCCTGCTCAAAATCATGAGTCAGACCGTCCTGGCGGAGCATCGTCTCCAGCGTGTCGATCTCGGTGGACACATCAAGGCTGACATCCTGGAGCAGGGTATCGTACAATTTGGTGTAGGCAAGGTTGAGGGTGTGCAGGATGCCGGTGATCTCGCCGCGGATCTGATTGGCCGAGGCGGCGTCGGTGCTGCCGAGCCCCTGGGCCACATCCAGCAATTTGCGGGTGGTGGGCAGGTAATATTCCCGGAAGCGGCGCAGCCGGGGCAGCTGGTCAGGGTGGTTGTGGGCAAAACCCAGGATCGCGCTGCAGTTCTTTTCCATCTGGGCCAGCTGCTCGTCGGCGCCGGGGTCCAGCTTGCCGCGGCAGCTGCGCAGATAGGCGAGGAACGCCGCCCCCTCCTGCCGGAACTGCTCGGCTTCGCTTACCTCCTGCGTCCCGGCGGCGGGCTGCGGGGCCGGTTCGGCCGCCGGCGGGGTGTAGCGGGCGTCGTCCAGGTAGAGGGTCTGGCCGTCGGGGCTGAGCAGCGCCCCGGGCACCACGCCGTCGGCCGTCACCTTCTGCAGTTCGCTGCGCACCTGGTCCACCGGCACGCCGGTCTGGCGGGCCAGTTCCGGCACCGCGCAGACCCAGTCCCGGGCAAAGCGCAGATAGTTGCGGATGCGCTTGTAAAAGCCGTACCGGCGGCTCCCCTGCCAGCCCATGATGCAGAAACCGGCGGTGATGGGCGCGAAACAGGCCATGAGGATGGGAAAGACCGTCCAGACATCGCGGGTGAGGGAGAGCGCCTGCGGCCCCACGCCGGCCAGGATGGTCATGACCAGCGTCGCTATGCCGAAGCAGGCGGCAAAGGTCCAGCCGCAGATGGCCATGGCAAGGTAGCCGTCCTGTTCCTCGTTTTTCAGGTGGCGGTCCATCCGGGCTTTCCACTTGGCAAAGGGGACGGTCTTGTCGCTGAGTTTGCCGCCGCCCAGCGCCTCCCCGGCCGAGCGCAGCGCCTCGCCGATGGTGTCCAGCACCTGGGCGCCGATGGTGCTGCCGGTCTCCACCACCTGATGGATCGCTTCGTCCAGATCAGGCAGGTCGGTGTAGCCGGGCTTCTCCCGGGCAGAGCCCGGGTCCCGGTCTTCGCCCTCGGAGGTGTGGGAGGTCTGCGGGGGCCGGTTTGGTTTGTAGGGATGTTCGTAAGGCATGGTACTTCCTCTTCGCTCAGGATTTTGTGGGGCCGGCTCAGTCGCCGGCGGCCGGCCGGCAGCCGGCCATCAGGGCGGCGGCGCAGCGCAGGCCGTCCACCGCAGCGGTCATGATGCCGCCGGCATAGCCGGCGCCCTCGCCGCAGGGGTAAAGGCCGGGCAGGTCGGCGCACTGCAGGTCCCGGCCCCGCAGCAGCCGCACCGGGCTGGAGGTGCGGGTCTCAAGCCCGGTGAGCACCCCGTCCGGCGCCCGGTAGGCGGCCAGCTTGCGGCCAAAGGCCGCCAGGCCCTGGCGCAGCGCACCGGCCAGTTCGTCGGGCAGAAGGCCGCCCAGGTCGCAGGGGGTGACCCCGCGGGGGTAGCTGGGCTGCACGGCGCCCAGGTCCAGCCGGCCGCGGCCGTCAAGAAAGCTGCCCACCGTTTCGGCCGGGGCCCGGTAGCCCCCGCCGCCGGCCCGGTAGGCGGCCTGTTCCAGCTGCCGCTGGAAGGCGATGGCCCGGGCCGGGTCCTCGCCGAAATCCCGGCCGTCCACGCTGACCACCACGGCGGCGTTGGCGTTGCGGCCGGCCCGGGCATGAAGGCTCATGCCGTTGGTGACCACCCCGCCCGCCTCGCTGGCGGCCGCGCAGACGGTGCCGCCCGGACACATGCAGAAGGTGTAGACGCAGCGCCCGCCCTCCACATGCTGGCTGAGCTGGTATTCCCCCCTGGGCAGCGCCGGGTGGCCGGCCGCCCCGTGGTAAAGGCTTTTTTCGATCTCGGTCTGCAGGTGTTCGGCCCGAAAGCCCACCGAGAAAGGCTTGCACTGCAGCGGCAGACCCTGGCGCTGCAGCATCCCGAAGGTATCCCGGGCGCTGTGGCCCACCGCCAGGATCAGCCGTTCGCAGGGGATGTCGCCCCCGGTGGTGCGGATCCCGGCCAGTGCGCCGCCGCGCACCGTCAGCCCGGTGAGGGCGGTGTGGAACCGCACGGTGCCGCCCAGCGATTCGATCTCGGCCCGGATGCCGGCAATGACCCCGCGCAGCAGGTCGGTGCCCACATGGGGTTTCTGCCGCCAGGCAATGTCGGCGGGGGCGCCGTGGCGAAGCAGCGCGGCGGTGACATAGGCGCACAGCGGGTCGCCGTGGCGGGTGGTGAGCTTGCCGTCCGAGAAGGTGCCGGCCCCGCCCTCGCCGAACTGGATGTTGGCGTTTTCATCCAGGATGCCCTCGGCCTCAAAGCGGGCGACGGCCGCCGTCCGCTCGGCCAGGGCCGGGCCCCGTTCCAGCACCAGCGGGCGGTAGCCCTGGCGGGCCAGCAGCAGCGCGGCGAAAAGCCCGGCCGGGCCCAGCCCCACCACCACCGGGCGGTGGGCCAGCGGCGCCTGCCCCCGGGGAAAGGAGAATTCCGGCCGGCGGGTGAAACAGACACAGGGCGAGGCCCCGGCCAAAGCCGATTCCTCACCCTCGTCGTTGAGTGTGATGGCGATGGTATACACCAGCACGGGTTTGCCGTGGCGGGCGTCCACCGAAAGGCGGGCCACGCCGCCCCCCGCAGCGCGGGAAGGCGGCAGACCCAGCAGCTTGCGGGCCCGGCGCAGGGCTTCGGCCTCAGGGTCGGGGCAGCTCAGCGGCAGGCGGATGTTGCGGACCAGTAGCATAGGCAGGCGGTTCCTTTGTTCCGAGCATGGGCGCCGGCACCGGGGCCGGGCGCGGGGGCGGTCACTTGGTGGTGACCTCGCAATCGACGGTGTAGTCCCCCACCGCAAAGATGCGGCTGGAGGCGGGGATCTGGATGGACACCGGGACGGTCTGCTGGCCGGCCGTGACCGAGATGCTCTGGCAGTCCACCTGGGCGACGACGCTCTCCGCCGACAGGGTGGCCAGCTCTTCGGCCGGGCCGTACAGCACCACGCTGCTGATCCGGTTGGTCAGCACCTCCACATCCACATCGCTGGGGGTGTTGATGACCCGGATGTTGGCGACGTTGAGGGTGGTGGAGGACATGTCCGAGGTGTCGAAGGTCAGGGTGACGGTGTTGACGCCGTCCTGGGAGACGATGCCCTCGGGCAGCTCCACCTGAAGCTGGTAGTCCCGGTCAAAGGCAAAGCTCTGGCTCAGATCCAGGCTGGCCACGCTGAGTTCGGTCAGCCGGCTGATGATGCGGGTGGGGCCGGCTACCTGCAGGGTGTCCCGGTCCAGCGAATAGTGCAGGCTGCTCACGTCAAAGTTGGTGGGCAGGCCGATGAAGTCCACCGTCAGCGGCAGTTCCCGCACCTGGTAGACGGTGAGGGAGACCTCGGCGGTCTCGGTCTCGAGGGTGGTGTATTCCGGGGTGATGGGGTTGCCGTCGGCGTCGCGCATTTCCAGCGTGGCGTCCAGCGTGACCGAATCCGAAAGGCTTTCGGAGGAGGTGACCACCGCCACCACCGAGTCGATCTGGTCCAGTTCGGAGGTGGGGCCGGTGACCGTGACTTCCGCCGGGACCGAGGACACCCGGTTGAGGCTGAAGCCCTCCGCAATCTGGATCTGGGAGGTGTCGGCAGTGACCGGCACCACCTTTTCGCTGACTTCGTCAAAGACCACCGTGACGGTGGACGGCGATTCCACCGTCAGCTCGATGTTGAAGTTGTCATAGTCCGAGGTGACGAACCGGGCGTCCAGGTCGAGGGTGACCTCGCCCGCGCCCCGCACGCTGGAGTAGCGGGGGTAGACCATGATGTCCCCCGCCCTGATGTTGCCGATGACGGTGCCGCTGCCGCGGACCCGCACCGCGATGTTGCTGACTTCCGGCGTGCTGACCAGGTCAAGGCCCAGGCTCGTGTAGGTGCTGGACTGATAGGTGTAGGTGACCGAATCCACGATGATGACGTGGTCGCCCTCCTGGTCGAAATACATCGTGACGACAAACCAGGTCAGGATCGCGCACAGCGCCGCCGCCACAAACAGGAAGGGCCGCACATCCCAGATGGAATGGCGTTTCTGGGTGCCCGGGTCCACCACGGGCTTAGTGGGTTTTGGATTCTGCATGGCGGTCGGCACCTCCTTTTTTGCTGAAGAGTCTGGCCCAGGGGGTCTCTTTCTTCTGTTCCGTCTCCGACTCGGGCGGGATGATCTCCTCCTGCAGGAGGTTGAACAGGTTCTGGCGGTCCAGGCGGCGGATCAGCACGCCGTTTTTGGCCAGCGAAATGATGCCGGTCTCCTCGCTGACCACCACGACGATGGCGTCGGAGTTTTCGCTCATGCCAAGGCCGGCCCGGTGGCGGGTGCCCATATCCTTGCCCATTTCCAGGTTGTTGGAAAGCGGCAGCACGCAGCCGGCGGCCACGATGCGCCCGTCCCGGATGATCACGGCGCCGTCGTGCAGCGGGGTGCCTTCATAAAAGATGGTCCCGAGCATTTCCGGGATCACATTGGCGGACAGCGGCGTGCCGGTGCGGATGATCTCTTCCAGGTCGTTGTTGCGTTCCAGCACCATCAGCGCGCCGGTGCGGGTGTCCGAAAGCTGTTCGGCCGCGTCGCAGATGGCCACCACGGCGCTCTGCCACACACTGCGCAGCGACGGGTCGCTGCGCCGCCAGTTGAACAGCCCGGCCCAGTTGGTGTTCTGGCCCAGGCGTTCCAGCGCACGGCGCAGTTCCGGCTGGAACAGCACCACCGCGGCGATGAAGCCCACCTGCAGGAAGTTGTTGAGCAGCCAGCGCACGGTGCGCAGTTCCAGCAGATAGGCCAGCGCAAAGCAGACCAGCAGCAGCACCAGGCCGCGCACCAGCTGCCCGGCGCGGGATTTGCGGGCAAAGACAAAGAGTTCGTAAAAGACAAAGGAGATCACAAGAATGTCGATCAGGTCCCGCACCTGGAAGGTGCGCAGGTTGCTGACGACGTTGTTGAAAAATTCGTGGAGGGCGTACATGGCAGGCAAAGCCTCCTTCCGGGCGTGGGCGGTGGGCGGCGGGCGGTGGCAGGCAGGCGGACTTTACACTTCCACCATCGCCACCGCATGGGCGGCGATGCCCTCGCCCGAACCGGTGAAGCCCAGATGCTCCTCGGTGGTGGCCTTGACGCTCACCCGGCCCACATCCATGTGCAGCGCAGCGGCGATGTTCTGCCGCATGACCGGGATGTGGGGCGCCAGCTTGGGCGTCTGGCAGAGAACGGTGGCGTCGATGTTGCCGATGGTGTAGCCTTCTTTATGTAACAGGTCCCCCACCGCCTGCAGCAGCCGGAGGGAGTCCGCCCCCTTGTAGCGGGGGTCGGTGTCGGGGAAGTGCTGGCCGATGTCGCCCAGCGCGGCGGCGCCCAGCAGCGCGTCGGCGACGGCGTGCAGCAGCACGTCGGCGTCCGAGTGGCCCAGCAGGCCCTTTTCGTAGGGGATGGTCACCCCGCCCAGCACCAGGCGGCGGCCTTCCACCAGCCGGTGTACGTCATATCCATGTCCGATCCTCATGGTTCTTTCCCCCTTCAGGTCCTCCTGTGTGGTGATTTTCAGGTTGGCATAGTCCCCGGCGGTGAGCTGTACCGGAAAGCCGGCCAGCTCAAACAGGCTGCAGTCGTCGGTGACCAGGCGGGCGGCGTCCCCCCGGACCCGGTCCAGCGCCTGCAGGTACAGCGCCCGGGAAAAGCACTGGGGCGTCTGCACCGCAAACAGCGCGGCGCGGTCCGGCGTGGCCGTGACCCGGCCGTCGGCGTCCGCCTGCTTGATGGTATCCTTGACCGGGACGGCCGGGGCGGCGGCGCCGGTCTTTTCGGCGGCTTCCAGCGCGGCGGAGATCACCGCGGCGCTCACAAAGGGGCGGGCCGCGTCATGGATGGCCACCAGTTCCCCGGTGGCGGCGGCCAGCCCGGCCCGCACGCTGTCGGCGCGGGTGGCGCCGCCGGGCACCGCCACGCAGGGTTTGGGGCAGCGGGCGGCCAGCGCCCGGCAGGTTTCCAGGTTGGCGCCGGCCACCAGCACGATCTGGCTGACCCGGTCATGGCCGGCAAACGCCTGCAGGCTGGCCTGCAGCACCGTGGCCCCCCCGGGCAGCCGGTAGCTGAGTTTGTCGAACCCCATACGGCGGGAAGCCCCCGCCGCCACCAGAATGGCCGTTACTGTGTGCGCCATCGTCTTGCTCCCCTTTCCGTTTTTTACAGGCCCGCCAGGGCGCGTTCCTGCATACGATACCATTATACAAGCATCCTTTCAAAAAATCTACCGCTTCGAGGCGTTTTGAAAGGGAATTGCAACAAAAAAAACTCCCGCAGCAGCGGGAGCCATTTGTTGTTTGCCCGGCCGGGCGGGGCCATCAGGCCCGGCGGCGCTTGTCCAGGCGGATCTTGTCGGCGATCATGGCGATGAATTCCGAGTTGGTGGGTTTGCCCCGCAGGCTGTGGATCGTGTAGCCGAAATAGCTGTTGAGGGTGTCCACATCGCCCCGGTCCCAGGCCACCTCGATGGCATGGCGGATCGCCCGTTCCACCCGGGAGGCGGTGGTGCCGTTGCGCTTGGCGATCTCCGGGTAAAGGCGCTTGGTCACGGCGTTGATGTACTCATGGTCCTCCACCGCCAGCAAAATCGCGTCCCGCAGGAACTGGTAGCCCTTGATGTGGGCCGGCACCCCCACCTGATGGAGGATCTCGGTGACGGTGAGCTCGTCACTGTCCTGGGAGACCAGGTGCGGGCGCACCGGGCTGCCCGCCGCCTTGAGCACCCGGCTGACCAGCACCGTCTCGTCGAAGGGTTTGACAAAGAAAAAGGAAAAGCCGTTGTCCAGCAGGTCCTGTTCCACCTCCTCGCTCTGGAAGGCGCCGGTGACAAAAAAGGTGGTGTGGGCGCCGGTGGTGTCCTGCGCTTCGTAGCGCTGCTTGACCGTGATGGCGTCCAGGTCCGGCATGAAGGCATCCAGCAGCGCCGCCTGGGGGTGCTGTTCCAGCAAGGTCTGCAGGGCGCGGGCGCCGTTTTTCTCGCACACCGTCACCTGCACCCCCTTGCTTTCCAGCGCCTGGCGGCACAGTGCAGTGGTCTGTACGCCGGTATCGGTCATCAGGAACTTGATCTTTTCCATTGTGGTACACTCCTTCAACAAGATAAGACTCTGCCGGGCCTGTGCGGCCAGTCCCTCGGTTTCTCTCGACAATGGCAATTTTACCATATTTTACCAATTCTGGCAATACGAAAATTTCGTTCCCTTTCGACTCCGGCGGTGTTTTTGCGATCCTTTGCGCAAGCGTTTGACATTTTTCTTCGTCTTTCCTGCACTTTTTTGGAGGTCTGTTTCTCCTTTTCGCCGCCGTTTCAGCCGGCGGCCGCGTCCGCTTTTTCCAGCATCGTCGCCGCGAAGATGCCGTATCCGCAGCCGGGGTCGTTGATGAGCACATGGGTCACCGCCCCCACCAGGCGGCCGTTCTGCAGGATGGGGCTGCCGCTCATGCCCTGGACGATGCCGCCGGCCTCCGCCAGCAGACGTTCGTCGGTGACCCGCAGCAGCAGGTTGCGGTTGGGGTCGGCAGCGGTCAGGTTGACCCGCTCGATCCGCACTTGATAGCGCCGGGGGGTGGTGCCGGACAGGGTGGTCAGGATCTCGGCCTCCCCCACCTCCACCTCCTGGCAGTTGGCCACCGGCATCGCCTCGCCGCCGGGGGCGGCGCCGGTCAGGGTGCCGTACACGCCGGTGGTGTCGTTGGCGCGCACCGCCCCCAGCGCCACGCCGGAGAATTCGCCCTTGAGTTCGCCGGGCACCCCCGCCGTGCCCTTCTGCACCGCCAGGATGCTGACCGGGACGATCTCCCCGGACAGCAGGGTCAGTTCGGCGCCGGTGTCGCTGTCGCTGACCGCGTGGCCCAGCCCGGCAAAGGTGCCCCGGGCCGGGTCGGTGAAGGTGAGGGTTCCGATGCCGGCGGAGGAATCCCGCACCCAGACCCCCGCCCGCCAGGCGCCGGTGTCCCGGTCGGCCACCGGGGTGAGGGTGGTGGTGTGCTGCACGCCGTCCCGCAGATAGGTCAGGGGCAGGGGTTGGCCGGCAGCGGCCGTGACGACGGCGCTGAGTTCCGCATTGCTGCGCACCGGCCGGCCGCCGGCCGAGACGATCAGGTCGCCCAGGCGCAGGCCGGCCTCCTTGGCGGGGTTTTCGGTGCCGAAGGCCGTGTACTGGTCGGAGAAGGCCACCACCAGCGCCCCGTCGGAAAACATCTTGACCCCGAAGGGCGCCCCCGAGACGGTGACGGTGCGGCGCGGCGTCTCGACGGTGCGCACCGTCTTGACCGGCACCACGCCGAACAGCCGCAGGGTCTGGTTGCGGCTGGTATCCGCCTGAACGCTGCCGGCCGCGGCGGCCGGGCCGGCGCTGGGCACCCCCGCCTGCAGGAAAGGCAGCGAGCCCACGGTGAGCGCCTGGCCGGGGGCCAGGGTGAAGGTGTCCGGCAGGGCGGCGCGCAGCCGGAACCAGCCGGCAGCCAGCCCGCCTGCCAGCAGCAGCGCGGCCAGCGCCGCGGCCCGGCGCAGGGTACGTTTTTTTCGCAAGGGGATCCCCTCCTGATTCTGGATTGGCAGAGTTTTCACCCTACAGTATGTGCAGGCAGGGTCGAACTATTGCGAAAGGTCGGAAAACAAGGCGGCGGGCAAAGCAAAAGCGCCCTGCCGGGGCAGGGCGCTGCAGATGCGGGATGGATTCGGGGCGGGCGGACCCGCAGACCGGCGAGACTTTCGCCGGCGTGGGCTTATTCGGTCTTCCAGAAAGCGCAGGAGTAGGGCGGCAGGTCGCTGCCGCCGCCGAAGTCGTGGGGCTTGCCGGTGATGAGATCCACGGCGCAGCCGGCTTCGGCGTTGAAATCGGCGTGGTAGGGGCTGCTGTCGGCGTTGATGGCCACCAGCACCCGGTCCTGCCCCTGGCGGCGCTCAAAGATCAGCTGTTTGGGCTGGACCAGGATGTTGCGGTAGCTGCCGGTGCACAGCGCCGGGCTGGCGGCGCGGGCGCCGGCCAGGGCGGTGATCCAGTCGGTGAGGTCGTTGTGTTCGGGGGTCTCGATCGCCGGGCGCAGGGCCGGGTCGCCGTCCTTCTTTTCGCCGGTGAGGCCCCATTCGCTGCCATAGTAAACGGCCGGGGTGCCGGGCATCCCGAAGAGCAGACCGTAGATGGGTTTGAGCTGCTGCTTGTCCTGCAGGATGCTGGCGATGCGGGTGACATCGTGGTTGTCCACAAAGCTGAGCAGCTGTTTGCCGGTGTACAGACACCAGGGTTCGGCGCCGAACTGCCGGTTGAGGCTGTAGGCGATCTCGTGCATGTTGCCGGTGTTGAAGCTGGAATACAGCCCCTTGTAGCATTCGTAGTTGGTGACCGAGTGGCAGGCATTGTCGTTCATCCAGCGGTTGTAGTCGCCGTGGAGCGTCTCGCCCACCAGCACGAAGTCGGGTTTGAGCTGGTTGGTGAAGTTGCGCAGCGCAGCCAGGAAGTCCTGGTCCAGACAGTAGGCCACATCCAGGCGCAGGCCGTCGATGTCATAGTCCCGGACCCAGCCGGCGATGGCGTCAAAGAGATGCTCCCGCACGGCGGTGTTGTGCAGGTTGAGCTTGACCAGTTCGTTGCAGCCCTCCCAGCTTTCGTACCAGAAGCCGTCATTATAATTGGTATTGCCGTCAAAGCTCAGGTGGAACCAGTCCTTGTAGGGGCTGTCCCACTTTTTCTCCTGCACGTCCCGGAACGCCCAGAACCCGCGGCCCACATGGTTGAACACGCCGTCCAGCATGACCTTGAGGCCGGCGGCATGCAGCGCCTCGCAGACGGCCTTCAGGTCCTCGCCGGTGCCAAGGCGGACATCCACCTTGTTGAAGTCCCGGGTGTCATAGCCGTGGGCGTCGCTTTCAAACAGCGGGTTGAAAAGCACACAGGTGGCCCCCAGTTCCTTGATGGGCTCCACCCAGTCAAGCAGGCGGCGCAGGCGATGGGCCTGGACGCCGTCGTTTTGCAGCGGCGCACCGCACAGCCCCAGCGGATAGATCTGATAGACAACGGCATTTTGATACCACATGGCGGTTTCCTTCCCGAGCCGGCAGGGTCCGGCTCCTTGTTTTGTGATTGGTTGGATCGGTCGGTTTGCAGCGGGGCGGTCAGCGGCGCCGGCGCAGGCGGTAGGCGGCGGTCAGGGCGGCCAGGGCCCGGTCGCACAGCCAGAAGGCCAGGTTGATCATGCCGGCCAGCACCGCCAGATACCACACCCCGCCGCCGAACAGCTCGGCTCCCAGGCCGGGCGGCGCAAACACCAGCAGCAACAGCGCGTACAGCGCCGCCACCGTCAGGGTGAACCAGGCGAACTTGGCCGCCCGGCGCAGCACCGGGCGGCGCAGCCGTTCAAGGAACACCCGCACCACCGGGTAAGGCCCCAGGGCCAGGGCGTAGAACAGCGAAAGTTCCGGGTCCGGCACCAGCAGCAGCCCCAGCAGGGCGGTGGCCGCGTACTGGGTCAGGGCGGTGGCGGGACCGTAATCGTTCAAAGCGGGGATCAGCAGGAAACAGGTCAGCATCGGCGCCGCATAGGTCCCGATGCCCAGTGCGCTGCCCGCCAGCAGCAGGACCACCCCCAGGGCGGCCAGCACGCCGCACAGGGCGATGCGGCGGCTTTGTGTGTTGGGCAAAGCGTTTTCCCCCTTTTCCGGATCAGCAGGCGGCATACCGGCAGAAATTCTGCCAAAAAGCAACACCGCCGGCAGCGCCGGGCCGCCGGCACGGCGGCACCGCGCCCTTCCGGCGGCAGCCGATTTTCCGCAAAGGGGCTTTTCCGCCGGTCTCTGCCTCTATTATACCCGCCCGGCCGGGGATTTGTAAATGCCGGGCTTTCAAAAAAATCCGGGGCCGCTTTCTTAGTCACCCCCAGACTGTCGAAAAAGTATAAAATCCGTCGCCGTCGGCGGACATGCGCCGACGACGGCGACACCGACAGGGAAATTTTACGGCAAATTGTGTGCGAGGAACGAAGAGACGAGTGCGCGATTTGACGTAAAATTTTG
>DWWE01000065.1 GCA_019119835.1 Candidatus Gemmiger stercoravium | reverse complement strand
CCCATCATCACTTAGGACAAACAGCTCTTGCCCCAAATGCGAAAGGTCTTCCGGCTTGATGATGGGGTCGTTCTTTTTGTTGGGGTCTGTATCCAACAGTGGCTTCTTTTCGCCAATCATTTTAGAAAAATATTCCTGTGTTTCGGTGCCCTTGCAGCCAAGCAGTATCGTGAATTTGAAGTTTCCCATCATGGCCTTGCGCTCGTCTTTACCATAAATCATATCCAGGTCAGCCAGTGATTGGGTCAGCACCATGATACGGATATGCCGCTTGCGGAGCTTGCGCAGCGCCTCGGTGATTTGCAGTTTGCCGAAGGACGCAAACTCATCCAGGCAGAACAGAATCATTTGCCGGTTCTCTTTGGGGCGGGACGAGAAATATTCCATCGACTGCGCTGTGATGATGCGCAGCAGGTCGCCATAGATTTTGAGCTTTTCATCGGGGATGTAGATATAGATGCTGTTATGTTCCAGTGTCGCCGGGCTGATGGATTTTTCATAGCTTGGCACTTTCCGAAGTGCATTTTTAATTTTAGCGTTCATAGCAAACAGCTTGACGGCGTCGTCTGCCGACTGTTTGCAGCCTGCGGTATTTTTCTCATTCGTTCCAACAAAGCTGCTGATGTACATATTGGCCGCGCTGTTTTCTTGCTTGGCAATGTCGTTCAGCAACGACCGCCAATCGTGCGAGAGGAAATGTTCACAGATGGTTACGAAGTCCCAGCCCATTCCGTAATAACAAACCAATGCAGCGGACAACATCTTCCGCCCGTTCATGGTGAAGAAAGCGCCAGTTTCACTATCCTTCGATTTATCTGGAAGCAATAAATAAGCCAGTTGTTCCAGTCGCTCCTGCTTTTCGGTTTCATCAGGTGCTTCGTCTATCGAGAAAAACACATCGTATGGGATACAGTTGTCAGAGGTTGGGTCAAAAACGATTTTGTTCGGCACATCCACATGGGAAGCAATGTCGCCGGATATATCGACCACCAGGGCGGTGCCTTGCCAACTGCGCAAGGTTGGAATCAAAAGGGCGCTGGTTTTACCTGTGCCGGACGGCCCCAACACCAGAATGTGGCCTTCGTCCTGTTCAGGCGAGTAGGCAACCAAGCCACATTTCTTGCCGACCAGTACGCCATGTGCCCGGTCTTTTGGGCGGTAAGCCAGTTCTCTGCGTTCAAACGGATTGTGCCAATGTTGGGACTGCCCTTTTAAGTAAAGGACAAAAACCAGAAATACCAGCATCAAAACGATTGCACCATACAGATATGAGCTGATTATTTTTGTCGCCTGTTCCATCGTGTGTACCTCAAAAGTGCAGCCGCCCGTCCTCACTGGATTCGCCAAAGTACAAAGATCGACGCTCCTTTTCGTGCTTTATTGCACGTTCGGCTTTGAGTTCGTCTACGGTACGGTTACCGCCCTGTCGCTGGGTAACACCACTCATAATGCGGGCATCTTCCAAACCATTCTCGTCAAGGAATTTTTGCAGATCAGGATGAAAATTCCGTAGCTCATGCCGGTCAAGCACATCGTTGGCGCAAACCTTTTCTCCTTGCTCGTGCTTTTTGTCCTCTACGACCGGGATGAAGCAAAAATGCAGGTGCGGCTGTCCGCTCTCGTCATCGTGGACAACCGCCTGCACGACGTTTTCCGCGCCGTAACGATTTTCAAGAAAATCGTAGGTGGCGGCGAAAAACGCCTCTTGCCGTTCCGTTGCCAAATCCTGCGGCGCGGTAACGACCCAACCTGCCATAACTTTGACATCATCCCGCCCGTACACATACAACTGACCGAGCCTTTCTTTGAAGTAGTCGTAATCGCTCATGCCCCGATCAGGGGACAAAATATAATCTTGTCCCCTTCGGCTCGGGTCAATATCTGCGTTGCTGGAATGTTTGATTTCACGCAGGTTGTGCCGCAACTGATTGCGCACCGCACCAGCTGCGAACTTTTCTACGCTTGCCACTTCGGCAGCCTCCTTTCCTTTCGTCTGCGGACGGGTCATGGCAAATCCGTTCCGGTGAAATGTGCAGCAAAACGAAGCTCCCCATTTCACGGCGGACTGATTCACCATACAAGGTATGGCAGTTTGCGGCGCAAACTTCCACCGGCCCCGTCGGGGCCTTACCTTGCCAGAGGGGCGTGACCCCTCTGGACTCCCATCTCTGACGCCCTAACGGTCGCCAGAGTCCGGGGGCTGCGCCCCCCGGCGCAACGCCTTGTCGGCGTTGCTTCCCCCGTGGGATGGCGCGCACGGCATCACGCAATGCTCCACTGCTGCCACGCCACGCCGTCCATAGTGCGCAGAATGGTCACACATTCAAACCAATCGAACGGCACATAAGGCTCCTTGGTGAAGACAATGGTGCTAAGCACTTCGTAAACGACCCTCTCGCGCCAAACGCTCGCCCAGTTATCCAAAATGTCTGCAACCAGCCCGTCATATCCAGTTGCAGAAGGGGTATAATCAGGAACGCGCTCACGCAAAAGAGCGAGTACCTGATCAAACAGGCTGCGCACATACTCATTGCCGTCAAGCGGGCCGGAGGGCGCGTTCGCCCCAAACGCGTACTTGGAAAATACATCAATCAGAATCGCATTATCACTGATGGGGTGGCTGCCAAGCCAGCTAATGCCACGAGAAATGGATTGCTTGATTTCCCACGGGTCGGATTCATTTTTTAGATGCCTATCCAAGGTGTATTGCGCTTCCAACAGCAGTGTGGGCGAAGTCGGCAGATGCGCGTTGCTGATAGCGGTATTGATGATCGAGCCAATTTTCTGCCCGGTATGCTGTACCGCAGCGGAAATAAGGTCGTCACTTTCTTTTGTTGATACAAAAAAGCGTTTCATGATAAAAAGTTCTCCTTAGCGTTAAATATATTTATATTATACAATATGTATACAGTTGTGTCAACAATACGAAATGTATATTTTTGATGAATTTGTCAATTCGTCCTCTATATCGTTGAAACCGTTGATACCGTTGGTGACCGTTGACAGGTGCGCTCAAAAGCAACGATCACCAACGGTATCAACGATGAGAAACGGTAATAAACGGAAAGGTTTTTTCCACTGCGGTGGAGGGGAAAGCGTGACCCTGCCGCTCAAAAAAGTATATAAGCCCTTGCCTTCTTGTCAACCAACTTTCACGGCATATTCTCGCATAAATGCTGCGATATTCCATGTTTGGCTGACAATCTGGCAAGGGCTTTACTTTTTCTTTTCGCCGGCAGGGCTCAAACCTGCAAACCGCTTTTGCGGATGTTAAAAACGCATTTTTAGAAAGGACAAAACTATGAAACAGACCGTCAAGACTTCCCGTGTTGCGGGACAACTCGAAAAAATGTTCCGCGCACTGAATGCGCATTTCTTTGGTAACGAACTGCCGGAGGTGGTCATCAGCCTCAAAAAGACCGTTGGCGCGTATGGGCATTTTACCTGCGACAAGGTCTGGCAGGCCGGGGACGCCCGCCGCTACGAAATCAACCTCAACAGCGCGACGCTGAACCGCCCCATTGAAGAAACCTGCGCCACGCTTCTGCACGAAATGTGCCACTTGTACGCCGCGGAACATGACATCAAAGACACCAGCGGCAGCGGGAACAGCTACCACAACAAACGGTTCAAGGCGATTGCAGAACAGCACGGGCTGGAAATCGCACATCACAAAAAATATGGTTGGACAATTACCAGCCCTGGCCTTGACCTGCTGAATTTTGTAGAACAGCAAGGCTGGCAAGACCTAATGATGGTCGAGGGGGTCAGCATTTGGGACATCATGGGAGCTTTACCCAAAGGGACGGCCAGCGGCGGTACCGGCGCGGCGAAGAAGCCCAGCAGCACCCGCAAATATATCTGCCCCATCTGCCACCAGAGCGTGCGCGCCACCAAGATCGTAAATATTTTGTGCGGCGATTGCATGGTCAAGATGGAAGCAGCCGAATAAACCGAACAACAGAGAAAACCAGCCGAGTGAGAGTAGGCAATATTTATAAATGCACTTTCAAAGGAGAAAAAGATGTTCGATTATTATAGCTGCCCTTATGATTCTGATACCGGCCCGGTGCCATGTGGTGAAAAGCCAGAATGTGCAAAATGCAGTTGGTGCGAATTTGGATGCCAAAAAGATAGCGAAGGCTAAAACACCAGCAAAATAACGCGGCGGGGAACAGTCCACCGCCGCGTTTTACTCGGCTTTGAGTTCGCGCTTGTACTTGTAGTATGTATTTCTGGCAATGCCAATAAGGCGCATACAGTCGGCATCATTCAACGTTCCATCAAAATCTTTGTTGTACTTCCTGATTTTTTCCTTGCATCCGGCCGCCTTTTTTACTACCAACTTGCGCCCTGGCATCTGACCGATTTGTTTACCGTTGAGTTTTGCGGTGAGCATTCCCTCTTTGGTACGCTGGTGCAGGTCATCCACTTCTTTCTGGGCTTGTCCGAAAGCCAAACGAATTTGCTCTTTTGCAAGGTCAATCGTATATTGGTTCAGCGCATCTATAACAGCTTGAACAAAATTATCAGTCGCCAGGCTGCCCGTGCTCAGAGATGCCTGAATTTGCCTTTCTATCGACTGTTTATAGGTTTCCGTGTCGATATGAGGCTCCTTCAAAAAGCGCAGAATAACGCCGCGAGAAAAGAGGGCTTCATACAACTGGCACCCCTCATCTGCATTGCGGCTCATGCGCGAAACCGAATCAAAAACGATGGTATCGCCAGATTGAACTTGCTTCAAAAGTTTGTCCAGTTCGCCGCGTCCCTGAAACTTTGTACCCGTATAAACCTCTCTGACGATATGGGCATCGGGATATGCCGCCAAGATGTTGCGGACTTGACGCTCTATATTTTGGTGTGGGGTTGAGATTCTACAGTAGCCAAAAACTTGCATTGCAATATCACCTTTGAGGTTCGTTAACTTTAATACTTATTATATGCGACAATTTGATACAACGCAAGGACTTTTTGATACTAAATCAAAAAGCCTTAATTTTAATACTTTTGTAAGCTGTAATAACACCAACAAAAGAATAACCGCTTTCCGCAGAAAACGGTACCGCCACCCATTTTCAAAAAAGCGAGCCTGCACACACGGTTACGCAGTGTGCAGGCTCGCTTTTTATCTGCTTGTAAGGCCTTTTTGTTAGAACTGGTGTCAACGTGGTGTCAACCCCATCTGCAGCCCCAAATATAACGCGTTAATACGTCATTTAATTATCCAGCGGCTTCATTGTGGGGAAGAGCAGCACGTCCCGGATGGAGGCCGAGTCGGTGAGCAGCATGACCAGCCGGTCCACCCCGAAGCCCAGCCCGCCCGTGGGGGGCAGGCCGTATTCCAGCGCGGTGACGTAGTCGTAGTCCACCTGGGCCTTGCTGGCCGGGTCCAGCTGCTTGCGCTCGGCCACCTGCCGCTCGAACCGGCCCTTCTGGTCGATGGGGTCGTTGAGCTCGGAGAAGGCGTTGCCGAACTCGGTGGCGTTGATGAAATACTCGAACCGCTCGGTGAACATCGGGTCGTCCGCCTTGCGCTTGGCCAGCGGGCTGACCTCCACCGGGTAGTCGTAGATGAAGGTGGGCTGGATCAGCTTTTCCTCCACATAGGCGTCAAAGAACTCGGCCAGGATCGCGCCCTTGGTGGGGATCTCGGGCAGTTCCACCTTGTGCTGCTTGGCCAGGGCCACGGCTTCCTCGTCGGAGCCGACGGTGTCGAAGTCCACGCCGGAATACTTCCGGACCGCCTCCTTCATGGTCATCCGCTCCCAGTGGGACAGGTCGATCATCTGCCCCTGGTAGGGGATCTGCAGGGTGCCGCAGACCTTGCCGGCCACCGTCTTCATCATCTCTTCCACCAGGTCCATCATGCCGTGGTAGTCGGTGTAGGCCTGGTACAGCTCGATGGTGGTGAACTCGGGGTTGTGCTTGGGGTCCATGCCCTCGTTGCGGAAGATCCGCCCCACCTCATACACCCGGTCCATGCCGCCCACCACCAGCCGCTTGAGGTACAGCTCGGTCTCGATGCGCAGCACCATGTCCATGTCCAGGGTGTTGTGGTGGGTCAGGAAGGGCCGGGCCGACGCGCCGATCTCGAAGGGGGTCAGGATGGGGGTCTCCACCTCCAGGAATCCCTTGCCGTCCAGGTAGCTGCGCAGTTCCCGCAGGATCGCGCTGCGCTTGATGAAGGTCTGCTTGACCTCGGGGTTGACGATCAGGTCCACATACCGCTGGCGGTAGCGGGCCTCCCGGTCGGTCAGGCCGTGGAATTTTTCCGGCAGGGGCAGCAGGCTCTTGGCCAGCAGGGTGATGCGGGCGGCCCGCACGCTCAGCTCGCCCATCCGGGTGCGGAAGACCTCGCCCTCGCAGCCCACGATGTCGCCCACGTCCAGTTTTTTGAAGGCGGCGTAGGCTTCCTCGCCCAGCACGTCCTTTTTGGCAAAGATCTGGATGTCGCCGGCCTTGTCCCGCAGGTGGGCGAAGCTGGCCTTGCCCATGACCCGCTTGGACACAAGGCGCCCGGCCAGGCGCACGGTCATGCCGGTCTCGCTCTCGGCGGGCAGGTCCTTGAACCGGGCCTGCAGGTCGGCCGAAAAATCGGTCTGTTCGTATTTGGTGATGGCGAACGGGTCGCAGCCGGCGGCGCGCAGGTCGGCCAGCTTCTGGCGGCGCACCGCCTGTTCGGACGCGGCGTTCACAGGGGTCTGGTTGGGCATAGGGGTCCTCTTTTCTTAAATACTCGATCAACAGCATTCCCGGCGGATCTGGGGCAGAAAAACAGCCCCGGGGCGCCGGCGTCCCGGGACCGCCTGGCGGCGCAGGCGCCGCCGCCCCCGGCTGCGGGGGTCTGCGCTTACTTGCTGCGGCTGACGGCCAGCACCTTGTAGCCGACCACGTTGCCGTTGGGCAGCGATACCTGCACCAGATCGCCGGCCTTGTGGCCGATCAGGGCGGAGCCCACCGGGCTTTCGTCGCTGATGCGGTGCAGGCTCATGTCCGCCTCGGTGGAGCCGGTGATGTCGAACTCCATGGCGTTCTCCTCGCTCTGGCCTTCGGGCAGGATGCGCACCCGCATGCCGATGGAGACCGTGTCGTGGGACAGGTCGCTGTCATCAATGATGCGGGCCACCTTCAGCGTGGCTTCCAGGTCGGCAATGCGGGCTTCCACCACGGCCTGTTCTTCCTTGGCGGCGTCATACTCGGCGTTTTCCGAAAGGTCGCCGTAGCCGCGGGCCACCTTGATCTTTTCGGCCACTTCCTTGCGTTTGACTGTGCGCAGGGTATCCAGTTCCTGCTCCAGCTTTTTATATCCTTCGTGGGTGACAACAACTTCTTTTGCCATCGTCGGTCGTCTCCTTACAGTAGATTACAGTAAAAGTTGTGCGGCCTGTAAGGCCGCACTGGTTTCTGTATTATAACGAAAAATTGTCGCGCTGTCAAGTGGTTTTGGGGCAAAGGGGGCGGTCGTACACAAACAGCAGGCACAGCAGCGGCAGCGCGATGGGCAGCATCAGCACATAGCGGTAGGAATGGGCGATGGGGGTGGAGATCATCAGCGTCAGCCAGGAAAAAAGCAGCGGTGTCAGGAACAAAAGATCGCCCTTGCGCTGCCCCCGGGGCTTGGCCAGGCAGAAGAAGAACGCCCCCAGCAGCACCCAGGCCATCGTGCCGGCGCTGACAAAGCGGGTGAACCGCGCCAGAATGTTCTGCAAACCGACCCCGGTCAGGCGCTGGAACCAGTCCACCGTGGCGATGCCGCGGGAACCCAGGTCCTGCACCCCCTGGAAAAACTCATAATAGCCGCCGTGCCAGCTGCCGGGCATCCAGAAGCCGTTGGTCTGCAGCAGGTAGGCTTCCACATAAATGTCCAGGTTGGCGGGCAGCAGCTGGGCCCAGACCCGGAGGAAATCGCCGAAGTGCTCGTTGAAATAGGTCCGGTTCAGTTCGGGCGTGCCCTTCAGGTCATCCGAAAGCTGGGGGCAGTAGTTTTCCTTCCAGGTCTTTTCGGGCAGGATGGTGAACAGAACGTCCTGCTGTTCCTCGCTCAGCGGGCGGTCCGCCTGGATGACGGCGGCCACCTGCTGCAAAGGGATGGAGGCCGATTCGTTTATGCCGTCCTTCTCGATGCCCAGCGCATCATAGCCGGGGCCCTGCACGGCCATTGTGAAGACCACCGCCGCCAGGCCGGCGCCCAGCAGCCCCAGCGCCCGGCGCCGGAAGGCGGCCCCCAGCACCAGCAGGGTGGGCACCACGATGTACAGACCGTTGTTGCGCCAGAAACAGAGGAACAGCAGGGTCAGCACGAACAGCGCCGTCTGCCCGGCCGTGGCGTGCTGCCGGCAGGCGAACCGCCACAATTGCAGCGCCAGCAGCACCACGGCGGCGCTGAACAGCGTGTCCTTCCAGGTGACCATGCCGTAGGAGGCAAAAAAGCCCGAACAGCCGTACAGGATGGCGCAGGCTGCCACCGCCGGCCGCGGCGCGCCCAGCCCTTCGATCTGCCGGACCACCGCCGCCAGCGCCGCCGAAAAGGCCAGGCTCTGGGCCACCGCGTACAGGCACAGTGCCACCGACAGCCCGCCGCCGAACACCCCGGCCAGCCAGACGAAGAACCGCAGGGTCAGGATATAAAGCACCACCCAGTGGTTGCCGCCGGGAATGCCGGGCTGCAGGGCTTCCTCCAGCGTGTGGGCGCCGTCCCCCACCAGGCCCGCCGGCCAGTAGGCCAGCAGGTAGGGCACCCAGCACAGGAAGATAAAGCCCCAGATCACAAAGAAGTGAGAACTATTCCTTTTTCGGGGGGGGGGTGAAGCCCAGCTGCCCCCGTTTGCCGAGCAGCTGCCGCCGCAGTTCGAAAAACAGCAGCCACAGCCCCACGGCCAGCGAGGTGATCAACACCAGATCCTTTTTGCCGGCCCAGTCGATGTAGTTGGCCGCCGGTTCGCCGCGGGCGTCCACCGTGACATGCACGAGCCGTGCCGTACACAGCGCGGCGCTGAGCAGAAGGGCATAGACGCCCAGCCAAAGCCGCGCATGGGCCGGGGTGGGGGCGGCCCACTCCCGGCGGACCAGCCAGAAAAAGATGGCAAACAGCGCCAGCATCCCGGCGCTGCCGCCGAAATTCAGCGAAAGGCCCGCCGCGCAGACCAGCAGCCCCGCGCAGACGCACAGGCGGCAGGGGGTGAGCTGATACCGCGCCGCCGCCGAGCGGGCCGACTGTGCCAGAAAAGCGGGGGAGAAGTTTTTTGACATGGGGGAGGCTCCTTCCTCTGTTTATGCCAAACCGTCCGCGGTCTGCCGTCAATCCAACTGCAGCAGGCCCACCTTGCGGTAGACTTTGCGCACGGTGCGGCCGGCCAGGCGGGCGGCGCGCTCGGCGCCGGTGCGCAGCACGCCGTCCACATAGCCCTTGTCGGCCAGGATGCGGGCGTACTCGGCCTGCACCGGGGCCAGCGCGTCGGCCACCGTCTCGGCCACCGCGGCCTTGAAGTCGCCGTAGCCCTTGCCGGCGAAGTCGGCTTCCACCTCCTCCATCGTCTGGCCGGTGAAGGCCGCGTAGATCCCCATCAAGTTGGACACGCCGGGCTTGGCCGCCGGGTCGCAGCGCACCACCCCGTCCGAGTCGGTCACCGCCCGCTTGAACTTGCGCAGGATCACGTCCTTGTTGTCGGTGAGCAGCACGAAGCTGTTGACGTTGGGGTCGGACTTGCTCATCTTTTTGGACGGGTCGCCCAGCGACATGACCCGGGCGCCCGCCTTGGGCACATACCCTTCGGGCAGGGTGAAGGTGGGGCCGTAGACCCCGTTGAACCGCCCGGCAATGTCCCGGGCGATCTCCAGGTGTTGGGTCTGGTCCTGGCCCACCGGCACCAGGTCGGCGTTGTAGACAAGGATGTCGGCGGCCATCAGCACCGGGTAGGTGAACAGCCCTGCGTTCACGTTGTCGGGGTGTTTGGCGCTCTTGTCCTTGAACTGGGTCATGCGGGAAAGTTCGCCGAACTGGGTGTTGCAGGCCAGCACCCAGGCCAGCTCGGTGTGGGCGGGCACATGGCTCTGCACAAACAGCACATGCTGCTGCGGGTCAATGCCGACGGCCAGCAGCAGGGCGGCCAGTTCCCGGGTGTTGCGGCGCAGCGCGGCGGGGTCCTCCCGCACGGTCAGGGCGTGCAGGTCGGCCACCATGTACAGGCAGTCGTAGCTGTTCTGCAAAAGGGCCCAGTTGCGCAGCGCCCCCAGGTAGTTGCCCAGTGTCGGGGTGCCGGTGGGCTGAATGCCGGACAAGATCCGCTTGCGGGCCGGCAGGGGGGAGGGGGTCACTTGCTGTTCAGACATCTTCAAAACGCTCCTTTTGTTATGGTTGTAGGGTGTTGCGCGGTGTTCCGCAGGGGGCTGCGGCGGGGTGCGGGCGCATGAAAAAATGCCCCCGCACAGATGGGTGGGATCTGTGCAAGGGCAGGGAAAATCCTGTGGTGCCACCTTGCTTGCCGCGGGGGGCGCGGCCTCTCAGTGAGGGGGGGCCGGGTGCCGGGCGCCCGGGGCCTCTGCCCGGTAACGGGGGCTGCCGTCGGCGGATACCGGGCCGGCGCTGCCGGCTGTTCCCCGCCGCCCTCTGCGAACCATTTGTCCGGCCTGTGTCCCGCCCGGTTTTCAGCGACCCGGGCTCTCTGTGGGGGCATGGCGCGGTTTTACCTTCGCGTCTGCGGTTTATACAGCCAGTATAGGGCAGGGGCGGGGGAATGTCAAGGCGGGCCGCCGCTTTTGTTGACAAAGCCTGCCCGAGCGGCTAAACTTAAAACAGCTGCCGCCGCAGCGTGCCGGGCACGCCGCACAGGGGGCAGCAGCCGCGCACGGCCGCCGCAGCGGCGGGCGGCGGTTTCAGTATCAGGCGGCACACGCTGCCGTTCATTCAGATTTTAGGGGGCTCCATCATGTCCAATCCCGTCCGCACCCGCTTTGCGCCTTCGCCCACCGGCTACATGCATGTGGGCAACCTGCGCACCGCGCTGTACACCTACCTGCAGGCCCGCCACAACGGCGGCACCTTTATCCTGCGCATCGAGGATACCGACCAGGGCCGCCTGGTGGAAGGCGCGGCCGACATCATCTACGACACGCTGCGGGCCACCGGCCTGACCTGGGACGAAGGCCCCGACATCGGCGGCCCGGTGGGGCCCTATGTCCAGAGCGAGCGCATGGGCCTTTTCAAACAGTATGCCGAGCAGCTGGTCAAGGCCGGCAAAGCCTACTACTGCTTCTGCACCGAAGAGCGGATGGAAACCCTGCACGCCGAACAGAAGGCCGCCGGCCAGGTGCCCCACTATGACGGCCACTGCCGCGACCTGCCCGCCGGGGAGGTCGCCGCCCGGCTGGCGGCGGGCGAACCCTATGTGATCCGGCAGAAGATCCCGGCCGAGGGGGTCACCGCCTTTGACGATGTGGTCTACGGCCACATCGAGGTGAACAATTCCGAGCTGGACGACCAGATCCTGATCAAAAGCGACGGGATGCCCACCTACAACTTCGCCAACGTGGTGGACGACCACCTGATGGGCATTACCCATGTGATCCGCGGCAGCGAGTACCTGTCCAGCACGCCCAAGTACAACCTTCTGTACGAGGCGTTCGGCTGGGACCTGCCCGTCTACATCCACTGCCCGCCGGTGATGAAGGACGCCCAGCACAAACTGTCCAAGCGCAACGGCGACGCCAGCTACCAGGACCTGGTGGCCAAGGGCTACCTGCCGGCGGCGGTGCTGAACTACCTGCTGCTGCTGGGCTGGGCGCCGGAAGGGGAGCAGGAGATCTTCTCGCTGGAGGAGATGGTCCGCATCTGGGACCCCGCCCGCATCTCCAGGTCCCCGGCCATCTTTGACCCGCTCAAGCTGCGGGCCATCAACGCGGCCTACATCCGCGCCCTGCCCGCCGAAGAGTTCCGCCGCCTGGCCGACCCCTTCATCGACAGCGCGGTCCGCCGCCCCATCGACCGGGACCTGCTGTGCCAGAACCTCCAGCCCCGCTGCGAGGTGCTGGAGGACATCCCCCCGCAGCTGGACTTCTTCGACGCGCCGTTGCCCATTGACCCCGAGCTTTACCGCAACAAGAAGCAGAAGACCACCCCCGAGAGCGCCCGGGAGGCGCTGGAGGCCCTGCTGCCCCTGCTGGAAGGCCAGACCGACTGGGACCGGGACGGCATCTTCGCCGCCTGCAAGGCCCAGGCCGAGGCGATGGGCAAAAAGAACGGCTGGCTGCTCTACCCGCTGGGCATCGCCCTGTCCGGCAAGGCCCGCACCCCCGGCGGCGGCACCGACCTGGCCGCCATGCTCGGGCGGGAGGAAACGCTGGCCCGGCTGCGCGCCGCCCTGGCGGCTTTGGGCTGAACCCCGGCAAAGGCCGGGCAAAAACCGCCCCGTTCCGCCGCCGCAGGGGTTGACAGGCGGCCGGGAGGGGGGATACAATGGAATCAGGAATAAACACCGGAAAGGACGGCCGGGTGCGCCTGCGGCGCCCTTCGGCCCGAAGGAGGGATCCTGAGATGCGGAATCGGATTCTGTGCGCCGGCCTCAGCCTGCTGCTGGCGGCCGGCCTGGCCGGCTGCGGGGCCGGGCAGCGGGTTGCCATCACGCCCGAGAGCGAGGGCGGCCCGCCCGAGGCGCTTGTGGCGTCCTTCGGGGAGGCGGACACCTTCTGGGTGGCCGCCGCGGGCGACAGGATGCTGGCCTTTGATCTCACGGACAGCGGGGCGGAGCTGCAGTCCTTCCACAGCGAAACGCTGGAGGACGGCGTCGTCAGCGTCGGCAGCTACCGGGAAGGCAGCTCGGTGGTGGACTGGAACCCGCAGGAGATCCTTGTCTACAGCGAAAGCCGGGCGCCGGAAAACCTCCGGTACCGGTTCGCCTGGTCGCTGAGCCATGAGGCCCAGGGCGCCCGGCCGCGGCTGGACCTGACCCTGCTGGAAGGGGACGCCGACCGGTTCGGGCCGGCGGAACAGCCCCTGTCGTTCTATCCGCTGCAGCTCTCGCTGACCGGGGAGACCGACAGCGAGACGGCGGAGGGGGCCCGGACCCCCGGCGACCGGGAGCAGGCGGCGCTGAACGAGCTGGCCCGGATGTACCTGACCCACCGGAAGGAGGCCGACCCCGCCGGGGACCTGTCCGAGCTGCTGATGGGCTGGCGCGGGCAGGACGCGCCGGTCACCTTCCTGGCCAACGGGCTCGACCCCTCGCTGGAAAACCGGGCCGCCTGCGCCGCGGCGGCGGGCATCCCGGACTATACGGGCACCCCGGAGCAGGACGCGGCGCTGCTGGACGCCCTCGGCGCCGGGACCCGCCCCTGGGCGACGACGCTGCAGGGGGCGGAAGAATGACGCCCGCCGCCCGGCGGATCGAAGCAGCGATTGAACAGCGATTGAAAAGCGATTGAGAAAACGACCCCCGAAGGAGGCCTTCCGGCTCCCTTCGGGGGTCGTGCTTTGTCCGGCCGGCCCGGCGGGACGCCGCTTGGGCGGGGCCGCGCCGGGGACGGATTCTGCCCCCGGCGGGGATGCCCCGGGAAAACGGCGCCCCTCAGCCCAGCAGAAAGCCCAGCAGACCGCTTTTCTCCAGCCGGCGCACCGCGTCGGCGGCTTCCTTGTCCCCGGCGTCGGCGGCCTTGCGGTACCAGCGCAGCGCGTCCCGGTAGTTGCGGGCGACGCCCAGCCGGCCGGTCTCGCACAGCCGGCCCATCTGCAGGCAGGCGGGCGGGCAGTTTGCCTCGGCGGCCTTTTTGTACCAGGCCAGGGCCAGCTCCGCGCTGCGGCCGATGCCCCGGCCCTTCTCATAGCACAGCCCCAGCTGCAGCATCGCCTGGGCGTAGCCCTGCTCGGCGGCTTTCTTGTACCAGGTGGCGGCCTTGATCTCATCCTCCGGCACGCCGACGCCCCGGTCATAGCAGCCGGCCAGGCAGAACTGCCCCCGGGGGTGGCCGCCCTCGGCGGCCTTGCGGTACCAGCGGGCGGCGGCGCCCGGGTCCCGGTCCAGGCCGCGGCCCTGCTCACAGCACCAGCCCAGGTTGCACTGGGCCGGCGCATACCCGCGGGAGGCCGCCTTCTCGTACCAATATACGGCCAGCGGGTAGTTCTTTTCCACCCCGCAGCCCTGCTCGTACAAAAGGCCCAGGGCGTTCTGGGCCCGGGGCAGCCCCTGCTCGGCGGCCTTGCGGTACCAGCGGGCCCTCTCGGCCGGGTCGGGCTCCATGCCGATGCCGGTCACGCAGCACTCGCCCAGGTTGCACTGGCCCATGTCGTCCCCGTTTTCGGCGGCCTTGCGGTACCAGACCAGCGCCCCGGGCAGGTCCGCCTCCACCCCCAGGCCGTGTTCCAGGCAGTAGCCGGTGTTGCACTGGGCGGGCGGATAGTCCTGCCGGGCCGCCCGCTCGTACCACCGGTAGGCCAGCTTCCAGTCCTGCTCCACCCCGCGGCCCCGCTCATAGCAGCAGCCCAGGCTGAACTGGGCTTCGGGCAGGCCGGCGTCCGCGGCTTCGGCGTACAGCTGCGCCGCCCGGCCAGGGTCCCCGGGCAGCCCCTGGCCGTACTCGCAGCACCAGCCCAGGGCGTACAGGGCCGGCGGGTAGTGCTGGTCGGCAGCCCGGGTGTACCAGGTCACGGCCTGGGGCCAGCTCTGCTCCACCCCGCAGCCCCGCTCGTACATCCGGCCCAGGTTGCACTGGGCCCGGGCGAACCCCCGGTCGGCCGCCAGCCCGTACCAGTGCAGCGCCTGATCGGGGTCCTTGTCCACCCCGACGCCGGTCTCGTAACAATAGCCCAGGCAGCACTGGGCGGGCGGGTACTCCGCCCCGGCGGCCTGCAGGTAGAGTTCCACCGCCCGGGCCGGGTCCTTGTCCACCCCGCTGCCGGTCTCGTACAGCACCCCCAGCCGGGTCAGCGCCGGGGGAAACCCCTGGTCGGCCGCCCGGCGGTACAGCTCGGCCGCCTCGGCCGGGTCGGGGCGCAGGCCCTGGCCGGTCTCGCAGCAGTGACCCAGCAGGTACAGGGCCCGGGCGTGGTTTTTTTCGGCCGCGGCGGCGTACCAGCGCACCGCGTCGCCGGCGCTCTTCTCCACCCCGATGCCCAGCTCGTAGCAGAACCCCAGGTTGCACTGGCCGTCCGCCGAACCCTGGCGGGCCGCCTTGCGGTACCAGCGGGCGGCGGCGGGCTCGTCCCGGGGCACCCCCTCGCCGGCTTCGCAGCACAGGCCGTACTTGACCTGGGCCGGGGCAAAGCCCTGCTCGGCCGCCTGGCGGAACCAGCGCACCGCCTGGTCGGGGTCCTTGTCGGTGCCTTCGCCGGCTTCGCAGCACAGGCCGGCCGCGTACCGGGCCTGGTCAAAGCCGCTGCGGGCCGCCTGCAGGTACCACCCGAAAGCCCGGGCCGGGTCCTTGTCCACCCCGCGGCCCTCGGCATACAGCTGCCCCAGGTAGAACTGCGCCGGGGCGTAGCCGCCCTGGGCGGACATCCGGGCAAAGCGGACCCCCTTGCGGATGTCGGTGGGGGTGCCCACCCCCTCCATCTGGCACAGCGCCAGGCAGAACTGGGCCCGGGGGTCCCCCTGCAGCGCCGCGGCGCTGTACCAGTAAACGGCCTGGGCGGTGTCCCGGGGCAGGCCCCGGCCGTGCTCATAGCACCAGCCCAGGTTGCACTGGGCGGGGGCGTAGCTGCGGTCGGCGGCCTGCCGGTACAGGAAGACCGCGCTCTCCGGGTCGGCGGGCACCCCGTCGCCGTGTTCATGGCAGACCCCCAGCAGGCACTGGCCCTCCGGGTCGCCGCCGGCGGCGGCCCGGTCCAGCAGCGCCACCGCCGCCGGTTTGTCCACCGCCGTGCCCCGGCCGGTCAGCAGCCGCCGGGCCTGCTCGCACAGGCAGGCCGGGTCGCCGGTCTCGGCCCCGCGCCGGCAGAAGGCATAGGCGTCGGGCTGGCGGCCGTCCCGGTCGGCTTCCCGGCACAGCCCCAGCCAGCCCTTGGGGGTCACCTCGCCCTCCTCCGCCTTCACAAAAAAGGTCCCGCCGCACAGCGGGCAGCGGTCGGCCTGCGGGTTCTCGGTCACATACTCGCAGTCGGGCGACTCGCAGCGGTACAACTCCAGCGCCATAACCTGCGCCCCCTTCTCCAGTCTTTTGCCCCATTATACCATGCCTCGCGGCGGAATGGTAGGACCGCGCCCCCCGGGGCGGCAAAGGCCGCGGCCTGCGCCTTTTTGGCCGCTTTTGGGGGTTCGCCGTCCTGCGGCAAAAGGCGCGGGGGCGGCGCGGTATACTGCCTGCACAGCGCAGCCGAATGCGCGACGCAGTAGAGGAGGAGACCGTTATGCCGCTGTTCACCCAGGAAAAACACCGCAAACCCGCCCGCACCGCCCTGCGGGAACCCCCCGACCCGGCCCCCGCCGCCCCCGCCGGGGCTGCCGGGGACGCCGACCCCACCCCCCGCCCCGCCCGGGGGGCGGTGCTGTGGCAGGCCGGGGCCGCAGCGGCCGGGGTGCTGCTGGGGGCCGGGCAGATCTTCGGCGGGGCGGCGCCCTTCGGCCTGGGGCTGCTCCTGGGCTGCGGGCGGGGGTTCCTGCTGGCGGCGGCGGTGGGGATGCTGGGGGGCAGCTACTGGGCCCAGCCGCTGCGGCTGGCTTTGCAGCTGAGTGGGGCGGCGGCCGCGGCGCTGGCCGGGCGGCTGGCCGCGGCCCGGCTGCCCGGCAGACCCTACATAGCCGGCGCCGGGGCCGCCTGCGCCGCGCTGGCGGCCGAGCAGCTGGCCCTGGCGCTGGCCGGCCGGACCACCCTGGCCGAAACCGCCCTGCTGGCCGTGACCGGCGCCGGGGCCGCCGCCTTCGGCGCCGCGCTGCGGGCGCTGCCCGCCGCCGGGCCGGGGCGGCTGTGCCTGTGGCTGGCGGTGGCGGCCGCCAGCGTGCAGCGGCTGGCGCTGCCGGGGATGTTCTGGGCGCCGGGGCTGGCGCTGGCGGCTTTCGGCGGGGTGTGTACGGCGATGGCCGGCAGCCTGGAACAGTCCGCCGTGCTGGCGGTGGCGCTGGCCGCCGCGGTGGCCGCCGCCGCCCCGGCGCTGAGCTACGGCGCCCTGGCGGTGGCGCTGGGAACGCTGGCCGCCGCCCTGCTGGCCCCCGGCGAGCGCTGGCGGGCCGCCGGGCTGTTCCTGCTGGGCTGCGGCGCGGGGGCGCTGGCCGCCCCCGGCTGGCCCCAGGCGCTGGGGGTGCTGGGCTGGGCCGGCGCGGGCTGCCTGGCGGCGCTGGCCTGCCCGGGGGCATGGCTGCGCAGCGTCTTTCCGCCGCCGGCGCCCCCGGCGGTCAGCCAGAGCCTGTCCGGCGCGGCCCGGCGGCTGTCCGGCGTGGCGGATGCGCTGTCCGACATTGCGGACACCGTCAACGAAGTCTGCGAACGGCAGCTGCCCCCCAAGGGGGAGACCTTCGACTTTGTGGTGGAGTACACCGCCCGGCATGTCTGCGTGCGGTGCGAACGGCGCAGCCGCTGCTGGGTCAAGGGCTACTCCACGGCGGTGGACGGGCTCTACCGCCTGCGGGACGCCCTGGACGCCCACGGCCGGGCCGAGCTGGAGGACCTGCCCGGGCAGCTGAGCGTCTGCACCCACCCCGGCGAGCTCTGCGCCGCCGTGACCCACGGCTACCGGCTCTGGTGCAGCCGCCGCCAGACCCGGGCCCGGGCCGGGGCGCTGCGGACCGCCCTGACCGAGCAGTACGGCGCCATGGCCGCGGCCCTGGCCCAGATGGCCGCCCAGCTGGGCCAGGCCGGCCTGCCCGACGCCCGCCGCGGGGCCAAGCTGGCCGGGCTGTTCGCCCAGCTGGGGCTGGAACCGCTGGAATGCGCGGTCACCGCCGACGCGGCCGGGCGGATCACCGCCAACGTCACGGTACCGCGGGTGGGCTTCAGCCTGGAGGACGCCGCCGCCCTGACCCGGGAGGTGGGCGCGGTCTGCCGGCGGGACTTCGCCCTGCCCGACATCCAGAACTGCCGCACCGTCACGATGCTGCGGTTCACCGAGCGGCCCCTCTTCGCCGCAGCCTTCGGCCTGGCGGTGCGGCCGGCCAGCGGGCAGACGGTCTGCGGCGACGCCTGCGACCAGTTCTGCGACCACGCGGGCCGGGCCCAGATGCTTTTGTGCGACGGCATGGGCACCGGCAAAAGCGCCGCGGTGGACGGCCGGCTGGCCGCCCGGCTCACCGGCCAGCTGCTGCGGGCGGGCTTTGCGGCCGAAAGCGCCGCCCGGCTGGTCAACGTGGCCCTGGGCCTTAAAAATGCCGAGAGCGAGTCCGGCGCCACCATCGACCTGCTCACGGTGGACCTGTACACCGGCCGGGCCGGGCTGTTCAAGGCCGGGGCGGCGGCCTCCTTCCTGGTGCGGGAGGGGGTGGCCCGGGTGCTGGAAGCCCCCAGCCTGCCCATCGGGGTGACGGCGGGGGTGGTGGGGCGCAGCACCGCCTTCAGCCTGGGCGCCGGCGACATGGCGGTGCTGGTGTCGGACGGCGCGCTGTGCGACGGCAGCGACTGGGTGGCCGAGCAGCTGCAGCTCAGCGCCCGGCTGGGCCACACCCCGGCCCAGACCGCCGCCGCCGTGGCGGACAGCGCGGTGCGCCGGGCCGGCGCCCGGCAGGACGACATCACCGTGGCGGTGATGCAGCTGGAAAGCTGAGTGCGGCGCCGCGCAGGGGGCAACAGCCGCGCAGGGCGGGGGCGGCTGTTCCGGGCGGCTTTTCCGGGCGGCGGTCCTGTGCGCTTTCGCCGCCCCGGGGGCCGGGACGCCGGCGGGCAAAACCGCGCACCATCGCAAAACAGGGCAGGGGCCTTGGTACGATATACAAATTTTTTATGAATTCGGCAAAAAAACTGTTTAATTTTTGCCAAAGTTGTGGTAAAGTAGAATCACTTGAAGGGCGGGCCCCGCCCGAAATACCATACGCCGAATGGCCGGATCGTTTGTGCTGTGTGTGACCGAGCCAGGCGCGAAAAGAGGTTAGAATACAATGGAATACGCCAGCAAGGACATCCGCAACATTCTGGTGGCCGGCCATGCCGGCTGCGGCAAAACGACCCTGGTGGAGGCGCTGCTCTACCTCAGCGGCGCCACCGAGCGCATGGGCCGGGTGGAGGACGGCACCACCGCCAGCGATTTTGACCCCGAGGAAGCCAAGCGCAAGGCGTCGCTGAATTCCAGCGTCGTGCCGGTGGAGATCGGCGGCACCAAGTACAACCTGGTGGACGCGCCCGGCCTGTTCGACTTCGAAGCCGCCGGCGCCGAGGGCCTTGCGGCGGTGGAAAGCGTGATGATCTGCGTGTCCGGCCGTTCGGGCGTCAGCGTCGGGGCCGAAAAAGCCTACCGCCAGGCGGTCCGGCAGAACAAGGCCCGGCTGGTCTTTGTCACCAAGACCGACCTGGAAAACGCCGATTACTTCAAGATCCTTGAACAGATGAAGATCCGCTTCGGCCCGTCGGTCTGCCCCTGCGTCGTGCCGGCCCGGCTGGACGACGGCACCGTCGCCTACATCAACCTGTTCAGCCAGAAGGCGTTCAAGTATGAAAGCGGCAAGCAGGTCCAGATCGAACTGCCCGACATCGGCCACCGGTTCGAAGGTCTGATCCAGGCCATGAACGAGGCCATCGCCGAGACCGACGAGACCCTGATGGAAAAATTCTTCGAGGGTGAACCCTTCACCACCGAGGAAATCGTCGCCGGCATGGCCGCCGGCGTGCGCACCGGCCAGATCACGCCGGTGTTCTGCGGCAGCGCCGTCAACCTGCAGGCGCTGGACATGCTGCTGTACAACCTCAAGGAGCTGCTGCCCGCCCCCGACGCCGCCCCCGCCGTGGCCGAAACCGCCGACGGCGAACCGGTGGAGATCGCCGCCGACCCCGCCGCGCCCACCTGCGCCTATGTGTTCAAGACGGTGGCCGACCCCTTTGTGGGCAAGCTCAGCTTCATCAAGGTGCTGGCCGGCCGGCTCACCGCCGCCTCCAACGTGGTCAACGCCCGCACCGGCCAGCCCGAGCGGCTCGGCAAAACGCTGACCGTCTGCGGCAAGCGCCAGACCGACACCCCGGCCATCCCGGCCGGCGACATCGGCGCGGTGGCCAAGCTGCCCGCCGCCAAAACCGGCGATACCCTGTGCGACCCCGCCCGGGTGGTCAGCCTGCCCGCCCCGGTCTACCCGGCGGCCTGCTACCGCATGGCGGTCAAGGTGGCCAAAAAGGGCGACGAGGGCAAGGTCTCCGGCGCGCTGGCCCGCCTGATCGAGGAGGACCCGGCCATCACCTTTGCCGTCAACCCTGAGACCAAGCAGCAGGTCATCGGCGGCCTGGGCACCCAGCATCTGGAGGTGGCCGTGGCCAAGCTGAAGAACAAGTTCGGCGTGGAAGTCACGCTGGAAACGCCGCGCATCCCCTACCGCGAGTCCATCCGCAAAAAGTGCAAGGCCCAGGGCCGGCACAAAAAGCAGACCGGCGGCCACGGCCAGTTTGGCGACGTGTGGGTCGAGTTTGAGCCCTGGGACTGCGAGGAGCTGGTGTTTGAGGAGAAGGTGTTCGGCGGCAGCGTGCCCAAGAACTTCTTCCCCGC
>DWWE01000064.1 GCA_019119835.1 Candidatus Gemmiger stercoravium | reverse complement strand
AGCGGAAAGCCTGCCATGCCTTTTGCGAAAAGATGGGCTGGGTAATTGTCCATGAGGAACAAGAGGAAGGCGTTTCCGGCCACAAGGTAAGAGCTGAAAACCGGGACAAACTGCAAATCATCAAGGAGCTGGCAAAGCAGAAGAAGTTTGATATTCTGCTGGTGTTTATGTTTGACCGCATCGGGCGTATCGCTGACGAAACGCCCTTTGTAGTAGAATGGTTTGCAAAGAACGGAATCGAGGTATGGAGTACCCAAGAGGGGGAGCAGCGCTTCGACAGCCACACGGACAAGCTCACCAACTATATCCGCTTTTGGCAGGCTGACGGCGAAAGCGAAAAGACTTCTATTCGTACCAAAACCGCATTGGGCCAGCTCGTTGAGAGTGGCGGCTTCAAAGGCGGCCTTGCTCCATACGGCTATGACCTTGTGAAAAGCGGGCGCTTCAACAAGCGCAAGCATGAGCTTTATGATCTGGTCGTCAACGAAACCGAGGCTGCTGTGGTGCGTATCATCTTTGACAAGTATGTACATGAGGGTTTCGGCGCTCAACGTATTGCCACCTACTTGAACAAACAGGGCTACCGGGCCAGAACGGGCAAGATGTGGCACCACGCCAGCATCCGAGGTATTGTCTGCAATCTGACCTATACGGGCGTTCTGCGGTGCGGAGAAAGCCGTTCCCAAGAGCTGCCCCATCTGCAAATCATTTCGCCGGAGCTGTTTGAAGCCGCCCAACACATCCGCACTTCCCGGGCCAACAGCGCCGAGCAGGAACGCCATATCCCGCTAAATACCCGTGGCAACTCGCTTTTGGCCGGGAATGTGTATTGCGGGCATTGCGGGTCGAGGCTGACCCTCACCACCAACGGAAAGGCTTATCCTTGCAAGGATGACCCTAATCGAGTGGTGAAGCGTGTGCGGTATATCTGCTACGGCAAAACTCGCAAACAAACCGACTGTGACGGGCAGACGGGCTACACGGCCCATATCCTTGACGGAATCATTGATAAGCTGGTGCGCCAAATCTTTGAGCGCATGAAAGCAATTCCCAAAAGCGAGATTGTCAGTGCCCGTTATCGTGAGAAGATGGAGCAGCGGAAAAGCCTGCTCCACAGTGTTCGATCCGAGTATGTCAAAGCTGCCGCAGACCTTGAAACGCTGAAAGGCGAAGTCATCAAGACCATCCGTGGAGAGAGTAGCTTTTCTAAAGAGCTACTAAACTCTCTAATTACCGAAGCCGAAACGAAATGCAGAGAGCTCCAAGAAAATTTGGAGGCAGCGCAAGCGGCCTATGACGAAGGACAAGCGGTGATGGCTTCGCTGAACACGCAATATAACGACATCATCTCATGGGCAGAAATGTACGACACAGCCAGCATAGAGGCAAAGAAAATGATCGTGAGCTGTTTGATAAAGCGGGTAGAGGTATACCGTGACTACAAGCTGCACATTGATTTCAACATTGACTTTACACAGTTCTGTGAAGGGCTGGACATTGTGACGATTGCCGCATAAAACAAAAAGGCCGCTCCCAAAAGGGAACGGGCATGAAAAAACCTGCTTCGCATGAAGCAGGTTATCTAAGAATACTCAGCACACCAAAGCTTGGTGGAGATAAGCGGGATCGAACCGCTGACCTCTTGAATGCCATTCAAGCGCTCTCCCAGCTGAGCTATACCCCCAAATAAAAGGGTGTGCTGAGTATTTCTTATTCAATTTTTCTGAGGGGTGTGTAACCGCTTCAAGCGCTCTCCCAGGTGAGCTACACCCCCACGGGTTTGCCTCTCTTAAGGCTGCTTGAATATTATAGCAGCCGGGGCGGGGTTTGTCAAGGCTTTGGGCGGGAAAAAATTCGCTTTTTTGCGGCGGCGGGGCTGGCGCCGGGGCGGGCGCTGTGCTACAATACCCATAGATTGATGCCCTGCAAGGAGGCCGCCCATGGACAATCACGAAAAAATGCACAACGGGATGCTCTATGACCCCAGCGACGATCTGGTGGCCGAGCAGGCCCTGTGCCTGGAACGCCAGTACGACTTCAACCATTCCCGCCCGGCGGAGCAGCCGCGCCGCCAGCAGCTTCTGCGGGAGATGTTCGCCGAGATCGGCCCCGGCTGCTACATCGAGCCGCCGCTGCACGCCAACTGGGCGGGCAAGCATGTCCACTTCGGCAAAAACATCTATGTTAACTTCAACCTGACGCTGGTGGACGACACCCACATCTACGTGGGGGATTACACGATGATCGGGCCCAATGTCACCATCATCACCGGCACCCATCCCATCGCGCCGGAACTGCGGGAGCAGCTGCTGCAGTTCAACATGCCGGTGCGCATCGGCCGGAACTGCTGGCTGGGGGCCGGCAGCCTGATCCTACCCGGCGTCACCATCGGGGACAACGTGGTGGTGGGGGCCGGCAGCGTGGTGACCCACGACCTGCCCGACAATGTGGTGGCGGTGGGGAATCCCTGCCGGGTGCTGCGCCCGGTGGGGGAGAGGGACCGCCAGTTTTACTGGAAGGACCGCCCGGTCCCGCCCGAGTATCTGGAACCCAAGACCGCCCCGGAAGCGGCAGAACCCCGATAAAAACAGACCCCACTGCCCGGCGCCGAAGGCCGGTGACAGCGGGGTCTTTCTGTTTGACAAGGGGAGTCGGCCGCCCGAGACCTGCCGGGGAACCGGCGCCATGGCAGGGCGCCGCGCCGACGCACAGCGCGGCCGTCCGCCGCGCAGGCGGCTTGGGCCGGCGTGCCCGCCGACGGCGACGGGCACGGGACGTTCACGCACCGGGCGGCTCAGCCGCCCAGCTGCAGTTCCTCCGCCCGGTGGCAGGCCACCAGACGGTCCCCGACAGGCCGCAGGGCGGGGCGCTCGGCGGCGCAGCGGTCGGTGGCATAGGGGCAGCGGGTGCGGAAGCAGCAGCCGCTGGGCAGGTCCAGCGGGCTGGGGACCTCGCCGGCCAGCACCTGGCGGTGGCGGTCCCGCTGGTGGGGATCGGCCTTGGGGATGGCGTCCAGCAGGAAGCTGGTGTAGGGGTGCAGCGGCCGGGCGTACAGCTCCTCTTTGGGGGAAATCTCGCACACGGTCCCCAGGAACATCACACAGACCCGATCGGCGATGAAGTTGATGACCGACAGATCGTGCCCGATGAACAGGTAGGTCAGCCCGAACTGCTGCTGCAGGTCTTTGAGCAGGTTGAGCACCTGGCTTTGCACCGAGACATCCAGCGCCGACACCGGCTCGTCACAGACGATCAGGTCGGGCTGCAGGGCAATGGCCCGGGCAATGCCGATGCGCTGCCGCTGCCCGCCGGAAAACTGGTGGGGGTAACGGTTGAGAAACTCCGCCGGGATGCCCACCGCCTGCATCAGTTCCAGCACCCGGCGGGTGGTTTCGTCCCGGCTGGGGCAGACCCGGTAGGTGTCCAGCGGCTCGGCGATGATGTCCCGCACCTTCATGCGGGGGTCCAGGCTGGCATAGGGGTCCTGAAAGACCATCTGCAGCCGGCGGCGCAGCGGGCGGAACTGTTTGTCGTTCATGGCGGTGATGTCCTGCCCGCAGAACAGCACCTGGCCGGCGGTGGCCGGCAGCATCCGGATCAGGGTGCGGCCCAGCGTGCTTTTGCCGCAGCCGCTCTCGCCCACCAGGGCCAGCGTTTCGCCCCGGTAGATGGTCAGGTCCACCTGGGACACCGCGTGGACCACCTGGCCCTTGCGGCCGGTGGAGAAAACTTTGGTCAGGCCCTTGGCCTGCAGCAGGATCTCGTTCGCTTCGGCCATCAGGCGTTTCCTCCTTTCTGGCAGCGCAGGCAGCGCGCCTTGTGGCGGGGGCCCACTTCGACCAGCTCCGGGCTGGCCGTGCGGCAGGCTTCGTCGGCCAGCTCGCAGCGGTTGCAGAAGGCGCAGCCCTTCGGCAGATGCAGCAGGTTGGGGACCACGCCGGGAATGGTGTGCAGCCGGTCCGGGTTCGCCCCGATGCGGGGGATGGAGGCCAGCAGCCCCCGGGTGTAGGGGTGGGCGGTGTGGTCGAAGAGGTCGAAGGTCTCGGCCTGCTCCACGATCCGCCCCGCATACATGACATACACCAGGTCGCAGAGCTCGGCCACCACCCCCAGGTTGTGGGTGATGATGAGCACGCTCATGCCGGTCTCGTCCCGCAGCTGGCGCATCAGGCGCAGGATCTGGGCTTCGATGGTCACATCCAGCGCGGTGGTGGGTTCGTCGGCGATCAGCAGCTTGGGCCGGCAGACCATCGCCATGGCGATCATCACCCGCTGGCGCAGCCCGCCCGACAGCTCGTGGGGGTAGCAGTCATACCGGCGCTCTGGCTCGGGGATGCCGACTTTGGCAAACATCTCGATGACCTGACGGCGGGCTTCCTGCTTGTTCAGGCTGCGGTCGTGGACCAGCAGGGTCTCCCGCACCTGGCGCCCCACCTTGAGCACCGGATTCAAGCTTGTCATCGGCTCCTGGAACACCATCGAGATGTCCCGCCCGCAGATCCGGCGCAGTTCCCGGTCGGACAGCCTGGCCAGGTCCCGGCCTTCAAACAGCACGCTGCCCCCTGCAATGCGCCCGGGGGCCCGCAGCAGCCCCATGATGCTCTTGGCGGTCATGCTTTTGCCGCAGCCGCTCTCACCCACAAGGCCGACGATCTTGCCCCGCGGAATGTCCAGATCGATGCCGTCCACGGCGGGCACGGTGCCCTTTTCGGTGAAAAAGTAGGAGCGCAGCCCGCGGATCTCCAGCACATTTTGTTCGTTTTCCATCCCTCAGCCCTCCTTACTGGTTCTTGCGGTAGGGGTCCAGCACATCCCGCAGCCCGTCGCCCAGGAAGTTGAAGGCCAGCACCACGATCATGATGGCCACGCAGGGGGCCAGGCAGAGCCAGGGCTGGGTGAACAGGAACTGCTTGGCCTGGTTGACGATCAGCCCCCAGCTGGCGGCCGGCGGCTGGGCACCGATGCCCAGAAAGCTCAGCGAACTTTCGGACAGGATGGCCGAGGGCACGTTCAGGGTGAACAGCACGATCAGCGAGGGGATGCAGTTGGGCAGGATGTGCCGGCGCATGATGGTCCACCGGCTCACGCCGATGGAGCGGGCGGCCTCCACATACTCGCTCTCCTTGATGCTCAGGGTCTGGCTGCGCACCACCCGGGCCACACTGGCCCACCCCACCATGGACAGTGCCACAAAGAGGTTGACGGTGGAGGAGCCCAGGGTGTACATGACCACCATGGCCAGCAGCAGAGAGGGGATGGAGAGCATCACATCCGCGATGCGCATGATGATATAGTCCAGCCAGCCGCCGAAATACCCGGCCAGCAGCCCGGCCAGGATGCCGATGGCCAGCGAGACGATGCTGGGCAGGATGCCGATGGCCAGCGACAGCCGGGACCCGTACAGCACGCGGGAGAAGACATCCCGGCCCAGCTCGTCGGTGCCGAACCAGTGTTCGGCGCTGGGGGGCTGCAGGCGGTTCAGGGCGTCCTGCTCGGCCTCCCCGTAGGGGGCGATCAGCGGCGCAAAAACCGCCATCAGCAAAATCAGCAGGATCACCACGGCCGAAACAACGGCCAGCTTGTTCTGGCGGCACAGGCGCAGCAGCTTTTCCCGGGCGCCGTCCTGCTCGCCGATCTGGCTCTGCAGGGTCTCGTTCAGGGTTTGCGGGTCTGCCATGGGTCACACCTCCTTGCGAATCCGCGGGTCCAATACGCCGTACAGCAAATCGGCCAGCAGGTTGCCGGCGATCACCAGCACGGTGGTGAAGAGCACCGTGCCCTGCAGGACCGGCATATCCCGGTTGTTGATGGCGGTGGTGGCCAGCCGCCCGATGCCGGGTATGGCGAAGACGCTCTCGGTGATGACGGCGCCGGACAGCATGCTGGAAAGCTGCAGCGCCATCATCGTGATGACCGGCAGCATCGAGTTTTTCAGCGCGTGGCCCAGAATGACCGCCCGCCGCCCCAGCCCCTTGGCCCGGGCGGTGTCGATGTAGTCGGCCTGCATGACTTCGATCAGGCTGGACCGGGTCATGCGGGCCACGCTGCCGGCGCTGTTCCAGCCCAGCGCGATGGCGGGCAGCACCATCGAGACCAGGCTGCCCTGTTCCATCGTCAGCGGGAACCATTCCAGCCGGAAGGCCAGGAAGTACTGCAGCAGCAGCGAGGTCATGAAAATCGGCATCGAGACGCCCATCAGCGAGGCGCCCATGAACAGGCGGTCCAGCAGACGGTTCTGGCGGATGGCGGCCACCACGCCGGCGGCCAGCCCCAGCACCCAGGCGAACAGCGCGGCCAGCAGGGCCAGCTCCACCGTGTAGGGGAAGGCTTCCAGGATCATCTCGGTGACCGGGCGGCTGTAGCGGTAGCTCTCGCCCAGGTCGCCCTGCAGCGCGTTGCCGATGTACTTGAAAAACTGCACGATCACCGGGTCGTTGAGGCCCATGCTCTGGGTCAGGCGGTCGATGGTGGCCTGGTCCACATGTTCGCCCAGCAGCACGGCGGCCGCGTTGCCGGGAATGATGCGCAGCATAATGAAGATCAGCAGTACCACGCCGATCAGCACCGGGATCGTGCCTACGATCCGCTTGAGAACGCTTTTCATCAGCCAGTCAGTCTCCTTTAGCTTGTCAGGACAGGGGGCGAAAAAACCGGCCGCAGCCGGGGCCGCGGCCGGTTTTCAGCAGGGGAAGGGACCGGTCCTTTTATACCAGATCCACGGCGGTGAAGGAAAAGTCGCTGTAACCGGCCCAGTGCGGGGTGTAGGAGACGACCCGGTCACCGAGCACGAACAGATGGGTGCGGCACAGCAGGGGAACCCAGGCTGCGTCTTCCTGCACGATCTGCTTTTCCAGCGCCGCATACTCCGCCAGCCGCGCGCTTTCCTCCGTGATCTCACGGGCGGCGGCCACCCGGTCCATGACCTCGGTGTTCGCATAGTTCAGGCTGCGGCTGCGGGTGTTGTCGGCGTTGCCGAAGAAGGTATAGATGAAGTTGTCGGGGTCGTTGTAGTCGGCGGTCCAGGTGGCCACAAAGCTGTTCATCTCGCCGCTGTTGCGGGTATCCAGCCAGCTGGCTTCGTCATAGGAGACGATCTCGGCCTGGATGCCCACGTCGGTCAGGTTCTGCTGGATGATCTGCAGCACCAGCAGCACGCTGGCGGAGGCGGAACTGTCCGAAGCCAGTTCCATCGCAAAGCCGTCGGCGTAGCCGGCCTCGGCCAGCAGCGCCTTGGCGCCCTCTGGGTCATAGGTCAGCCAGCCCTGGTTGTCGGCGCTGTAGCCGATCAGCCCTTCGGGGTAGATCCCGTCCACCAGGCTGCCGTCGCCGCTGTACACCGAATCCAGGATGGTCTGGCGGTCAATGGCCATCTGGATGGCCTTGCGCACCCGCACGTCGCCCAGCGGCTCAATGTTCTCGTTCAGCGCCAGATAGGTGGTGGCCAGGCGGTTGCCGGTCACGATCTGGTCGGCATACTGGGTGCGGTAGGTGGAATCCACCACCGCCGAGTCGATGTAGTCGCAGTCGAGAATGTCCAGCTCACCGCTCTGGAACATCATGCTCATGGTGGAAGCGTCCGGCACCACCGAGATCTCCACATGGGTCACGTCCGGCGTTTCGCCCCAGTAGTTGGGGTTCAGGTCCAGCACCATGCCGCTGTCCCGGGTCCAGCTGGTCACCACATAGGGCCCGGAACCGATGGTCTGGGCCGGGTCCAGGCCGAAGCTGTCGCCGGCGGCGGTGACGTTGGCCTCGCTCATGATGCTGCAGGCCGGGGTGGCCAGCTCATACAGGAAGCCGGCGAAGGGGGCGGTCAGGGTGATGGTGAAATGGGTTTCGTCGGTCACGGTGATGCCGGTCAGCTCCTGGGCGGTGCCAGCCTGCAGCTCCGCCGCCCCGGCGATCATCGAGCCCATGCTGCTCTGCACGCTCTCGGGCAGCGAGATCATCCGGGTGAAGGTGTACTTCACATCATTGGCGGTCAGCGGCGTGCCGTCCGAGAAGGTCACCCCTTCCTGCAGGGTGAAGTCGTAGGTCAGCCCGTCCTCCGACACGGTGTAGTCCGCCGCCAGGCTGTTCACCAGCTGCGGGGTGCCGTTCTCGTCGTTCTCGATCTCAAACAACCGGTCGAAGATGTTCAGCGGGACCATATAGTTGTCGGTGGTTTTGTGTACGTCCATCGTCTGGATGTCCGCCGCCCAGGCCAGGCGCAGCGTGCCGTCGCCGCCGGAAGCCGTCTCGGCCGAAGCGCCGCTGCCGGCAGATGCACTGCTGCCGGTCGTGTTGCCGCCGCCGCAGCCGGTCAGCACGCCGGCCAGCAGGGCGGCGCTCAGCGCCACACTCAACAGTCGTTTCATAGTCATTCCTCACTCTCCGGGGCGCGCCCCGCCCCTCGATTGAAAAATGCGACCGCGCAAACCTCACGTCTGATCTGCACCGTCGCAATTCTTACGAGATAGTTTAGCACATACGGCCACTGAATGCAAGCGTTCCGGGCGATTTTCTTGGCATCTGCGGCCTTTTCGGCGGTTTTTTCGCCCCCCTGCCTTGACAGCGGCCCCCGGAACGTGCATCATGGAAGAAAGCCGGGCCCCGCCCGGCGACCCATGCGAAGGAGGAACCCCGATATGCAGATCCGAACCGCCGCCCCCGGCGACCTGGCGGCCCTGGCGGCTGTGGAGGCCGCCTGCTTCCCGCCCGCCGAGGCCGCTTCCCCCGCGGCCCTGGCCGACCGCCTGGCCGCCTGGCCGGGCCATTTCCTGCTGCTGTGGGACGGCGACCGGCTGGCCGGCTTTGTCAACGGGATGCCCACCGACGAGCCCGACCTGCGGGACGAAATGTATGAGAACGCCGCCCTGGCCGACGAGGCCGGCGCCTGGCAGATGATCTTCGGGCTGGATGTGGCGCCCGCCTACCAGGGGCGGGGGCTGTCCGGCCGGCTGCTGGACGCCCTGATCGACCAGGCCCGCGCCCAGGGGCGCCGGGGCGTCGTGCTCACCTGCAAGGCCGGGCTGCGGGGGCTGTACGCCCGCTTCGGCTTTGTGGACGAAGGGGTCAGCGGCTCCACCCACGGCGGGGTCGTCTGGCACCAGATGCGCCTGCGCTTTGCCCAAAAGGAGGAAACGCCATGAAACTCATGATCGCTTCGGACATCCACGGTGCGGCCGACTGCTGCCGGGCCCTGCTGGACGCCCTGGACAGGGAAGGGGCGGACCGCCTGCTGCTGCTCGGGGACATCCTGTATCATGGCCCCCGCAACGACCTGCCGGAGGACTATGCCCCCAAACAGGTCATCGGGCTGCTCAACGCCCGCCGGGACCGGCTGCTCTGCGTGCGGGGCAACTGTGACACCGAGGTGGACCAGATGGTGCTGGACTTCCCGATCCTGGCCGACTATGCCTGGCTGGCCGCCGGCCCCCGGCCGATCTTTGCCACCCACGGCCACCACCACAACACCCGGACCCCGCCGCCGCTGGGCCCGGGGGAGATCCTGCTCCACGGGCACACCCACATCCCGGCCTGGGAGCCCTTCGGCCGGGACAACTGGTACCTGAACCCGGGCTCGGTCTCCCTCCCGAAAGAGGAAAGCCCCCGCGGCTATATGACGCTGGAAGGGAATGTCTTCCGCTGGAAATGGCTCAACGGCACCCCCTACCACACCCTGACCCTGTAAGCCGGCGGCCGGAATGACAAAACCGGCCCACAGAAAAACCGGGGCGGCAGCTTTGCGGCTGTCGCCCCGGTTCGTGTTTGCGGGGAAGGGCGCAGGGAAAGGCCCGGCGGATCGGCGCCGGCCTTACTGGGCGCCCAGGTAAGCCTTGCGCACCTCGATGTTGTTGGCCAGCTCGGTGGCCTCGCCCTCCATCTTGATGGCGCCGGTCTCCAGCACATAGGCGCGGTTGGCGATCTCCAGGGCCATCTTGGCGTTCTGTTCCACCAGCAGCACGGTCACGCCGTTGCGGTTCACATCCCGGATGATCTTGAAGATCTCCTTGACCAGCAGGGGGGACAGGCCCATCGAGGGCTCGTCCAGCAGCAGCATCCGGGGCTTGCACATCAGCGCCCGGCCGATGGCCAGCATCTGCTGTTCGCCGCCGGACAGGGTGCCGGCCGGCTGGTTGCGCCGCTCCTTCAGCCGGGGCAGCAGGTCGTACACCATGTCAAAATCGTTCTGGATGGAGTCCTTGCCGTCCTTGCGGGTGTAGGCGCCCATCTGCAGGTTCTGCTGCACGGTCAGCCCGCTGAACACCCGCCGGCCCTCCGGCACCTGGGCCAGCCCCAGCCGGATGATCTTGTGGGCCTCCATCTTGCTGATGAGCTGCCCGCAGTAGCTGATCTCGCCGCTGCGCACCCGCAGCAGCCCCGAGATCGCGTGCATCGTGGTGGTCTTGCCGGCGCCGTTGGCACCGATCAGGGTCACGATCTCGCCCTCGTCCACATGGAAGGAGACATCCCGGATGGCGTGGATCGACCCGTAAAACACATTGATGTTTTTGACACAAAGCATCTCGCCCATCGTCAGTCACCTCCCAGATACGCGGCGATCACCTTGGGGTTGTTGCGGATGGCCTTGCCGTCGCCGCGGGCGATCACCCGGCCGTAGTCCAGCACGGTGATCTCCTCGCAGATCCCCATGACAAAGTTCATGTCATGTTCGATCAGCAAAACCGCAATGCCGAACTGGTCGCGCACCTGCCGCACCGTCTGCATCAGCTCGGCGGTCTCGTTGGGGTTCATGCCGGCCGCCGGCTCGTCCAGCAGCAGCAGTTTCGGGTTGGTGGCCAGCGCCCGGGCAATCTCCAGCTTGCGCTGCTTGCCGTAGGGCAGCTGGCTGGCCTTCAGCTCGGCCTCGCCGTCCAGGTCAAAGATCTTCAGCAGCTTGTGGGCCTGCCGGTCCATCTCGTGTTCCTTTTCCCAGTAGGCGGGCAGCCGCAGGATGCCGGTCCACATACCGTAAGGCACCTGGTTGTGCATCCCGACCTTGACGTTGTCCAGCACGGTCATCTCGTTGAACAGCCGGATGTTCTGGAAGGTCCGGGCGATGCCGGCCTTGTTGATGAGTTCGGGGCTTTTGCCGGTGATGTCCTTGCCGTCCAGCACGATGTTGCCCTCGGTGGGGCGGTACATGCCGGTCAGCATGTTGAAGACGGTGGTCTTGCCGGCGCCGTTGGGGCCGATCAGGCCGTACAGGTGGCCTTTTTCGATGGTCAGGTCAAACTGGGCCACGGCCTGCAGGCCGCCGAAGGCGATGCCCAGGTTGCTCACTTCCAGCAATGCCATCTCACGCCACCTCCTTGGTCTTTTTGCTCTTGCCCAGGCCGGTGCGGACCTTTTCCACCAGCCGCTTGCGCCAGGCCGCGATCTGCGGGCTCTGGTTGAAGATCATCATGGCGATCAGCACGATGGCGTAAATCAGCATCCGGTAATCGTTCAAGCCGCGGAGCATCTCGGGCAGGACGGTCAGCAGCGCCGCCGCGATGATGGACCCCCGCACGCTTCCCATGCCGCCCAGCACCACAAACACCAGGATCTGGATGGAGGTGTTGTAGTCGAACCGGCTGGCGGTCAGCGAGGAGAAGTTCAGCCCGTACAGCACGCCGGCCAGCCCGGCAAACACCGCCGACACCACAAAGGCGGTCAGCTTGTACCGGGTCAGGTTGATGCCGGCGCTCTGGGCGGCGATCTCATTGTCCCGGATGGCGGTGATGGCGCGGCCGGTGCGGGAGCGGATCAGGTTGAGCACCACCGCCACCGTCGCCAGCACCAGCAGGATGCCGATGGTGAAGTTGGACACCCGCTGGATGCGGGTGATGCCCATGGCGCCGTTGATCAGCACGGTGCCGTCGGGGTCCAGGCCCATCGAGCTCTGGTCCTGCAGCGAAAAGTGCAGACCGGTGGAGTCATAGCCCAGGTAGCAGGCGTTGATGATGTTTTTGATGATCTCGCCGAAGGCCAGGGTGACGATGGCCAGGTAGTCGCCGGACAGCCGCAGCACCGGCACGCCCACGATCACCCCGAACAGCCCGGCCGCCACGCCGCCCGCCAGGAAGGCCAGCGGCAGCGCTGCAAAGACGGGCAGACTTTTGCCCGCCACCGTCCAGACCAGCACGCCGGCAAAGGCGCCCACGCTCATAAAGCCGGCGTGGCCCAGGCTCAGCTCGCCCAGAAAGCCGACGGTCAGGTTCAGCGAGACCGCCATGACCACATAGGCGCAGATGGGGATGAGCTGCCCTTCGAAGGAGTTGCTCAGCAGCCCCCCGGCGGAGAGCAGCTGCACGACCAGATAAAACAGGATCACGATGCCGAAGGTGACGATGTTGCTGCGGGTCGTTTTGCGCATGGTTTTCAAACGGGAAAATGCCACAGTTCTCACCTCACACTTTCACATTGACTTTTTTGCCCAGCAGGCCGGTGGGCTTGACCACCAGCACCACGATCAGCACCAGGAAGACGATGGCGTCGGACAGCTGGGTGGAAATGTACGCCTTGCTGAGATTTTCAATGATGCCCAGCAGGATGCCGCCCACAAAGGCGCCCGGGATGGACCCGATGCCGCCGAACACCGCGGCCACGAAAGCCTTGATGCCGGGCATGGCGCCGGTGGTGGGGGAAAGGGTGGGGTAGGTGGAGCAAAGCAGCGCGCCGGCCACCGCCGCCAGCGCCGAACCGATGGCGAAGGTCAGCGAGATGGTGGCGTTCACATTGACCCCCATCAGCTGGGCGGCGCCCCGGTCCTCGCTCACGGCCAGCATCGCGTGGCCGGGGGTGGTGTGGTTGACAAAGAGGGTCAGCGCCGCCATGATGACCAGACAGGCCAGGATGGTGACCACCGTCTCCACCGAGATGGTCAGCTGCCCGCCGAACAGTTGGATGGGCGCCAGCCCCGCCACCACCGAGGGGAAGCTCTTGGCGTTGCTGGTCCACATCAGCTGGGCCACCTGCTGCAGCAGGTAGCTCACGCCGATGGCGGTGATCAGCACGGCCAGGCTGGGGGCTTCGCGCAGCGGGCGGTAGGCCACCGCCTCGATCACCACGCCCAGCACCGTGCAGACCGCCATCGAAAGCAGGATCGCCAGCACCGGGTTCCAGCCGAAGCTGCCGAAGGTGAAAAAGATCAGGTAACTGCCGATCATGATTACGTCGCCATGCGCAAAGTTGAGCATTTTTGCGATCCCGTAGACCATCGTGTAGCCCAGGGCGATCAGCGCATAGACGCTGCCCAGGCTGATCCCGCTGATCAGGTAGGACAAAAACTGCATCCGGAACACACCTCACAATACTCCGTTGTACTCTCAATTTCTCCGGCCGCCCGCCGCCGGCGGACCGCCTTCCGCCCGGGTCCGCGCCCGGGCCTTTATCATACCATAAAACCGCGGCGCGGACAATTCCCGCCGCGAAAAATGTCGGCTTACAACCCAAAAAGACCAAAGAGGGCCGCCGATTCGGTCAGCCCCCTTTGGCACAAAATCAGGATACGATTGTTCAGGCAGTTTCGCCCTCGGCCAGCACATAGGCGCCGTCCTGGATGGTGTACACCTTCGGCTCCTTGCTGATCATGCCGTTCTCATCCCAGGTCTGGCCCTCGCCGGTGGTGCCGCTGAAGGTCATGGTGGTGAAAGCGCCCTTCAGCGCATCGCACATCTCGCTGGCGGTCATGTCCGGGGTGATGACGCCGTCCTGCACGCACTGGTAGATGGCGTAGACGCAGTCATAGGCGTCGGCGGCGAACTGGTTGGGCACCTCGTCGTTGAAGGCGGCCTTGTAGTTGTTCACAAAGGTGACGGTGGTCTCATCCTCGCCGTAGGCGGAGAAGGGGCACAGCATCATCAGGCCGTCGGCCAGGGAGGTGTCAAACCCTTCCACGCCCAGAATGCCGTCCATGCCGTCGCAGCCGAAGAAGGTCGGCGCATAGCCGGTGCGGTTGGCGGCGATCAGCACCTGGCTGGCTTCCTGGTAGTAGATGGGCAGGAAGACCAGGTCGGCGCCGGCGTCCTGGCACTGGGCCACCTGGGTGGACAGGTCGCTCTTGTTGTCGGCGGTGAAGGAAGGCTGAGCCACCACGGTCAGGCCGTTGGCCTCCGCCTCGGCCACAAAGGCTTCGTAGATGCCGCTGGAGTAAGCGTCGGAAGAGTCATAGATAATGCCGATCTGGCTGCCCAGCTGATGCTCGCTGATATAGTCGGCGGCCGCCTTGCCCTGGTTGGGGTCGGTGAAGCACATCTGGAAGATGTTGTCGCCGGTCAGGGCCACATCCTCGGCCGAAGCGGACGGAGTGAGCATGAACAGGTTGTCGTTGGCGGCCTCGGCGCCCACGGTCAGGCTGGGGGTGCTGGTCACGGTGCCCAGCAGGATCTGCATGCCCCAGTCCTTGAGGTTGTTGTAGGCGTTCAGGGCAGTCTCGGCGTCGCTCTCGTCGTCCTCAAACTGCAGTTCGAACACCGTGTAGCCGGCGGCCTCGTTGATCTCCTGCACAGCCAGCTCCTCGCCCTGCTGCACAGCCACGCCGTACTGGGCGTTGTTGCCGGTGGTGGGGCCGATGCCACCCAGCTTGATGGGGGTGGAAGCCCCTTCGGCGGTGGCGGTGGTGGAATCGGCGGTGCTGCCGGCCGCCGCGGTGCTGTCGCTGGAGCCGCAGGCGGCCAGGCTCAGGGCCATGGCCGCGGCCAGCGTCGCGCAGATCAGTTTTTTCATGATGATTTTCCCTCCTAAAACTCTCGTTGCAGCGCCGCCGGAAGGCCGGCCGCGGGCTGCACATGCCCGGCGCTGCAATATAAAGGTATTATATCCCCATCCACCGCCCGGCGCAAGGGCGGAAATGTCCAGCGTTTGTTTCCGGTTTTCCCGGAAACTTGAGCAAACTGCACAAAGAATGGTTACAAAATATTATCGTTTTGACATTCCCTCCGAGGATGCGGGAGTTTTTGGGGGAAGGTCTTGCAAAAAAACGGTAAATTCGTCATAATGAAAGACAAAGAGAAAGGGGTAGCGCTATGAAGCTGTTGGAAGATCGTATTCGGGAGCAGGGGCAGGTACGCCCCGGCAACGTGCTCAAGGTGGACTGTTTTCTGAACCACCAGCTGGACGTGGACCTGCTGGACGCCATCGGCGGGGAGTTTCACCGCCTGTTTGCCGGGCAGGGGATCAACAAGATCCTGACCATCGAGGCATCGGGCATTGCCATTGCCTGCATGGCGGCCCGGCACTTCAAGGTGCCGGTGGTGTTCGCCAAAAAGGCAAAAAGCAAGAACATCGACGGCGAGGTGTATACCTCCACCGTTCACTCCTACACCTACGGGCGGGACTATGACATCACGCTGGCCAAAAAGTTCCTGGGGCCGGCGGACCGGGTGCTGATCCTGGACGATTTCCTGGCCAACGGCAAGGCCATGCGCGGCCTGCTGGATGTCTGCCGCCAGGCCGGCGCCACGGTGGCGGGCATCGGCGTCTGCATCGAAAAGGGGTTCCAGCCCGGCGGGGCCGAGCTGCGGGCCGAAGGGTACCGGGTGGCCAGCCTGGCCATTGTGGACGCCATGGGGGACGACGGCTCGCTGACCTTCCGCCGGCAGGAAGACTGACCCCACCGCATAAAAACACCCCCGCGCAAGCAGTCTGCGCGGGGGTGTTGCGTTTTTACGGGTCACAGCACGGCTTCGGGCGGGCGCTCGGCGTCGCTCAGCGGCTGGGTCAGGCATTCCAGCAGGGTGTTGTAGATCTGGCTGCCGCGGGCGATGAAGCGGTTCTTGACCTCCTCGGCGGTCAGGTTGTCCGGCATGGCCAGTTCCAGCCGGAAACTCTCCGGCTGGCCTTCGTCCCGGATCGAGCAGACCACCCGGTAGCCGCCGTCGTCGTGCAGCACCTGGGCGTGGTTCTCGGCAGCCCGGTGGGCCCAGCTCTGCAGCCGGATCACGGCCAGAATGGCGCTTTCCCGCACGCTGCGGGGCAGGTCGTAGGCCAGTTCCTCGGCCACGGTGGCGCCCTTGGGGGTCACCGTGAACCCCTTGTCGCCGGCACAGATCAGCCCCTGGCGCTGCAGTTCGCTCAGCGCGTCGGCAAACTCAAAGTAGTTCACCAGCTGCTCCTGCAGCAGGGCGCCCTCCAGCGTTTCGCGGGTGACCGGCCCGGCCGTCTTTACCAGGTAGCACAGCAAAAGCCGGATCTCGGTGTCGCTGGTCAGGCCGCCCATCTTGACCCCTGCGGTAAAGGCTTCCGCCATCACGATCACTTCCTGTCTGTTGGTTTTACACGACCCCATTATACCGCATTCTGACAAAAATGACAATCGGGGAACGCGCCCGCTCAGCCAAACACCGTCTCGATCTGTTTGCGGCTCTGCGGCGTGGAGTAGGTCCACCGGCGGATCCGCCCGCGGGTCACAAAATAGTGGGGCTCAAACCGCAGCGGCTGGTTCAGGTTGCGGTTCACCACCACCAGCTTGATCTTCATTTTGTCCGGCAGGATGCTTTTGATGTACACGCTCACCGCCTGGCCCGGCCGCAGCTGCCGGTCGGGTTCGGCCAGACCGGCCAGGTTGGGGGCGATCTCGATGAAGACGCCGTACTCCTCCACACTGCGCACAATGCCCACCACCGTCTCCCCGGCGGCAAAGCAGGCGGCGTTCTCGCTCCAGGTCCCCAGCAGTTCCCGCAGCGTCAGCACGATCCGGTCCTGGGCGTCCCGGCTTTTCACCGCGCACAGCAGCTGCTGGCCCACCTGCACCCGGTCGGCGGGGGAGGCGATGCGGGACACCGACAAACAGTCGATGGGCAGCAGCGCCGAGATGCCGCACCCCACATCGCAGAAGGCGCCGAAACTCTCGATGTGGGTCACGGTGCAGGGGATCACGCTGCCGAACTCCAGCGCATCCAGGTACTCGGTGCGGCAGCGGCGCTGGGCCTCGGCCCGGGACAGGCGGTACACCGTCTCGCCGCCTTCCTCCCGCTCGGTTCCCACAATCACAAAACAGGTGGGCCGGCCCACCCGGGTCAGCACCGCAATGTCCTTGACCGTCTCGCCGGGGGCGTGGTCCACACAATCCTCAAACTCCATATACGCCCGGTGCCCGCACAGCGTAAAGCGCAGCCGCCGGCTGGTATCAAAGGCCAGGGCGGTGGCCTGCAGGACCTCGGCGGACTGCCGGCAGCGGGCAAGCTCCTCCTCGGTCAGATGGTTGGCGTTGCGGCACAGACCTTCAGCACGATATTCAAGCATTTGCGTTTCCTCTCTCTATTCGTTATTCCGCGTATGCGGTCAATCAACTGTATGCGGCGGGGCGGCGGGATATTTGGGCGCCGCGCCCTGGTTTGCAAAAACCGTCACATGGTATATAATAGATAGGCAGATCAGATGAAAAGGCGGTGACAGGCATGGATGTCCAGGTCGGGGATGTGATCCAGACAAAAAAGACGCACCCTTGCGGTGCGAACCGGTTCGATGTGCTGCGGGTGGGGATGGACTTCAAGATCCGCTGCCAGGGCTGCGGCCGGGAGATCATGCTGCCGCGGGCCAAGATCGAAAAAAATATCAAAAAGATCCTGCGCGGCGGCGAACCGGTCCCCACAGGAAGGGGGTAAGCCGTGTTCGAAGAACTGTATGAAGTCCAGCGCCGGTATGAAGAGCTGGCCTACCGGATGACCACCCCCGGCGCGGCGGCCGACGCGGCCGGCTACGCCCGGCTGATGCGGGACTACAAGGAACTGACCCCCCTGATCGAGACCTGGCAGCGCTACCGCGGCTTGCAGGCCGAGATCGCGGAGGAAGAGCAGGCCCTGGAACAGGAGCAGGACCCCGCCTTCACCGATATGGTACAGCAGGAGCTGCGCAAAAACAGGGAAACCCTGTCGGTGCTGGAAGAAAATCTCAGGGTGCTGCTGCTGCCCAGGGACGCCGACGACGACAAGAGCATCATCATGGAGATCCGCGCCGGCACCGGCGGGGAGGAGGCCGCCCTGTTCGCCCGGGACCTGTACCGGATGTACACGATGTACGCGGCCCGCAGGGGCTGGGGCTGCGAGACGGTCTCGGCCAGCGAAACCGAGCTGGGGGGCCTCAAGGAGATCGTTTTTTCCATCGAGGGGGCCGGGGTGTACAGCCGCCTCAAGTTTGAAAGCGGCGCCCACCGGGTGCAGCGGGTGCCCCAGACCGAAGCCCAGGGCCGCATCCAGACCTCGGCGGCCACCGTGGCCGTCATGCCCGAAGCCGAGGAGGTGGAGCTGGAACTGGACCCCCGGGACCTGCGCATCGACACCTTCCGGGCTTCCGGCGCCGGCGGCCAGCACATCAACAAGACTTCCTCGGCCATCCGGGTCACCCACCTGCCCACCGGCCTGGTGGTGGAATGCCAGGACCAGCGCAGCCAGCGGGAAAACCGGGACCGGGCCCTCAAGGTGCTGCGCAGCCGGCTGCTGCAGCAGAAACAGCAGGCTTATGACCAGGAGTACAACGCCCGCCGCCAGTCTCAGGTGGGCAGCGGCGACCGCAGCGAACGCATCCGCACCTACAACTTCCCCCAGGGCCGCCTTACCGACCACCGCATCGGCCTGACGATCTACCGGCTGGACGAGGTGCTGGACGGCGACCTGGACCTGGTGGTGGAACCGCTGCTGCTGGCCGACCGGGAAGAAAAACTCAAACAGCAAAGCGGCGCCGGCCAAGGCTGAGCCGCCACAGCGTGTCGAGAAACTCGACACGCTGCACAAGGGGCAACAGCCGCGCACGGCGATTGCCTAACGCGGCTATTTCCCCTTGTGTATGTCCGGGTTGCGGTGCCCGCATCATGCGGCGCGCCTTGGACGGCGCTTGCATTCTGCGACCGCTGCCCCTGCTCCGCCTCGCTGCATCCGCCGCAGGCGGCGCTCGGCTCCGCAGC
>DWWE01000063.1 GCA_019119835.1 Candidatus Gemmiger stercoravium | reverse complement strand
GACAAGCTGATGCTGCGCATGGAGGAAGCCGACTTCGACAAGGTCATCAACGCCAACCTCAAGGGGGCCTTCTTCTGCTGCAAGGCCGCCAGCAAGATCATGATGCGCCAGCGCTACGGGCGGATCATCAGCATCAGCAGCGTGGTGGGGCTGCACGGCAACGCCGGCCAGACCAACTACGCCGCCAGCAAGGCGGGCCTCATCGGCCTGACCAAAAGCCTGGCCAAAGAATTCGCGGCCCGGGGCATCACGGTGAACGCCGTGGCCCCCGGCTTCATCGCCACGGATATGACCGACGCCATGCCCGAAGCCGCCAAGACCGCCACCCTGGCCGCCGTGCCGGTGGGCCGGGTGGGCGAACCCGGTGAGGTGGCCGCCGCGGTGGCCTTCCTGGCCAGCCCTGCAGCCTCCTACATCACCGGGCAGGTGCTGTGCGTGGACGGCGGTATGGGAATGTGAAAACCGGGCCCCGGCCCGGACGCTGATTGGCTTTTTGTAACGCATTCATTCGGGAGGAAGATATGGATAAACGCAGAGTCGTGATCACCGGCCTCGGCACCGTCAACCCCACCGGCAATACGGTGGCGCAGAGCTGGGCCGCTGTCCGCAACGGGGTGTGCGGCGTCGGGCCCATCACCCACTATGACACCAGCAACAGCAAGACCAAGCTGGCCGCCGAGGTCAAGGACTTTGACCCCGCGGTCCGGGTGGACAAGCGGGAAAGCCGCAAAATGGCCCGCTTCACCCAGTTCGCCATGGCCGCCGCCATCGAGGCGATGGAGGACGCCGGCATTGATATGGAAAAGACCGACGCCGCCCGCTTCGCCACCATCGTGTCGTCGGGCATCGGCGGCCTGCCCAATATGGAGGAGGAGCACGCCAAGGGCGAGCAGAAGGGCTTTGACCGGGTCAGCCCCTTCTTTGTGCCCATGACCATCGCCAACATGGCCGCCGGCCAGATCGCCATTCGCTTCGGGCTCAAGGGCATGTGCGTGGCGCCGGTCACCGCCTGCGCCGGCGGCACCAACGCCATCGGCGACGCCTTCCACCGCATCCGCGACGGCTACGAGGACCTGGCCCTGTGCGGCGGCGCCGAAAGCTGCATCAGCCCGCTGGGTGTGGGCGGCTTCACCAGCATGAAGGCGCTGACCGCCGCCACCGACCCGGCCCGGGCGTCCCTGCCCTTTGACGCCGAGCGCGGCGGCTTCGTGATTGGCGAGGGCGCCGGCATCCTCGTGCTGGAGGAGCTGGAGCACGCCCTGGCCCGCGGCGCCAAAATCTACGCCGAGGTGGTGGGCTACGGCACCAACTGCGACGCCCACCACATCACCGCCCCGGCCCCCGGCGGCGCCGGCGGCGCGGCCTGCATGCAGCTGGCCCTGGCCGACGCGGGCATCCGCCCCGAGGACATCGGCTACATCAACGCCCACGGCACCGGCACCCACCTGAACGACAGCTGCGAGACCGAGGCCATCAAGACCGCCTTCGGGGCCCACGCCTACAAGCTGCACATCTCCAGCACCAAGTCGATGACCGGCCACCTGCTGGGCGCTGCCGGCGGGGTGGAGGGCATCTTCACCGCCCTGGCCCTGCACGACGGCTACCTGCCCGCCACCATCAACCTGAAGGTGCCCGACCCCGCCTGCGACCTGGACTACATCCCCAACGTGGGCCTCAACGAGCAGGTGGAGTACGCCATGAGCGACAGCCTGGGCTTCGGCGGCCACAACGCCTGCGTTATCTTCAAGCGCTGGGAGGGATAAGAAGATGGCGATTGTTGCAAACGACCCGCCGCGCACCCTGAACGCGGCGCAGATCGCACAGATCCTGCCCCACCGCTATCCCTTCGCGCTGCTGGACAAGATCACCGACTACACCCCCGGCCAGTGGGCCCGGGGCGTCAAGTGCGTGACCATGAACGAGCCCTTCTTCCAGGGGCATTTCCCCGGCCAGCCGGTCATGCCCGGCGTGCTGATCCTGGAAGCGCTGGCCCAGTGCGGCGCCGTGGCCGCCCTGAGCGAAGAGGGCAGCCAGGGCAAGCTGGCCCTGTTCGGCGGGGTGAAAAACGCCCGCTTCCGCCGCCAGGTGGTGCCCGGCGATGTGCTGACGCTGGAATGCGAACTGGTGGAACGCCACGGCCCGCTGGGCATCGGCAAAGCCACCGCCTGGGTGGACGGCCAGCGCGCTGTGAACGCCGAGCTGACCTTTGCCATTGTGGACCGGGGGTGAGCGCTTGCCGGGCAAATATGCAGCGCCCCCTGCTGCTGCCCGCCGCCCGCTGCCCGCGCCCGGCCGCTGCCGGCGCCCGCGGCGCACAGCGGCTGCCCGGGGGGCGCCCGGCCGCAAACCGACCGAACGGCAGGAGGTTTTTGCCATGTTGGATCAGGCTTTTGAACAGGTGTATACCAAATTCAAACTGCACTTTTATCAGCAGATCTTCAGCAAGTTCGAAAACCGGGAAGCGACCCTGACCACGGTGGAGTCCTTCTGCATGGAGGTCATCCTGGCGCTGGGCCAGCCCACCATCGCGGAATTTTCCAAGCTGATGAACCTTTCCACCCCCAACGCCTCCTACAAGATCAACAACCTGGTCAAGAAGGGATACCTGAAAAAGGTGCAGTCCAGTGCGGACAAGAGGGAGTACCACCTGGTCCCCACCCAGAAGTACATCGACTACTACAACATCAGCTACGCCTACCTGCAGGAAGTGGTGGACCGCGCCAAACATCGCTTCAGCCCCGAAGACCTGCAGAAACTGGAGCAGATGCTGCACATCGTCTCGGACGAACTGATGCCCGAGATCCCGCTGCCCTCCCGCGCCTCGGCCCCCGCCGAAGGGTGAAGGCGGCCGTGCGCGGCCGGTGCGCCCCTTTTGCATCGTGCCGGGCTTCTCAAAACAAAAGCGCAGCCCCCGCCGCAAGGCGGGGGCTGCGCTTTTGTTTTTGCTTTGTCTGCGGGGGCGGCTTACAGGCCGAAGTACCGCTTGGCGTTGTTGTAGCTGATGCCCTCCACGATCTTCTTCAGGGTCTTCTCGTCGTTGGGATATTCGCCGTTTTCGACCCATTCGCCCACCAGGTTGCACATCAGGCGGCGGAACAGCTCGTGGCGGGTGTAGGACAGGAAGCTGCGGCTGTCGGTCAGCATCCCGATGAAGTTGCCCAGCAGGCCCAGGCGGGCCAGGGTGCGCATCTGCTGGTACATGCCGTCGTTGGTGTCGCAGAACCACCAGGCAGAGCCCAGCTGGATCTTGCCCGGCACCTCGTCCCCCTGGAAGGAGCCGATCATCGTGCCCAGCATGTCAAAGTCGGAGGGGTTCAGGCTGTACAGGATCATCCGGGGCAGCTCGTCGGTCTCGGTCAGCTTGGACATCAGGCTGCTCAGCGTCACGCTGGCGTCGGTCACGGCGATCATGTCAAAGCCGGTGTCGGGGCCCAGCTTGCGCAGCATCTTGGCGTTGGGGTTGCGCAGGCAGCTGTAGTGGACCTGCATGACCACGTTGTACTTCTTGTACATCTTGGCGCAGGCCACCAGCAGGAAGGTGATGTAGGCGTCCCGCTCCTCCTTGCTGACCTCCTCGCCGGCCATCGCCTTCTTGAAGGCGGTGGTGGCCAGGTCGGGGTCGTCCACATAGGGCACATAGTCCAAGCCGTGGTCGGCGGCGCGGCAGCCCATCTCCACAAAGAACTGCAGCCGCTCCTCCAGCGCCTTGGCCACGCAGTTGGCGCAGGCAAACTTGCGGCCCACGACCTCTTCCAGCTTGTGGATGTACTCCACAAAGCCGGCCTTGTGGATGTTCAGCGCCTTGTCCGGGCGGAAGGAGGGGGCCACCACCACCTGGATGGCGGGGTCTTCCTTGATCTTCTTGTGCCATTCCAGGCTGTCGATGGGATCGTCGGTGGTGCCCACCATCGCCACGTTGCTCTGGGCGATCAGGCCGCGCACCGTCATGTTGGGGTCGTTCTGCAGCTTGTCGTTGCACAGGTTCCACACTTCCTCGGCGGTGTCCCCGTTGAGCACGCCGTCATAGCCGAAGTACTTCTTCAGCTCCAGGTGGCACCAGGTGTACATCGGGTTGCCGATGGCCATTTCCAGCGCCTCGGCAAACTTCTGGAACCGCTCGCGGTCGGGCTTGTCGCCGGTGATGTACTCTTCCGGCACGCCGTTGGAGCGCATGACCCGCCACTTGTAGTGGTCGCCGAAATAGTAGTCCGACCCGTCGGCCAGCACCTGATGGCCGCCCAGCCACACCTGCGCGATGTTCTCAAACCGGCGATCCTCATAGATCTCCTGCGGGGGAATGTGGCAGTGGTAGTCGATGATCGGCAGCGAAGCCGCGTAATCGTGGTACAGATGCTGCGCCGTAGGGGTGTCCAAAAGGAAGTCTTTGTCCATAAATGCCTTCATAAACAGGTCTCCTTTGCTTTGCAGGGTGGCACCGGGAGGGAACATTTCCTGCGCCTTCCCGGTGAGAGAATAAAACAGAACCTGATACCATTATACCCAGTTGCTGCAAAGGGGACAAGTTGCAAAAATTGCCCGATGTCAAAAATAACAGCCAAAAATTCGACTGCATCCTTGTGCAAAACGCAGAAAATGCAAACTAACATGTCAGGAGAGCAAAATATGTGCGGTGAATGCGGTTTGAATCTTGACGCGCCGGGGGAAAAAACATTAGAATGGCTACAGATGTGGCCGGGCCCCGCCGCCGTGCAGGGCCCGGCCGGGGGTGTCTGCGCCGCCGGCGCAGGTGATTTCAACCGAAGGAGAGTTTACCATGGAAACACTGAATTACGAAGTTCTGGAAAAGTCCGGCTATCAGGGCTATATCCTCAAAGATGCCCCTGAAAAGGTCCTGCAGTTTGGCGAGGGCAATTTCCTGCGCGCCTTTGTGGACTACTGGTTCGATGTGTCCAACGAGAAGGCGGGCTGGAACGGCAAGTGCTGCCTGGTGCAGCCCATCGCCCCGGGCCTGGCCAAGCTGATGAACGCCCAGCAGGGGCTGTATACCCTGTACCTGCGCGGGCGCCAGAACGGCGAAAAGGTGGACCGGAAACGGGTGATCTCCAGCGTGTCCCGCTGCCTGAACCCCTATGAGAAGGCGGACTACGACGCCATGATGGAGCTCGCCGTGTCCGATGCGCTGGAGTACATCGTCTCCAACACCACCGAGGCCGGCATCGTCTACGACCCGGCTTGCCGCCAGGGGGACTGCCCGCCCTCCAGCTTCCCCGCCAAGCTGACCCAGGTGCTCTACGCCCGCTGGAAGGCCGGCAAGCCCGGGGTGGTGGTGCTCTCCTGCGAGCTCATCGACAACAACGGCAAGGAACTGCTCAAGTGCGTCAACCAGTACATCGACCAGTGGCAGCTGGAGGCGGACTTCCGCGCCTGGGTCAACGGGGACTGCACCTTCTGCTCCACCCTGGTGGACCGCATCGTGCCCGGCCGTATCCGCGACCCGGAGGAGATCGCCCGCCTGGAGGCCGAGAACGGCTACCACGACGAGCTGATCGACGTGGGCGAGATCTTCGGCGTCTGGAACATCGAAGGCCCCGACTGGCTGGCCGACAAGCTGCCCTTCAAGGCGGCGGGGCTCAACTGCCCGGTGGTGCCCGACGTGACCCCCTACAAGAAACGCAAGGTCCGCATCCTGAACGGCGCCCACACCGGCTTTGTGCTGGGGGCCTATCTGGCCGGCTTTGACATCGTGCGGGACTGCATGCACGACGACACCATCCGCGGCTTTATGAACAAGATGCTGCTGGAGGAGGTCGTGCCCATCCTGCCGCTGGACCAGGAGGACTGCCGCCGGTTCGCCGCCGCCGTGGAGGACCGGTTCAACAACCCCTTCGTCAACCATGAGCTCATGAGCATCTCCCTCAACTCCACCTCCAAATGGCGGGCCCGCAACATGCCCTCCTTCCTGGAATATGTGGAGAAGAACGGCAGCCTGCCCGTCTGCCTGACCATGAGCTTCGCGGCCTACCTGGCCTTCTATTCCTGCGACATTCAGGCGCTGACCGACAAGGGCCTGGTCTGCAGGCGGCCGGCCGGCAACGAGTACACCATCAGCGACGACCGCTGGGTGCTGGAATTCTACAACGCCCACAAGGACGACGACGTCCCCGCCCTGGTCCATGCGGTCATGACCAACGAACAGATGTGGGGCCAGGACCTGACCCGGGTGGAGGGCTTTGAGGCCGCCACCGTCCGCAACCTGGAAACCATCCGCACCCGGGGGGCCAAAGCGGCCTTCGCCAGCTGCCTGTGACCGCCGCAAAGGAGCCGACCATGCCTCTCACCATCCATATCAACCCGGCCGACAATGTGGTCGTGGCGCTGCACCCCATCGCCCGGGGCACGGCGGTGGACCTGCCCGACCTGGGGTACGCCGTCACCGCCGCCGAGGACATCCCCCAGGGCCACAAGATGGCCATTGCGCCCATCGCCGCCGGGGAAAACGTCATCAAGTACGGCTTTCCCATCGGCCATGCCACCGCCGACGCCGCCCCCGGCGCCTGGATGCACACCCACAACCTGAAGACCAACCTTTCCGGCGAGGTGGCGTATACCTACCACCCCGACCTGCACCCGCTGACCCCGGCGGAACCCGGGAGCTTCCTGGGCTTCCGCCGGGCCGACGGCCGGGCGGCCATCCGCAACGAGATCTGGATCATCCCCACCGTGGGCTGCGTCAACGACTGCGCCAAGGCCCTGGTGCGGGACAACCAGGACCTGGTCGCCGGCACCATCGACGGTCTGTACACCTTCCCCCATCCCTTCGGCTGCAGCCAGACCGGCCACGACCACGCCCAGACCCGCAAGCTGCTGGCCGCGCTGGTCCGCCACCCCAACGCGGCGGCGGTGCTGGTGCTCAGCCTGGGGTGCGAAAACCTGACCCATGAGCAGTTTTTGGAGGAACTGGGGGACTATGACCACGACCGGGTCAGGTTCCTGACCTGCCAGGAGGTGGAGGATGAGCTGGCCGCCGGCCGCGAGATCCTGAAAGAACTGGCCGACTATGCCGGCCGGTTCCGCCGCCAGCCCATCCCGGTCAGCGAGCTGGTGGTGGGCATGAAGTGCGGCGGGTCGGACGGGCTGTCCGGCGTCACCGCCAACCCCACCATCGGCCGTTTTTCCGACATGCTCTGCGCCCGGGGCGGCTCCACCGTGCTGACCGAGGTGCCCGAGATGTTCGGCGCCGAGGGCTTTCTGATGAACCGCTGCCGGAACGAGGAGGTCTTCGGCAAGGCCGTGCGGATGATCAACGGCTTCAAGGAATACTTCCTCCGCCACAACGAGGTGGTGTACGAAAACCCCAGCCCCGGCAACAAGCAGGGGGGCATCACCACGCTGGAGGACAAGAGCTGCGGCTGTGTCCAGAAAGGGGGCAGCGCCCCCATCATGGACGTGATCGGTTACGGCGACGCCGTCACCACCAAGGGGCTGAACCTGCTCTACGGCCCGGGCAACGACCTGGTGTCGGCCACCGCCCTCACCGCCGCCGGGGCCCACCTGATCCTGTTTTCCACCGGGCGGGGCACCCCCTTCGGTGCGCCGGCGCCCACCCTCAAGGTGGCCACCAACACCCAGCTGGCCGAAAAGAAGCCCGCCTGGATCGATTACAACACCGGCGTCATTGCCGACGGAAAAATGACCATTGACGAAACTGCCCGCGGGTTGTATGATTTGGTTATGGAGGTAGCCAGCGGCCGCAAAACCAAGGCCGAGGAGAAAGGCTTCCGTGAAATTTCCATCTTCAAAGAGGGCGTCACGCTGTAAGGCGCAGCCCCAAGGCACCGCCCGCCAGCAAGGAGGCAGAACCGATGTCAAAACTGTCCACCGGTACCTATGAAAAGTACAGCGCCCGCTATGCCACGCTCACCCTCACCGACGGCGCCTACGCGCTGACCGTCACCCCCGAAAAGGGCGGCATGGCCACCTCGTTCACCAAGGACGGCGAGGAGTATCTCTGGCTGCGGGACAAAAACTTCGAGTCCACCGATCGCCCCCGCTGCGGCATCCCCATCCTCTTCCCCAGCTGCAGCAAGCCGGAAGGCGGGGTACACATCTTCGGCGGGGCGGCCTATCCCATCGAGATCCACGGCTTTGCCGACCTTCTGCCCTGGCAGGTGGCCAAGGCCGACGATGAAGCCATCGAGCTGACCCTGACCCCCAACGGCCTGACCAAGTTCTGCTACCCCTTCGACTTCAAGCTCACCATGCGCTACACCCTGGCGGGCAACACCGCCAACCTGGCCCTGACTGTCGAGAACACCGGCGACAAGACCCTGCCCTTCAGCGTGGGCTTCCACCCCTACTTCGCCACCAGCGCGCTGGAAAACGTGACCTTCGACATCACCGCCGCCACCTGCAGCGAGAACGCCGCCGGCGAACAGCCGGCCGCCCCCGCGCAGATCACCCTGACCAAAGTGGAGGGCGCGGCGGATTCCACCCGCCTGCTCACCGGCGTCAAGAGCCCGATGGTCTTCACCGACGCGGGCAACGGCCACAAGGTCACCGTCGCCTTTGACGAACCCAAGTTCGGCAAGGCGGTGCTTTGGCAGCAGAGCGCCGAGAGCTTTGTCTGCATGGAGCCCTGGAACGGCTGGGCCAACAGCGTCAACGAGGCCGGCAAGCACGAGGAACTGGCCCCCGGCGCTGCCTCCACCTTTGCCTGGTCTGTCACCATCGAATAAACCGGTTTTCCCGGTCTGAACAAAACGCCCCGCTGTCTTTCGGCAGCGGGGCGTTTTGCGGCTGTTCCGGCGCAGCAAAGCGGCCCCTGCCGCAAGGCAGGGGCCGCAGAAAAGGATTCAAAAAACGGGATCAGCCGGGCTGCTTGCCGATGTAGGCCAGGATGCCGCCGTCCACATACAGGATCAGGCCGTTGACGAAGTCGGAGGCTTCGGAAGCCAGGAAGACCGCCGGGCCGCCCAGGTCGGACGCCTCGCCCCAGCGGCCGGCCGGGGTCTTGGAGACGATGAACTGGTCGAAGGGATGGCGGGACCCGTCGGGCTGGATCTCACGCAGCGGCGCGGTCTGGGGGGTGGCGATGTAGCCGGGGCCGATGCCGTTGCACTGGATGTTGTATTCGCCGTACTCGGAAGCGATGTTCTTGGTCAGCATCTTCAGGCCGCCCTTGGCAGCGGCGTAGGCCGAAACGGTCTCGCGGCCCAGCTCGCTCATCATCGAGCAGATGTTGATGATCTTGCCGCCGCCCTGTTCGATCATGTCGGGAATGACGGCCTTGGAGACGATGAAGGGGGCGTTCAGGTCCACGTCGATGACCTGGCGGAACTGGGCGGCGGACATCTCGCACATCGGGATGCGCTTGATGATGCCGGCGTTGTTCACGAGGATGTTGATGTGGCCGACTTCCTCGGTCACCTTCTTGATGAAGGCGTTCACGGCGTCCTCGTCGGTCACGTCGCAGACATAACCGTGGGCGTCAATGCCGGCTTCCTTGTAGGCGGCCAGGCCCTTGTCCACGAGCTCCTGCTTGATGTCGTTGAAGACGATGGTGGCGCCGCAGTTCGCCATGGCGGTGGCGATGGCGAAGCCGATGCCGTAGGAAGCGCCGGTAATCAGGGCGACCTTGCCGGTCAGGTCAAAAGATTTCGGGGTGCAGACAGACATTGTGAAAACCTCCCAAACATGTTGTTGCATACTATCCGGACACCGGGCCGGCGCAGCGCCGGCCGGCGGCGGGAAACGGGGAAAAGGGCGCTTTCAGCGCAGGTCGGTGGTGGCGATGTTGTCCATGTCGTCAAACTCCATGTTTTCGCCGCCCATGGCCCAGATGAAGGTGTAGTTGGCGGTGCCCACGCCGCTGTGGATGCTCCAGGACGGGCTGATCACCGCGTCGTAGTTGTGCATCACGATGTGGCGGGTCTCGCCGGGTTCGCCCATCATGTGGAACACCACCTGGCCTTCCGGCACCTCAAAGTAGGTGTAGATCTCCATGCGGCGCTCGTGGGTATGGCTGGGCATGGTGTTCCAGTTGCTGCCGGGTTCCAGGGCGGTCATGCCCATCGAAAGCTGGCAGGTCTTGAGCACGCTGGGGTGGATGAACTGGTTGATGGTGCGCTTGTTGCAGGTCTCCAGGCTGCCCAGGGGGCGCTTGGCGGCTTCGTCGATGGTGATGAGCCGGGTCTCGTACCGGCAGTGAGCCGGGGCCGAGACCATGTAGAACTTGGCCGGCTTTTCGGCGTCGTCACTCCGGAAGGTGACCTCCCTGGTGCCCTGGGTGATGTACAGGCAGTCCTTGTAGTTCAGGTGGTAGGCCACGCCGTCGGCGGTGATGGTGCCGGCGCCCTCCCCGATGTTGAAGATGCCGATCTCCCGGCGCTCCAGGAAATAGTGGGTGCCGAAATTGGCCCACACGTCGATGCCTTTGTCGATGGAGACTTCCTCCTTCACCGGCATACAGCCCAGGGTGACCATGCGGTCCACATGGCTGTAGACGGCCACGACCTCGTCGGGCTTGTACAGACCGGTGATGAGAAACTCGTTGCGGGTCTCCTCGGTGGTATAGCGCTTGAAGTCGCGCTGGTTGCAGGAATAGCGGATGTCCATGCCGAAAACCTCCTGTTTGATTCGGTGCAAGACCTTGTATACAATCATTATAGACGAAACCCAAAGCCAAAAAAAGTGTATACAAGCACAAGAATGCCCCACAAATTTTGTGCGTTTTGGTCGTTTTGGCGGGGCGCAAAAAGCCGGGGACCCTGTGCCGCCGCAGCGGACACGGCCCCCGGCCGGTTTCCGGGAAACAGGTTATTCCGACGCGATGGTGGCGGTCACCGAAAGGCCCCGCAGCCGGCGGGCCGGGGCCCGGGCGGCCAGCAGCGCGCTGCCCGCCACCAGCGCCACAATCACCCCGATGGCGCCCCAGGGCACCGTCCAGTCGGTGCCCCAGCGGGGGGTGATCATGCTCAGGTACAGCGCCCGGTGCAGCGGCAGGCCCAGCGCCAGCCCGGCCGCGCAGCCCACCGCCGCGTAGCAGGCCGACTCGGCCAGCACCATCTGCAGCAGCTGGCGCACCGTCAGCCCCACGGCCCGCATGGCGCCGTACTGGGGCAGCCGGGCGGACACGCTCATCTGGATGCAGTTGAGGATGCTCAGCACCGTGATCAGCGCAATGACCACCTCGAACCCGTAGAAGAACACCCCGATGGCCAGGTAGGCCCCGCGGCCTTCCAGGTTGCTGGCCCGCCGGTCGCTGAAGACATAGTCCCCGCCGGTGGCCTGGCCGGCCAGCGTGCGGACCTGTTCCAGCGCCGCGTCGGTGAAGCCGCCCTCCACCTGGATGTCCAGGATCGTGTAGCCGGTCTCGCCGGTCAGGGCCGCAAAGGTGGCTTCGTTGCAGATCAGCAGCACCACCCCTTCCTCCCGGTCCAGCGGGCTGGAGGAGAGCAGCCCGCCCACCGTCAGCGAGCGGCCCAGCAGTTCCAGCCGGTCGCCCACGGCCAGGGCGGCCGGCCCCGCCGGGTCGTAGACGGTCAGCACCGTAAAGTCGGCGGCCGGGTCCACGGCGCCCTCCAGCAGTTCCCGGCCGGCCCAGCGGAACTGGTTTTCCTCATAGGTCACAAGGTTCACCGTCAGGTCCTGCCCGTCGGCGGTCCGGGCGGGCAGGCTGTAGGCGAACTGCCGGCCGAACACCCGCCGGACCCCCTCCACGCCGGCCAGCTCCTGCTGCAGCGCCGGGTCCAGCGAGCAGGTGTTGTCGGCGCTGACCACGCTCAGGTCGGGGGCGTAGGGCTGCACCGGCTTCCAGCCATGGTGGAAAAAGTCCAGTGCCGTGTCAAAGGCCAGGAACAGCACGATGGACAGGGCAAAGCTGCCCGCCACCAGCACCAGGTTGCGCCGGCCGGCCAGCGCATGGTGGACCCCCAGCTGCCAGGCCAGCCGGCGGCCGGTGCGGCGCAGGCCCCGGCGCACCGGCGGGGTGCCCCCGGCGTTGCCCCGCACCGCGGTCAGCGGCGAGACCGCCCCCGCCCGGCGGGCCGGGGTGCGGGCGGCCAGCAGCACCGTCACCACCCCCACCAGAGCGCCGAACACCAGCGCGATGGGGGAGAGGGCGAACATCGGCATGTCATAGAAATACCCGGGGGCCAGCGCCCGCAGCAGCGCACACAGCCCCCAGCTGACCAGGGTGCCCACCGCCAGCCCGGCCGGCACCGCCGCGGCGCACCACTGCAGCGACTCCCGCCGCACATAGCGGCGCACCTGCCGGGGGGTGGCCCCCAGGCAGCGCAGCAGCCCGAAAAAGGCCGTGCGGGCGGCCACGCTGCTGTTCAGCGTGCCGGCGATCATCAGCACGCCGGCGGCCAGCACCAGCACAAACAGGACCAGCGCCGTGCCGTACAGCGAGGCCAGCCACCGGTTGGAGGTGGAAAGGTCCAGCGTCATCAGCCGGGCGTTCTCCTTCAGGGCGCCGTCGGGCAGGGCAAAGGCGGCCTGGATGTCCCGGATGGCCCGCTGCTTGTCGGACAGCGGGGTGAACCGGATGTAGACGTTCAGCTCGTGACGGTCGCTCACCGCCCCAAAGCCGTCCAGCGTCAGCACCACCCCCGCCGCGTCGTTGCGGGAAAGCATCGTGGTGGTCTCGATAAAGCCCACGACGGTCAGGGTGTGGGCGCCGGTGGGGCTCTGCAGGACAAAGCTGTCCCCCAGCCCCAGGCCCTGACGGCGGGCGCTCTCGGTCAGCACCGCCTCGTCGGGGGCGGCGGGGGCGCGGCCTTCCAGGATGGCCAGGGGGAAGATCTCGGTGTAAAAGGCCGTGTCCGACCCGCACACCGCCACCTCCTGCCCGGCCAGGGTGTAGCCGCCGTCCAGATGGTAGTTGGCCACGTCGTACAGCCCCACCGCGGCCACATCCGGCCGGGCGGCCACCACGGCAGCCTGGTCGGCGGTCAGGTCGGTGGTGGCCACATGCCAGTTGCCGTCGGTGCGGATGGCCGTCCGCCGCTGGGTGCGCAGTTCCATGTCCGCCATGGCAAAGATGGTGGCCACCAGCGACACGGCCAACACGATGCAGAACAGCGTCATCCGGTTCTGCCGCCGGTGGGCCCGGGCGCTCAGCGGCACCAGGGCCAGCCAGCTGCGCAGGGCGGGGGTTTTGGCAGTCTTCATCCCTCAGCACCTCCCAGGTCGGTCAGCACCCCGTCGCTCACCCGCAGCACCCGGTCGGCGCCGGCGGCCAGCTCGCTGTTGTGGGTGATCATCAGCACCGTCTGCCCGTACAGCCGGGACGCCCGGGTCAGCAGCTCCATCACCTCGCGGCTGTTGCGCCGGTCCAGGTTGCCGGTGGGCTCGTCGGCCAGGATCAGCGCCGGCCGGGTCATCAGTGCCCGGCCGATGGCCACCCGCTGCTGCTGCCCGCCGGACAGCTGCCCCGGCAGATGATGCCGCCGCTCGGCCAGGCCCAGCGTGGCCAGCAGCTCCTCCAGCTCGTCGCCGTCGGGGCGGCGGCCGTCCAGCAGCAGCGGAAACAGGATGTTCTGCTCCACGTTCAGCTCGGCGATCAGGTGGAAGGACTGGAACACAAACCCGATCCGCCGGCGGCGGAATAGGGTGCGGCGCTCCTCGTCCAGCTCAAACAGCGGCTGGCCGTCGATGATGACCTGCCCGGCGGTGGGGGTCTCCAGCCCGCCGATGCAGTTGAGCAGGGTGGATTTGCCCGACCCGGACTCGCCCACCACGGCGGCGAACTCCCCTTTTTCCAGGCTGAAGCTGGCCCCGCGCAGCGCGTGGACCGCGGCGTCCCCGGTCCCGTAGGTCTTGGACAGATCGGTCACTTGCAGAATTGGCATACGCTCCCTCACTTTCTGTGCGGCCCGTATCCTTCGGCCGCCCAGTCTCATCCTACCGCGCCTGGGTGACAGCCGGGTGAATCCCGACTTACGATGTTGAAAGCTGTCCGCCCGGGGGCGCCGCAGGCAGAAAGGCGGTGAACACCGCGCCGCGGCCCTCCTCGCTTTCGGCCTGCAGGCCGCCGCCCTGGGCTTCCAGCACGGTGCGGGCAAAGGGCAGCCCCAGGCCCAGCCCTTCGCCCCGGGGGGCGCTGCCCCGGTAAAACCGTTTGAAGATGTGGTGGATGTCCCTGGCCGGGATGCCCGGCCCGTCGTCGGTCACGGTCAGCCAGCCCCCCAGCGGCCCGGTGCCCCAGCGCACCGCCACATGGCCGCCGGGGTTGGTGTGATCCAGCGCGTTCTTGATCAGGTTGCCCACCGCCTCGCCGGTCCAGGCCGGGTCGCAGAGAACCGCCGCCCCCGGCGGCCCCGCCAGCGTCAGGGCCTTGCCCTCGGCGGCGGCCCGGGCGGTCAGCGGTTCGGCAGCGTCGGCGGCCAGCCGGTCCAGCGGGCAGGGGGCGGGGGCAAAGGCAATGCCCCCGGCGTCCAGGCTGGCCAGCCGCAGCAGCGTCTGCACCAGCCGGGTCATCCGGTCCACCGCCGCCGCGCTCTTGGCCGCAAACCGGGCCACCGCCCCGGCGTCGGCCGGGTCGTCCAGCAGGATCTGGTCATACAGCGCCAGCGCGGCCAGCGGGGTCTTGAGCTGGTGGGAGATGTCCTCCATCGTGGTTTTCAGGAACTCCCGCCCCCGGTGCTCCCGGGCCTGGCCGGCCCGCAGCGCGGCGGCCAGCTCGTCCACCGCCTGCCACAGCAGCCCCGGCGTGCCGCCCTCGTCCCAGGGCAGGCGGGCCGCCGGGTCGCCTGCCGCGCAGCGGCGCACAAGCTGCAGCCGGGCGCGGCAGACTCCCTCCCGCCGGCAGAGCCAGCGGGCGCAGCCGGCCAGCATCACCGCCGCCGGCACCAGCCCCGCCGCCAGCCCGGCCCCCAGCGCCGCCCAGCCCCAGGCGGGCCAGCGGGGCCGGGCCAGGCCCATCTGGGCCAGCAGCTGCCGGCCGGCCTCGCTGGGGGCGGTGCGGGTCAGGGCGGCGGCCGCCTGGCCGGGGGTCAGCCCCTGTTCCAGCAGCCCGGCGGCCAGCCCTTCCAGCAGTTCCCGCCGGGCCGCCCCGGCCCCCAGCGCCGCCAGCCAGCCCCCGGCCATCCCCCACAGGCAGAGCCCGGCGGCCAGCCACAGCGCCCCGGTCAGCAGGCGGCGGGCGCCCCGGTCCTGCCAGACCGACGAGAGCGCCCTCATGCCTCCCCCTCCCACCGGTAGCCGAACCCCCGCACGGTCAGAAGATGCCGGGGGGCGCCGGGGTCCTCCTCCACCTTGCTGCGCAGCCGCCGCACATACACCGACAGGGTGTTGTCGTCCACAAAGTCGCCGGTGCCGTCCCACAGTTCGTCCAGGATGGCCCGGCGGGTCAGGGTCTGGCCGGCGTGCCGCACCAGCAGGCAGAGCAGCCGGTACTCGGCGGCGGTCAGTTCCAGCGTCCGGCCGCCGCGGGTCACCCGGCAGCCGGGCAGGTCGATAACCAGCCCGCCGCTGCGCAGCGTCTGGGGGGCCGCGGCGCCCCCGGCCCGGCGCAGCAGCGCCCGCAGCCGGCTGCACAGCTCCCCCAGCTGGAAGGGCTTGGTCATGTAGTCGTCCCCGCCGCCGTCCAGCCCGCGGATGATGCTGACCTCCTCGTCGGCAGCGGTCAGGAAGAGGATCGGCACCGCCGACCCGGCGGCCCGCAGTTCCCGGCACAGCCCGAACCCGCTGCCGTCGGGCAGGCCCACATCCAGCACCAGCAGCGCAAAATCCCCGCCGGCCAGCAGCTTCCGGGCTTCGGCCAGGGTGGCGGCGCGGGTCACCGCAAAATCGTTTTTCTCCAGCGCCCAGGCCAGCGCTTCGGCCAGGGCTTCGTCATCTTCCAGCAAAAACAGACGGGTCATAGGGGCCCTCCTTTCTTTCCCCATTATTATACCACGCCGGGGGCGAAGGGGGCGGCAGGTGACAAAATCGTAAGGCGGGAAACCTGTACGCCTCAGGCACACAAGATGAAAAGATTTCACTTTACAAATTAAACATGTTCAACTATAATCATGCACATACGCTCGCTGCTTCAAGGGGGAAGCGGAAAGCGGCCCGCCGTTTCGGCCGGGCCGCTTTCGCAACCTGACCCCCCGGCGGGCAATACCCACCGAGGGGGATGTTATGCTCACACTGGACAAGATCTACCACGCAGCCTTTGCGCTGCGGGAGGTGGCCCGCCGCACCGACCTGATCGCCGCGCCGCGGCTGGCCGAGGGGCTGTACCTGAAAACCGAGAACCTGCAGGTCACCGGCAGCTTCAAGCTGCGGGGGGCCTATTACAAGATCAGCCAGCTCACCGAAGCCGAGCGGGAGCGGGGGGTCATCGCCTGTTCGGCGGGCAACCACGCCCAGGGGGTGGCGCTGGCCGCCTCCCGCATGGGCATTCCCAGCGTGGTGTGCATGCCGGACGGCGCGCCCATCATGAAGGTGGAAAGCACCAAGCGGCTGGGCGCCCGGGTGGAGCTGGTGCGGGGCACCTACGACGACGCCCATGACCGGGCCGTGGAGCTGCAGCAGCAGACCGGCATGACCTTCATCCACCCTTACGACGATGAGCTGGTCATGGCCGGGCAGGGCACCATCGGGCTGGAGATCCTGGATCAGCTGCCCGACGTGCAGGCCGTGGTGGTGCCCATCGGCGGCGGGGGACTGATCGCCGGGGTGGCGCTGGCCATCAAGAGCCTGCGCCCCGAGGTGAAGGTCTACGGCGTACAGGCCGCCGGCGCAGCCAGCATGTACGACGCCTGGAAGGCCGGCAGCTACCGCACCCTCGACCGGGTGGACACCTTTGCCGACGGCATCGCAGTCAAGACCCCCGGCGAACAGACCTTCGAGCTGATCCGCCGGTATGTGGACGACATCGTTACGGTCAGCGAGGACGAGATCGCCGCGGCCATCCTGGCGCTGATGGAAAACCAGAAGCTGGTGGCCGAGGGCGCGGGCGCCACGCCGGTGGCGGCGGCGCTGTTCGGCAAGCTGCCGCTGGCCGGGCAGAAGACCGTCTGCCTGATCTCGGGGGGCAACATTGATGTGAACATCCTCTCCCGGGTCATCAACCGCGGCCTGGTCATGGGCGGGCGCAAGTGCAACCTGACCATCGCGCTGGAGGACAAGCCCGGCCAGCTCACCCGGGTCAGCGAGATCATCTCGGGCTGCGGGGCCAACGTGGTCAGCGTCCAGTACGACCAGGGCGACACCAACATGGCCATCACCAGCTGCTTCCTCAAACTGGGGCTGGAGACCCGCGACGCCGACCAGATCGCCGAGATCAAACAAAAGCTGGAAGCCGACGGCTTCCAGCTGGTGGTATAGCGAAGGGGCGGGTCACACCCCCACCCCGGCGGCGGCCAGTTCCACAAACTGCTTGGCCACCCGGGGGCTGCGGCCGCCGGCCCGCAGGGCGAAGGCTTCGCCCCGCAGGTAAAGCTGGTCGGCGGGCATCTGCAGGCCGTACTGCCGGGCCAGATCCAGCAGGATCGCGTCAAACCGGGCCTTGTCCGGCTGCTGGAAGGTCACGGTCAGCCCGAACCGGGCCGACAGGCTCATCAGTTCCTGGCGGGTGTCGGCTTCATGCAGGTCGTCGCCGGTGCGGTCGCTCATCCGCTCCTTTACCAGGTGCCGCCGGTTGGAGGTGGCGTACACCGCCACGTTATGGCTGCGGCCGCCCACGCTGCCTTCCAGGATCGCCTTCAGCGCCGCAAAGTTGTCGTCGTTGGCCGCGAAGCTCAGATCGTCGATGAACAGGATGAACTTCAGCGGGTTCTGGGCCAGCTCGTCCATCAGGGCGGGCATCTGGTACAGCTGGTGTTTCTTGATCTCCACCAGCCGCAGCCCCTCGGCCGCATACTCGTTGGCAATGGCCTTCACGGTGCTGGATTTGCCGGTGCCCGCGTCGCCGTACAGCAGCACGTTGGCCGCCGGTTTGCCGGCCAGCAGCGCCCGGGTGTTCTCGATCACCTTCTGCCGCTCCCGCTCATAGCCCGGCAGCTCGCACAGCCGCTGGGGGTCGGGGTAGCGCACCGGGGTCAGGCAGCCCTCCTCCAGCGTGAAGACGTGGTGGCGGGCAAACATCCCGAAGCCTTTGCGGCTCACCTCGGCGCAGCGGGCCCGGTAGGCGGCGGCGTAGTCCCGGGGCTGGGCCTTCCAGGGCGCCGGCAGCATCTGCTGCACCAGCGTGTCGGCGCCGGGCAGCCCGGCCACCAGCCGGTCCGGCGTCAGCGCGCCCACCTGGGCCAGCAGCGCCAGCTCCCGCGCCAGGTTGGTCTCGGCCACCTCGCCGGCGCCGCCCGACGCCGCCCGGCGGATGCACAGGTTGTCATCCTCCAGCAGCAGGTCCAGCAGCACGGCGCTCCAATCCTCCCCGCGGGGCAGCAGCGCGGCCTCAAAGGCGCCGGCGGCCCCGGTCAGCGCCGCCGGGTCGCCGTCATAATCCCGCGCCGCCTGCAGCAGCGCGCAGAACCGTTTGACCAGCGGGTCCTCCAGGATCCCGCGGAATACCACCAGCCCGTTCAGGCGGGCGACCATTTCCTGAATCGTCATTTTCAAAATCCTCCCCTGATCGTTCTTCAAGAGAACCGCTCACACTACACCCAGTATAATACGGATCCGGCCGACAGCGCAAGAGTTTGTGAAAACTCAACAAAAACTGTTGACACAGACAAAAATCTGCGGTACAATTCAGACTATACCGCAAATGCGCAGATGGGAACCAGTAGCGTTCACAAGCCGCCGCCAGAGAACTGCCGGAAGGTGCAAGGCAGCCGGCGGCCGGGCGCGAAGTCCTCCCGGAGCAGGCCCGGCGAACCTCAGTAGCCGCGGCCCGGACGCACCCGTTACCGTGCAGGGCTTTCCCCCGGACAGGGCGGCGAAGCCCGCTGAGTGGGCATGGGGCCCCATGCCAAAAAGAGTGGTACCGCAGAGAGCCGGCCGGCCTTTGTCTCTTGTCGAACAGGAGACAAAGGCCGGCTTCTTTGTATCCGCCGCCCGTCGGCGCACCCCGAAAAGCCGCCCGACAAAAACAGACAGGTGTAAGAAGGAGAAAGGAGTGTCCCCCTATGCGTTTGACCGGATCCCAGATCTTTGTGGAAGTGCTGATCGAGCAGGGCGTCGATCTCTTGTTCGGCTACCCCGGCGGGGCGGTGCTGAACCTGTATGATGAGCTGTACAAGAGCGCCGACCGCATCCAGACCATCCTGACCGCCCACGAGCAGGGCGCCGCCCACGCGGCGGACGGCTACGCCCGCGCCACCGGCCGCACCGGCGTGGTGCTGGCCACCAGCGGCCCCGGCGCCACCAACCTGGTCACCGGCATCGCCACCGCCTATATGGACAGCGTGCCGATGGTCGCCTTCACCGGCAACGTGGCCACCAGCCTGATCGGGCGGGACAGCTTCCAGGAAGCCTATATCGAGGGCATCACCCTGCCCATCACCAAGCACAACTACACGGTCCGCCGGGTCGAGGATCTGGCCGACACGATGCGCAACGCCTTCCGCATCGCCCAGAGTGGGCGCAAGGGCCCGGTGCTGGTGGACATCCCCAAGGATGTCACCGCCAATTCCTGCGAGTTCACCCGCAAGGCCCCCGAACTGATCCGCACCGTCACCCGGGTGGATCAGGAACAAGCCCGGCAGGCCGCCCGCCTCATCAACGAGGCGCAGCGCCCCATCGTCTGTTTCGGCGGCGGGGTGCGCAGCGCGGCGGGCTGCCAGCCGCTGCGGGACCTGCTGACCAAGGCCGGCATCCCCGCCACCCACACCCTGATGGCCGCCGGCGTGCTCAGCTACGGCGAACCCCACAACCTGGGCATGCTGGGGATGCACGGCAGCTTTGCCGCCAACAAGGCGGTGGCCGAAGCCGACCTGGTCATCGCGGTGGGGACCCGCTTTTCCGACCGGGTGGCGCTGAGCCCCGACCGCTTCGCCCCCAAGGCCAAGGTCATTCAGATCGACATTGACCCCAGCGAGATGGGCAAGAACGTGGACCTGGACATGTCCATCACCGGCGACGCCGCCTATGTGCTGCAGGCCATCCTGCCCTATGTGGAAAAAACCGAGCACAAACTCTGGATGGAGCAGATCCGCAGCTGGCAGAAGGTGGACTACCACCCCCAGGACAGCGACACCGAACTGCGCCCCCACCAGCTGATCGCCGAGATCTGCCGCCAGGCCGGGCCGGAGGCCGTCTATGTCACCGACGTGGGCCAGCACCAGATGTGGGCGGCCCAGTACCTGCACCACACCAAAAGCCGCGGGTTCCTGACCAGCGGCGGCCTGGGCACCATGGGCTTCGGCTACGGCGCGGCCATCGGCGCCCAGCTGGCGCTGGGGCGGGACGCCCGGGTCATCATGCTCACCGGCGACGGGTCCTTCCACATGAACCTCAACGAAGGCTGCACCGCCGTCAGCTACGGGCTGCCCATCATCACGGTCATCTTCAACAACCAGGTGCTGGGCATGGTCCGCCAGTGGCAGACCAGTTTCTACGAAGGCCGCTACTCCAGCACCGACCCCCACCGCCGCACCGATTTTGTCAAGCTGGCCGAGGGCTTCGGCGCCAAGGGCTACCGGGCCTCGACCCCGGCGGAATTCGCCGCCGTCTTTGCCGATGCCATGAAGCAGAAGGGCCCCAGCTGGATCGACTGCCGCATCGGCAAGGACGAGCGGGTGCTGCCGATGATCCCCGGCGGCGGCGACATCGAGGACATCATCATGGAATAAAAGGAGGTATGCCCCATGACCAAGTCAACCTTCACGGCCCCGCCGGCTGACCGGCGCCGGGTCATCAGCCTGCTGGTGGACAACCAGAGCGGCGTGCTGGCACGGGTGTCGAGCCTCTTCAACCGCCGCGGCTTCAACATCGACAGCCTGACCGTCTCGGCCACCAACGACCCGGCCATCAGCCGGATCACCGTCACCACCCACGGCCGGGACCAGGAGATCGAACAGCTGATCCTGCAGACCGAACGGCTGGAGGTTTCCCGCCAGGTGTTCGAGCTCACCCCCGACAAAAGCCTGCAGCGGGAACTGCTGCTGCTGAAGGTGGCCTGCGACACCCGCAACCGGGCCGAACTGCGGGAGATCGCCAGCATCTACAAGGCCAAGATCATCGACCTTTCCCCCGACAGCATGGTGCTGGAACTTACCGGCAAGCCGGAAAAGATCGACGCCTTCCTGAAAATGTTCGCCGGCTACGAGGTGCTGGAACTCTGCCGCACCGGCGTCACCGCGCTGGAGCGGGGCGGCAAGCACCCCCACATGCAGAAACCCCCGCAGGAGATCCGGGCCGCCCAGTTCCCGCTGCCCGGCACCCGCTGCCCCGACCCGCCGGCCGGCGGGGAGGCATGAGTTTTTCCCGTGTTTTCCTTTTTTAATTCAACCATATACAACCATCAAAACCAAAGGAGAGATGTACCCATGGCTATCAACAAGTACTACGATTCCGACTGCAACCTCGGCCTGCTGGACGGCAAGACCGTCGCCATCATCGGCTTCGGTTCCCAGGGCCACGCCCATTCCGAGAACCTGGCCGAGAGCGGCGTGAACGTTGTCGTCGGTCTGCGCAAGGGCTCCGCCCACTGGGAGAAGGCCGCCGAGTTCGCCGCCGCCCACCCCAACTTCCGCGTTATGGAGGTGGAAGAAGCCGCCCAGGCCGGCGACATCGTCATGATGCTGGTGCCGGACGAGCTGTGCGCCGACATCTACAACAAGCAGGTGGCCCCCTATATGACCGAGGGCAAGGCCCTGGCCTTCGCCCACGGCTTCAACATCCACTTCAAGACCATCACCCCGCCCAAGAATGTGGATGTCATCATGATCGCCCCCAAGGGCCCGGGCCACATCGTCCGCCGCCTGTACACCGAAGGCGAGGGCTGCCCCTCCCTGATCTGTGTCGAGCAGGACTACACCGGCAAGGCCAAGGAACTGGCCCTGGCCTACGCCTGCGGCATCGGCGCCGGCCGCGCCGGCATCCTGGAGACCACCTTCAAGGAGGAGACCGAGACCGACCTGTTCGGCGAGCAGGCCGTGCTGTGCGGCGGCGTCTGCGAGCTCATCAAGGCGGGCTTCGACACGCTGGTGGAAGCCGGCTACGCCCCCGAGATGGCCTACTTCGAGACCTGCCATGAGATGAAGCTGATCGTGGACCTGATCAACGAGGGCGGCTTCTCCAAGATGCGGTACTCCATCTCCAACACCGCCGAATACGGCGACTACCGCACCGGCAAGCGGCTGATCACCGAGGAAACCCGCAAGGAGATGAAGAAGGTCCTCACCGAGATCCAGGACGGCACCTTCGCCAGCGAGTTCCTCACCGAGATGAGCCCCAACGGCGGCCGCAAGACCCACTTCCTGGCCGAGCGCCGGATGCAGAGCAAGCACCTGATCGAGAAGGTGGGCGCCGAACTGCGCAAGATGATGAGCTGGCTGAAGAAGTAAACACAACCCCGGGGGGCGGGCCGCCATGGACCCCGTCCCCCTTTTTGTCTGGCATTGTTAGGAGGTAGATTCCAATGCGCAGCGATAATGTGAAGAAGGGCCCCGAGCGCGCCCCCAACCGCAGCCTGTTCTACGCCCTGGGCTATACGCCGGAGGAACTGGAACGCCCGCTCATCGGCGTTGTCTCGGCCTACAGCGAGATCGTGCCCGGCCACATGAACCTGGACAAGCTGGCCGACGCCGTCAAGGCCGGCGTGCGGATGGCCGGCGGCACCCCCATCCTGATCCCGGCCATCGGCGTCTGCGACGGCATCGCCATGGGCCACATCGGCATGAAGTATTCGCTGGCCTCCCGGGAACTGATCTGCGACAGTGTCGAGACGATGTGCATGGCCCACCAGCTGGACGGGCTGGTGCTGGTGCCCAACTGCGACAAGATCGTGCCCGGCATGCTCATGGCGGCCTGCCGGCTGGACGTGCCGGCCGTCGTCTGTTCCGGTGGGCCGATGCTGGCCGGCCGCTATGAGGGCGAGGAGGTCAGCCTTTCCAAGATGTTCGAAGCGGTGGGCGCCTACAAGGCCGGCCTGATCAGCGACGACCAGCTGGAGGACTGCACCTGCAACTGCTGCCCCGGCTGCGGGTCCTGCTCGGGCATGTATACCGCCAACAGCATGAACTGCCTGTGCGAAGCCATCGGCATCGCGCTGCCCGGCAACGGCACCATCCCCGCGGTCTACGCCAAGCGGCTGCAGCTGGGCAAGCGGTCGGGCATGGCCGTCATGGAGCTGGTGCGCCGGGGCATTACCGCCCGGCAGATCGTCAACGAGCGGTCCATCCGCAACGCCCTGACCTGCGACATGGCCCTGGGCTGCTCCACCAACACGGTGCTGCACCTGCTGGCCATCGCCCACGAGGCCGGCGTGCCGCTGGATTTGAAACTGTTCAACGAGATCAGCGCCAAAACCCCCAACCTCTGCCACCTGGCCCCGGCCGGCCCCACCCACATGCCCGACCTGTACGCGGCCGGCGGCATCCCGGCGGTGCAGGCCGAGCTGGCCAAGAAGGGCCTTTTGGACCTGGAGGTCCCCACCGTCACCGGCAAGACGCTGGGCGAGAACATCCGGGGCGCCCATATCCTGGACGAGAAGGCCATCCGCCCCATCGACAACCCCTACAGTGAGACCGGCGGGCTGCAGATCCTCTGGGGCAACATCGCGCCGGACGGCTGCGTGGTCAAGCGCAGCGCCGTCGCCCCCGAAATGCAGCGGCACACCGGCCCGGCCCGGGTCTTCAACAGTGAGGAGCAGGCCATCGATGCGATCTACAACGGCCGCATCCACCCCGGCGACGTGGTGGTCATCCGGTACGAAGGCCCCAAGGGCGGCCCCGGCATGCGGGAGATGCTCAACCCCACCAGCGCGCTGGCCGGCATGAAGCTGGACACCACCGTGGCACTGATCACCGACGGCCGGTTCTCCGGCGCCTCCCGCGGCGCGGCCATCGGCCATGTCAGCCCCGAAGCGGCGGCCGGCGGGCCCATCGGCCTGATCGAAGAGGGCGACCGGATCGCCATTGACATCCCCGGCGCCTCCATCACCCTGCTGGTGGAGGAAGCGGAACTCGCCCGCCGCAAGGCCGCCTACACGGCCCCCGAACCCAACGTCAAATCCGGCTGGCTGGCCCGCTACGCCCGCCAGGTCACCAGCGCCAACCTGGGCGCGGTGCTGCAGTAACCCTGCCCGCGGACCGACGACCACAAGGGGCAACAGCCGCGCACGGCAATTGCCTAACGCGGCTGTTTCCCCTTGTGTATCCCCTTCGACAAAATTTTACGGCAAATCGCGCACTCGTCACTTCGTTCCTCGCACACAATTTGCCGTAAAATTTCCCTG